>JAYVEG010000301.1:0-56108 GCA_043748985.1 Rhodospirillales bacterium
GAAGTCGGCCTCGCCCTCACCGCCACCTTCCACCAACAAGCCAACCTCATCCGCGCCATAGCCGGCTGCGACCTCCTCCCGCCCCAAACCTGGGAACGCGCCGGCTAACCCCCACCCAAGGTCACCGCCAACCCGCCCCATCAGGGGCCGCACCCGATTCTCCCGCTCCCTCTGGGAACAGGGCCGGGGTGAGGGTTCGCGTCAAAAGCACACGCCTCCCTTATGGAGGAACGACCGCCCCCCAAACGCCCCCCCAAACCGCACCCCTCCACCAATCGCCCCGGAATCATCCGCGGTTTCCTTGACGTGCCCACCCACCCGGAGGCATGGTCTCGCCATCACCACCCGGGCCAGCAAAGACATACCGATGACGAAGTCCGAGCTGATCGCCGACCTTGCCGCGGCCAACCCGCACCTGAACACCCGCGACGTCGAACTGATCGTGAGCACGATCTTCGACGAGATCACCGCAGCCCTCGCCCGCGGCTCGCGCGTCGAACTGCGTGGCTTCGGCGCCTTCACCGTCAAGCGCCGCGACGCCCGCACCGGCCGCAACCCCCGCACCGGCGAAGCCGTCCCCGTCGATGAAAAAGCCGTTCCGTTCTTCAAGGCGGGCAAGGACCTGCGCGAGCGTGTCAACCGCGGCCCCGTCAAGCCCGGCGCCCGCACCACCCCGAGGACCGAGCGCGCCAGCGCCTGAGGCTACCATGATCATCCGTATTCTTATTTCCATCCCGCTCCTGATCATCCTGATCGCATTCGCCCTCTCTAACCAACAGCCGGTCACAGTGGGCATCTGGCCGACCGACATCCAGCTCGTCGTGCCGCTCTCCGTCGCCGTCCTCATGGGTGCTGCCATCTTCTTCGTGATCGGCGCGCTCATGACCTGGACATCGGCCGTCGGCGCCCGAACCCGCGCCCGCCGCGCAGAACGCCACGTCCGCGAGCTTCAGGGCCGCATCGCCTGGATGCGCCAGCAACAGGTCGAAGGGCTGCAGACCGGCCGGGCCGTCGTTCTGGCGCCACCGGCCTGAGTTCACGCGCATGATCGAGGTGAAGATCTGCGGCGTCCGTGACGCCGCGGCAGTCGATGCCGTGGCGGAAACCGGCGCCGAATGGGTCGGGTTCAACTTCTTCCCGCCCTCGCCCCGATACGTCACCCCTGCCGAGGCCGCCATCCTGGCCGCACGACACCCCCATGGGCCGCGCCCGATTGCCCTCCTCGTCGATCCCAAGAATGACGACGTGGCCGCCATCCTCGACGCGATGCCGGTGGCCGCCCTGCAAATCCACGCCTCCGCGGCCCGTGCCGCCGAGATCCACTCCCGCTTCGGCGTCCCCGTCTGGCATGCCGTGGGCATAGCCGGTCCCGCGGACCTCCCTGAAGCGGCGCCGGGCATCACCCGCCTGCTGCTGGACCGCAAGGCGCCCCAAGATGCCGAACTGCCCGGCGGTAACGCCCAATCCTTCGACTGGTCGGTGCTCAAAGGTTGGCACGCGCCGGCCCCCTGGCTGCTGGCCGGCGGCCTGACGCCCGATAACGTCGCCGATGCCATCCGCCAAACCGGTGCTGCCGCCGTGGACGTCTCGTCCGGCGTCGAGCGCGCCCGCGGCGTGAAAGACCCGGCGCTCATCCGCGCCTTCGTCGCAGCCGTCAGGCGCGCAATCTAGCGAAGCTCAAAGCCTCGAAGCTGCCTCGATGATAACGCCCCGCAACCATTCCCCCGCCGGTCCCGCGCCGTGTGCCCGGTACCACACCACCGATAATGCCACCGGCACCGTCTCACAGGGCGGTTCGAAAGCGCAGCCGGAACTGCTGTGCCAGCGCCCGGCCCACCCGCTCCGACACCAGGGCCGCCAGGTCGCTCTCGCCAGCTTCGACAACATCCCCGTCAGCCTGTTACTTCGCAATGCGGCGACGGACATGCTGCCCATCCGCTTGAGGCAGGACCCGGAGGGGCGGCTGGATGTCCATGCTGGTGATGGAGCGGCTGACAGACCTTTCCAAGAGGATCGCGTGATCTCGACCATGCCCGGCGCGGACTGCACCGCACCGGGCCCGGAGTTTGTTGCATGATCACCCTCGATGAACTTAATTCATTGGATCACAGCGCCTTCGTGACGGCGCTGGGCGCCGTGTTCGAGCACAGCCCCTGGGTTGCCGAGCGCGCCGCCGCCAGCCGCCCCTTCGCCACCGTGACGGCGTTGCACCAGGCCATGTTCAACAGCGTGAAGCAGGCCGACGACGCCACGCAGACGGCGTTCCTGAATGCCCACCCGGACCTGGCCGGCACGGCGGTGCTGGCGGAGCACTCGGCCAGCGAGCAGGCCGGCCTCGGCCTGGACCGGCTGCGCGGCGTGGCGGGGGCGCGGTTCGATGCCATGAACGCGGCCTATAGGGCCCGCTTCGGCATCCCCTTCATCATCTGCGTCCGTCGCCACACGCGGGCCTCCATTCTGCACAGCTTCGAACGCCGGCTGTCTGCCGCCCCGACGGACGAACGGGCCGCCGCACTCACCGAGATCTTCCGCATCACCCGGCTTCGAATCGTCGGCCTCGTCGACGGGCCCGGCATCCCGCGCACCGGGGGGGGTCTTTCCACCCACGTGCTCGACCACGCGCGGGGAAAACCTGCCGGCGGCGTGCTGGTCGAGTTGTTCGTGCTCGAGCCCCAGGGGCCCGAGCTGCTGGTCTCGGCCCTTACCGATGCCGACGGCCGCGTGCCTGGAGGCCTCATTGCGGATGGCCAGCCGCTTCGGATTGGGCAATACGAGGTCCGCTTTCATGTCGGCGCCTACTTCGCCCGGACGGAAGCAGTGGTCGCAGACCCCCCTTTCCTCGATGTCGTTCCCATCCGCATCGGCCTCGCCGAGGCGGAGGCGCATTACCATGTGCCGCTGCTGGTCACCCCATGGACCTATACGACCTATCGAGGGAGCTGAACCCGGTATCGACCCGGCTGATGCCCAGACCACCGTGTTGTGCCTTTCGGCTGTGGCACGGTAGCGGTATCCCTCGCGCAACCGGGCCGGTTGCAGCCGCGTTCGGCGTTCAAGGGCATAGGGATCGAAACGATGCAGCAGGATACCGCAACCGGGGATGCCGTCATCGGCCTGTTCCTCCGGCGTGTCATGCCGCTGCTCGGGCTGATGTACCTGGTCGCCTATATCGACCGGCAGAACGTCAGCTTCGCTAAGCTCACTATGCTGAATGCGCTGCACATGTCCGAAACCGCATACGGCCTCGGCGCCAGCCTATTCTTCATCGGCTATTTCCTGTTCGAACTGCCCAGCAACCTCGTGCTCGGCCGCGTCGGGGCCCGGCGCTGGTTCGCGCGGATCATGATCAGCTGGGGCATCGTCACGATCCTGCTGGGCTACACCCAGAACGAGGCGATGTTCTACATCCTGCGTTTCCTGCTCGGCGCGTGCGAGGCCGGGTTCTTCCCCGGGGTGCTGTACCTGCTCACGGTCTGGGTGCCGTTCAGCCATCGGGCGCGCATGGTGGGCTGGTTCATGATCGCCAGCGTCGTCGCCAACGCGGTCGGCGCGCCGATCTGCGGCTCGCTGCTGGATCTCGACGGCGTGCTGGGCCTGCAGGGCTGGCAATGGGTGTTCATCGCCACCGGCGGCCCGGCCATCGTCATGGGGATCGTCTGCCTCTTCGCGCTGCCTGACGGCCCGAAAGACGCGACCTTCCTAAGCACCGCGCAGAAGACCTGGCTCCAGCAGACGATCGCGTCGGAAGATATGGCCGGCCACAAGACGGAGCACCACAACCCTCTCGCCGCCCTCACGGATGGCCGCGTGCTTCTGCTGGCGCTGACGTATGTCGGATTTCCGCTGGCGGCCTATGGCCTCAGCTACTGGCTGCCGACGGTGGTGAAGGGTTTCGGCGTAACCAACACCGTCAACGGCTTCATCAACATCCTGCCCTGGATCCTGACGGGCTTCGCGCTGTGGTGGCTGCCGCGCCACTCGGAGCAGGTGGGCGAAAAGACCTGGCACATCGTGATCCCCGTCGCGATCGGCGCCCTGTGCCTGGTCGTCAGCGTGATCGTGCCCAGCAACCCCGTCCGCTTTGCCCTGCTGTGCATCGCAGCCGCCTGCATCTTCGCCGCCCAGCCGATCTTCTGGACCCTGCCCAGCAGCTTCCTCCGCGGTGCCAGCGCGGCGGCGGGGCTGGCCGTCATCAACTCCGTCGGCAATCTGGGTGGGTTCGTGGCGCAGAACGTGGTGCCCATGATCAAGGACGCGACCCACAGCGACCTGACGCCGATGTTCTTCCTCGCAGGCTGCCTCGCCTTCGCCGGCCTAATGATCTTCGTCGTCCAGGCCATGCTGGGGCGGGCACGGACGGTCCCTGCGGAATAGCGGTTGGGCTGGCACCCGACCCGGCGCTACATGTGACGGGCGCCTTCTTCACCGTGCCCCCCCAAGCCCTCCCAGCCGTAACCGCCGCTCTCGCACCGCTCCTCGGTTGAAACCAACCTCCCTCCGGAACATATCTCCGCCACTCACAACACCGGAGCGGCCCAGGAATGAGCGAGACCATCACCCCCGAACGTCATGAGTTCAGCGCCGAGGTCGGCCGACTGCTCGACCTCGTGGTGCATTCGCTCTACTCGGACCGCGAGATCTTCCTCCGCGAGCTCGTTGCCAACGCAGCCGACGCCACCGACCGCCGCCGGTTCGAGGCCCTCACCGACCCGGCTCTCACCCCGCCCGAGAACGCCGCCATCCGCGTCGCCGCGGACAAAGAGGTGAAAACGATCACCATCACCGACGACGGCGTCGGCATGAGCAAGGCGGAGCTGACCCAGAACCTCGGCACCATCGCCCGGTCGGGCACCCGCGCCTTCGGGCAGGAGGCGGCGAAATCCGGCGCCACGGACAAGCCCAGCCTGATCGGCCAGTTCGGCGTCGGCTTTTACGCCGCGTTCATGGTCGCCGACCGTGTCGAGGTCACCAGCCGCCGTGCAGGCTCCGAAGAAGCCTGGACCTGGGCCAGCGAAGGCGGCGGCGCCTTCACCCTGGCCCCCGCCGACCGCGCCGAACCCGGCACCACCGTCGTCCTGCACGTGAAGGACGACGCCGACGAGTTCCTCGAGCCGGTCCGCCTGGAAACCATCATCCGCAAGTGGGCGGACCACATCACCGTGCCGATCCTGGTGGCCCAGGGCGGCGAGGAGGCGGACAAGGCGGCCAATGAGGGCACGGCCCTGTGGCGGAAGTCGAAGTCCGAGGTGACGCCCGAGCAGTACAAGGACTTCTACCGACACGTCGCCCACGCCTTCGACGAGCCATGGTCGACCTTGCACTGGCGGGCAGAGGGCGCGCTGGAGTTCACCGCCCTGCTGTTCATCCCCGGCATGCCGCCGTTCGAGCCTGTCGAGGGCCCGCGCGAGAGCCGGGTGCGCCTGCACGTCCGCCGCATGTTCATCACCGACGAAGCCAATTTGCTGCCGCCCTGGGCCCGCTTCGTGCAGGGTGTCGTGGATACCGAAGACCTGCCGCTGAACGTCAGCCGCGAGATGCTGCAGGCGACCCCAGTGCTGTCGAAGATCCGCAAGGCCGTGACAGGCCGGGTCATCAACGAGCTGAAGTCTCGTGCCAAGGACGCCGAGGACTACGGCAAGTTCATTGAGGCGTTCGGGCCCATTCTGAAGGAGGGCGTTTGGGACGACGCCGAATACCGCCAGGATCTGGCGCCGTTGCTACGGTTCAAGTCATCTTCCGTCGAGGGCTGGACCGGGCTCTCCGACTATGTGGAACGCATGAAGCCGGAGCAGGAGGCGATCTACTTCCTGGCTGGTGACGACGCCGACGTGCTGGCGAAGTCCCCACAACTCGAGGGCTTCAAAGCCCGCGGCGTGGAGGTTCTGCTGTTGACCGACCAGGTCGACGCCTTCTGGCCCGAGCGGCTCGGCGCGTTCGAGGGTAAGTCGCTAAAGTCGGTGAGCCAGGGTGCGGCGGACCTGTCGAAGCTGTCGGCCGAGGCGCCGGAGGGCGAGGCCGTCGACGTCACGAAGCTGATCGAGGCGCTGAAGGCATCGCTGGGTGACGAGATCGGCGACGTTCGGACGACGGACAGACTCGTCGAGAGCGCCGTGGTGCTGGCCGCTGCCGGGTTCGGCCCGGATCTGCAGATGCAGCGCATCCTGAAGCGTCATGGGCGCCAGCAGTTCGCCATGCCGGCAACGCTCGAGATCAATGCCCGGCACGCGTTGATCCGCCGGCTGGCAGAAAAGGCCGACGCTGGCGAGGACCTGGCCGACGCGGCGCATCTATTGCTGGACGTGGCACGGGTGCAGGACGGCGATCTCCCCTCCGACCCCGCTGCCTTCGCCCGCCGCGTTATCACGGCGCTATCCATCTGACTGCCTCCGCCGTTCGGCGGTCATCGACGGGGAGAACCTGACCGGTCTCTCCCCGTCCGGGCGTTACTGGTGGGGTCCGGTCTCGGTATCGTACCGGTCGGAATTCGGCGATCCCGTCGGCTCCGCGTCCTCCGTGCCATCGGGGACGCCCGGGGTCGCGGTCCGTTCGGGATCGGGGTCTGCCGACGGCGCGGGCTCGGGCGGATTGGGCGGTTGCTTCGGCTGGGTCATTATACCCTAACAACGTGCGGCAGCCCGGGTTGCAGCCTAACCGGCCAGCGCCTCTGCCATGGCATCGCACACCCGCTCCGCGTCCGCATCCGTAAGGTCCGGGTGGATCGGCAGCGCCATGATCCGCGTAGCCAGGTCCTCGCTGACCGGCAGGCTCGCGCCGTCATGATGCCCGGCATAGGCCGGCTGCTTATGAAGCGGCCGCGGGTAGTAGATGGCGCTGGGAACGCCGCGCGCCTTCAGCAGGTCCTGCACCCGGGTCCGCGCGGCTTCATCGGTCAGCAGCACCGCATAGATCGCCCAGGCGCTCGTGCTGTCCGGCACCCGCGCCGGCGTTTCGACCAGGTTGCCCAGCCGCCGGTCGTAGATCGCGGCGATCTCCTCCCGCCGCGCCAGCTCGTCGTCGAACACATCGAGCTTGGCCAGCAGCACGGCGGCCTGCATCGTGTCCAGCCGCCCGTTCATCCCCGTGCGCAGCACCTCGTAACGGGTCTTGCCCTCGCCGTGGGTGCGCAGCGAGCGAAACAGGTCCGCGCGGTCGGCGTCGTCTGTGAACAGCGCGCCGCCATCGCCGTACGCGCCGAGCGGCTTGCTGGGAAAGAAGCTGGTGGCCGTCGCCAAGGCCTGGGTGCCCAGCTTGGCGCCATGCAGCGATGCGCCGAAGCTTTGTGCCAGGTCGTCGATGGTGAACAGGCCGTGGCGGGTGGCGATGGCGTTCAGCGCCGGCCAGTCCGCCGGCTGGCCGAACAGGTCGACGCCGACCAGGGCCCGGGGGCGCAGCTGCCCGGCGGACTTCACGGCGGCGATGCGAACCTCAAGGGCGCCGGGGTCGATCTGGAAGGTGCGGGAGTCCACGTCCACGAAGACCGGGGTGGCGCCCAGCACCAGCGGCACCTCGGCCGTCGCGGTATAGGTGAAGGCGGGCAGGAACACGGCGTCGCCGCGGCCGATGCCCTCGGCCATCATCGCGATCTGCAGCGCGTCCGTGCCGGAGCTGACGCCGACGCAATGCTTGGCCCCGCAATAGGCGGCAAGCCTGGCTTCGAGCTCGGCCACCTCCGGGCCCAATACGAACTGGCAATGCGCCAGCACCGCGTCGATCCGCGGCTTCAGGTTGCCAGCCAGCCGGGCCTGTTGCGCCTTGAGGTCCAGAAAGGGAATGGGCTGCATCTCAGCCTCCGGGTAGGGCGCGGACGAGGCCGGCCGGGTTGTGCTCGAATTCGGGGACCAGCCGCGCCAGGTGCGCCAGAGCTGCCGCATGCTGGCCGGTGCGGCAAAGGGCGCCGATCTCGTCGATGGCGCGGCCGACGATGGCCGGATCCGCCGTGCGGGGGGCGGCCATCAGCAGGCCGGGATGGGCGGTCGGCACGGGCGCCTCCTTGCCATGGAACAGTTCCTCGAACAGCTTTTCGCCGGGGCGAAGGCCGGTGAAGGCGATGCGGATGGCGCCAGGGGGGGCTGGCGCATCGTCCTCGACCACCTTCAGGCCGGCCAGGCGGATCATCTGCCGGGCCAGATCGACGATCTTCACGGGCTCGCCCATGTCCAGCACGAAGATGCCGCCATCGGTGGGGTTGGCGGTGCCGACGACGCTGGCCTGCAGCACCAGCCCCACGGCCTCGCGCACCGTCATGAAATAGCGCTGCATGTCCGGGTGGGTGACAGTGAGGGGGCCGCCATGCTCGAGCTGCCGGCGGAACAGCGGCACGACGGACCCGGTGCTGCCGAGCACGTTGCCGAAGCGCACGGTGACGCAGCGCATGCCGCTGCCGGAGACGTCCAGGCCCTGAACGTACATCTCGGCGAGGCGCTTGCTGGCGCCCATCACGCTGCTGGGATTAACGGCCTTGTCGGTGCTGATGAACACCATCGCTGCCGCACCGTTCGCCTGGGCCGCGTCGGCCACGTGGCGCGTGCCGCAGACGTTGGTGAGCAGGCCTTCACCCGGGTTCGCCTCGACCATGGGCACGTGCTTCAACGCGGCGGCGTGGAACACCAGCTCGGGCCGGATCTCCTCGAACACTGCCCCCACCCGCGCCGCGTCGCGCACGTCGGCGATGCGGGCCAGGCGCGGCAGGGCAGGGTGGCTCTCGGCGATCTCGAGGTCGATCGCCCACAGCGCGAACTCGCCATTGTCCAGCAGCACCAGCAGCGCGGGCCCAAGGGCCGCCACCTGGCGCACCAGCTCGGACCCGATGGTGCCGCCCGCGCCCGTGACCAGCACGCGGCGGCCTTGCACCAGGCGCGCCATGCCCTCGCGGTCCAGCGCGACCTGCGGGCGGTTCAGCAGGTCCTCGATCGCGACGGGTGCCAGCTCCAGGCCGGTGCCGGGCGCGCCCATCAGCGCGGTGGGGCGTGGCGCGCGGCGGACCGGCACGCCCTCGTCATCCGCCATCGCCAGCAGCCGCGACAGCATGGGCCCGGCCAGGTCGCCATCCGTCACCACGACCGCCTGCGGGAGCCGGTCCTCCGCCCGCAATTTCGAGAGCACGGCGCCGGCTTGGTCGATGCTGCCCAGGATGCGCTGGCCGTGGATGCGCCGCCCGGTCTGGCCCTCGCTGCGCGACAGCAGTCCGACCACGCGGAAGCGCTTCCGCCCCTCGCGGAACTCCAGGGCGCGCAGGAACAGGTCAGCGCCCTCTCCGGCGCCCGCCAGCAGCACGGATTGCGCGTTCGCCCCCGGCCGCACGAAGCCGGGGCGCATCCGGGACAGGACACGGGGCGCGCCCAAGGCCACGATCAGCACCAGCGCGTGCACGACCGGGAACGTCGTCGTCGGCAGTGAGAACCCGGCGCTGGTGAGCAGCAGCGCGAACAGGATGGCGCTCGCGATGCTGCCGCCGACGACGGCCAGCAGGTCCTCGATGCCCGAGAATCGCCAGTATTGCTGGGGCATACGGAACGGCAGGCCGGCCAGCAGCAGGGTTATCGCGCCGCCGCACACGAACCATAGCGGGCGCAACAGGCCGCCGCCGGGATCGGCGATGTAGCGGGCCAGCGGAGTCGCCACCGCCGCCAGCCCGCCGTCCATCAGCACATTGAGGAAGATGCGGTTGATGCGCCGGGTCTTTGCCGTGGGTTTCAGGGGGGGGCGTTGCAGGGCCATCGTCCGGACCCTATAGCCGCCTTCCCCGCGTTGCGCACACCCCTGCAGGCCGCCGTTGATCCACCGATGACCCCCGAAGCCATGCTGAAGCACCTGGCGTTCAGCCTCTTCCTTGCCGGCCTGTCGGCGGCGGTGGTGCGCGCCATGATCGGCGTGGGCGTGATGGACACGCCGGACGCGCGCAAGGTCCATACCGCGCCTATCCCGAAGGGCGGCGGCGTGGGCGTCGTCGCGGCCTTCCTGGCCGGGATCGTGCTGCTCTATGCCTTCGCGGAGTTCTCCCGCCTCGCAGACGGGTATTTCCGGGGCGTCATCCTGGCTGCGGCCGCCATCGCCGGTGTCGCCTACCTGGATGACGTCAGGGTGTGGCCGTTCTGGGTAAAGCTCGGAGGACAGGTTTTCGCGGCGCTGCTGGCAGTGGGAAGCGGGTTGTACGTGCAGACGGTGAACCTGCCGGTGCTGGGCGCGGTGGATCTCGGCTGGGCTGGTGCCGGGCTTACGCTCGGATGGATACTGTTCGCGACCAATGCGATGAACTTCATCGACGGGTTGAACGGGCTGGCTGCCGGGGTCTCGGCGCTGGCCGCACTTATCCTGGCCGTGATCGCTGCGAGCTATGGCGGGTGGTTCGTCTATTTCGCCAGCCTGGTGCTCGCCGCGGGGCTGATCGGGTTCCTGCCGTTCAACTTTCCCCGGGCGCGCATCTTCATGGGCGATGTCGGCAGCCAGTTCTGCGGCTTCGTGCTCGCCGTGCTCACCATCGCGGCCGGGCGGTTCCAGGGCGTGGAGCTGTCCATTCTGCTGGTGCCCATGCTGCTGTTCGGGGTGCTGTACGATGTCGCGTTCACGCTTTGCCGTCGCCTGCTTGCTCATGAACGGCTTACCCAGGCGCACCGCGGCCACTTGTATCAGGTGGCACAGCGCACCGGGCTGTCCGTGCCGGCTGTCACGCTGATCGCGTGGTCGTTCGTGCTGTGGGGCGGGGCCGTGGCCTGGCTGTTCCTGCATGCCGCCGGCTGGGCGCGGGCGGCGACGCCATTGCTCGTCCTGCCGCCGCAACTGCTTTGGACCGCGTATGTCGTTGGCCGGGCGCGCCGCCACCCCGTGGGACGCTGGTAGCCCCGCGCGCGACGCGATACCGTCTCGTCATGAAGCGCCTGGCCGTCCTCGTGATCCTGCTTTCTCCCAACCCGGCCGCGGCGCAAGGGGGCAATCCGTCCTTCAACCTGGTCAACCGGTCGCCGCAACCGATCAATCAGGTGTTCGCCACACCCGCCGGCATCGACCGCTGGGGCAACGACCGTCTGGCCCGGTCCTTTCTGCCGGCCGGCCAGGCCTTCCCGGTCCGCCTGCCGGCCGATGGCAACTGCGTGTACGACATCCGCGTCGTCTATGGCGACGGCAAGCCCGAGGAGCGCCGCCGACTCGATACCTGCGAGATCGACACCGTCGCCTTTCCCGGCGGCCGTCCCGGCGGCGGCCCGCCTGCAGGCCCTGCGCCAAACCAGGCCGCGACGGACGATCCCTCCTTCCGCCTGGTCAACCGCGGCCGGTCCGAGGTGAACGAGCTGTATGTCAGCCCAGCCGGTGACGAGAACTGGGGCCGCGACCGCCTTGGCGACGAGACCGTGCCCGCCGGCGGCACCCGCGTGGTGCGGCTGTCGCGGGGTGAGTGTCGCTATGACGTACGCGTGGTTTTCGCCAGCGGCGATGCCACGGAGAAGCGCAAGCTGGACCTGTGCACGATCACCGATTTGCGGGTGCCTTAACCTTCCGTAACGCCTGACCTGAGCCCCATGCCAGACGCGTGGGATAGTGGATTTCACCGTTCTCGGTCACACGAATAGACAGGGGACGCGGTGTCGAACGCACCTTTCGCAAGCGACAATAACCTCTCCTGCACCTGGTCGTGCGATACAGAACGTCGGTCCGCGTGAGAATCGGCAATCAACGCTTTGATCAGCGCGGCTTCGGCGTCATCGTCTTCAATGCCGGGCTGTGCGTGTTTGGCACTCATTGACCGGACATGGGTGTAAAAAGCGGCTATTGCATTACCCTCGTAACGCCCCTGCCGCGAACACCAGCCACCCCACGATCAGCATCGTCCCGCCGACAGGCGCGGTCATGCCCAGCGACGGGCCGCCGAACAGGGGCAGGTAGACCGCCCCGCAGAACAGCGCCAGGCCCATAAGGAACAAGGCGCCGGCCACATGCATCGGCCAGCCGCCGGACGCGCCGACCAGGCCCACCGCCACCAGTGCCAGTGCGTGCCATCCCTGCATCTGCACGGCGCTTGCCAGAGCCTTGGCGCGCACCGGGTCGATGGGCGCGTGGGCGGCGTAGGCGGCGGCCGCGACCGCAAGGGCACCCATGATGGCGCCGATCGCCACCCAGATCCGATAAAACTGCATTCGCAAATTCCCCTGTTACCGCGCTCTGCCCATTTCGCGGGCTGGCTGCCCGGTGTAAAGTGGGCGTCATGCCCCGTGGCGACCTGTTTCCCGAGATCGGTCCGTTCGAGACCGGATACATGCCGCTACCCGGCGGTCATGTGATGTACTGGGAGCAGGTCGGCAATCCCCGCGGCCAACCCGTTCTGTTTCTGCATGGCGGGCCGGGTGCCGGCGCCGGGGCGGTGCACCGCCGGTTCTTCGATCCGCATTTTTGGCGACTCATCATCTTCGACCAGCGCGGTGCGGGGCGATCACGCCCGCTTGGCAGCCTGGCGCAGAACACGACGCCGGACCTGGTGGACGATATCGAAACGCTGCGGCAGCATCTGGACATCGAGCGGTGGCTGCTGTTCGGCGGCTCCTGGGGCAGCACGTTGGCGCTGGCGTATGCCCAGGCGCATGCGAACCGGGTGCGCGGATTGGTGCTGCGCGGCGTGTTTTTGGGCCGAAAGGCGGAGGTCGACTGGTTCCTGCATGGACTGGCTGCGGTGTTCCCGGATGCGCACGCCGCGTTCGTCGGCCACCTGTCGCCCGATGAGCGACAGGATGTGCTGGGCGCGTATCTTCGCCGGCTGACCCATGCGGACCCCGCGGTCCATATGGCCGCCGCACGCGCGTGGTCGGTCTATGAGGGATCCTGCAGCACACTGCTGCCCAGTCCCGATACCGTCACAAGCTTCGCGCAGGACCGCACTGCCCTCGGCTTGGCGCGCATCGAGGCGTATTATTTCGCGCATGACCTGTTCCTGCCGCCGGGCGGGCTGTTGGCGGGGATGGACGCGATCGGGCATCTGCCGGCCGAGATCGTGCAGGGGCGCTACGACATGGTGTGCCCGGCGCGCACCGCCTTCGAGTTGGCTGCGGCCTGGCCTTCGGCACGCCTGACTGTCATCCCCGATGCCGGGCACTCGGCGCTGGAACCTGGGGTTCGGCGCGCACTGGTTTCCGCCGTGGAGCGGTTCCGGCACACGCGATAGGGACCGAACCCTTCGCCAGAGGCGGCGTTTTCCCTGCCAATCTACAAGGGAAAACGCACGTCGTGAAACGCCGCTACCTTGCTTTCGCAGCACTGCTTCGACCGCGAGTACATGGCAGCTCAGACAGCGGGCCACCGCGACACCGTGCAGAACCTGAACAGCGAGATCGGCGGCGGCACCGAAGCCGAGGTTGTGGCCTTCGCGCAGCAGACGCTTCCCACCGTGCAGGGGCACCTCGACACGGCGCGGACAGTCCGGGCCCGTTAGGCTTGCGCCGCGGGTGGGGCTGCCAGTCGGCCCCATCTGGAACCCCGAACCGATTTGAGCCATCCTGCCCGCGGATCGGGAGAAACGCGGGTGAAAGTCGCTGTTATCGGGCTAGGCTCCATGGGATTGGGTGCCGCCCTCAATCTCGCGAGGAAGGGTCATGAGGTTCATGGCTGCGACATTCGCGATACCGCCTTCGCCGAGGTCGAGGCTGCGGGCGGCCATTGCGTACTGGCCCCCGAGGCAATGCCGCCAGACCTCGATGCCCTGATCGTGTTTGTCGTCAACGCCGTGCAAGCCGATACAGTGCTCTCGGCAGCGCTTCCTCGGGTTGCGCCCGGAGGGGTCGTTCTCTGCTGCACGACGCTGTCGCCCGATATTGCCAAGGCGCTGGCCATTCGGGTGGAAGCCGCAGGGTTGCTGTTTCTAGACGCTCCTGTATCCGGTGGCTCGACAGGGGCCCGTGGTGGAACCATGACCGTTATGGGAAGTGGTTCGCCTGCCGCGTTCGAGCGTGCGGGACCGATACTGGATGCCATAGCTAGCAAGGTTTGGCGGCTGGGCGATGCGGCCGGCGCTGGCAGCACCGTGAAGATGATCAACCAGTTGCTGGCCGGTGTGCATATCGCGGTATCGGGCGAGGCAATGGCGCTGGCCATTCGGGCCGGGGCCGACCCGCAGACGGTGTATGATGTGATCACGAGCTCGGCCGGCAATTCCTGGATGTTCCAGAACCGGGTTCCGCATGTGCTGGCCGGCGACGATACGCCGCATTCCGCGGTCAACATCTTCGTCAAGGACCTGGGCATCGTGCTGGACCAGGCGCGAACCCTGGGATTTCCGCTGCCATTGGCGGCCGCGGCCCATCAGCTGTTTCTGGCCGCCGCGGCGATGGGGCATGGCGGCCGTGACGACGCTTTCGTCATCCGGGTCTGGGAGGCACTTGCCGGCATCGCGCTTCCGAAGGGACAAGGCTGATGGACGAGAGCATGCGGGCCCATCTTTACGATTGGGGGATGTTGACACAGGCGCAGCGCAACCAGCGCTATAACAACAGCGAGGCCGTGGCGAACAGCCAGGCGATCGTCGCCGAGATGCGCGAAGCCTCCGCGAAGGTCCGCGCCGAGAACCCGGAAGGGCTGGATCAGCCCTACGGGGAGGGCGAGCGCCGGAAGATCGACTTCTTTCCTGGGGCCGAAGCGGCCTCGCCATGCCTGTTCTTCATTCATGGCGGCTACTGGCAGCGCAACAGCCGAGAGGGCTTCTCGGTCCTGGGCCTCGGCGTCCGGGCGCATGGCTGGAGCGTCGCCATGCCGAGCTACACGCTCACGCCCGACGGCACGATGACCAACATCGTCGACGAGATGCGGATGGCGCTGGATTGGACCCGCGCGCGCGTGCAGGGGCCGATCATCGTGTCCGGCTGGTCCGCGGGCGGGCACTTGACCGCCATGGTGCTTGGCCACCCCGCCGTGCATGCGGGGCTTGCGATCAGCGGCATCTTCGAGCTTGGGCCGGTGCGCGACACCTATCTGAACGACAAGGCCCGCATCACCGACGCGGAGATCGACATGCTGTCGCCGCTGCGCCACCCCGTCGTGCCGAAGCCGCTTTCCATCGCGTATGGCAGTGGCGAGTTGCCGCCATTGGTCGGCGACAGCCGCGCGCTGCATGAGAAGCGCGCGGCCGCACACGTGCCCGGTGCGCTCATTCCTGGGCCAGGGGATGACCATTTCACGATCGTCGGAAGTCTGCGCCATCCAACAGGGCTGCTGACGCGCGCGCTGCTGGACTTGGTCTGACAACAGCGGGCATGACACCCAGCGGGCAAATCCGCGCCGCCATCGCCGCCGATGCGGCCTATAGCGACCCGGCCCTGTGGATACATCGCGTTCCCGATGCATCGCTGCAGGCCCAGGCCGCGGCGCTGGAGGCGGAGGGACCGCGCGGCCGGGCTTTGTGGGGCGTGCCGGTGGCGGTCAAGGACAACATCGACGTGGCCGGGCTTCCGACCACGGCGGCCTGCCCGGCGTTTGCGTATACACCGGCCAAGGATGCCACCGCCGTCGCCCGGTTGCGCGCCGCTGGTGCCATCGTCATGGGCAAGACGAACCTGGATCAGTTCGCGACCGGCCTTGTCGGCGTGCGCAGCCCTTACGGCATTCCGCGTGCCCCGTTCGATGCGACGCGCGTGCCGGGCGGGTCGTCGTCCGGGTCGGGGGTGGCGGTCTCGGCGGGCATCGTGCCGATTGCGTTGGGGACGGATACGGCGGGTTCCGGCCGAATTCCCGCCATGTTCGGTAACATCGTCGGGTTGAAGCCCACAGTCGGGGCGGTGCCGTCCACCGGCATGGTGCCGGCTTGCCGGTCCATCGACGCCATCTCGGTCTTTGCACGCAGCGTCGAGGAGGCCGTTGCCGTCGCCGGGATCATTGCGGGTTATGAGGCGGGCGATCCGTACAGCCGGCCGTCCCCACCAGGATATTTACGTCGCGGGGCGCTGGGTCCGCTGCGTGTTGCGGTGCCTGCGGACTTGTCTGCGTGCGAGGCGCCTATCCGCAGCGTGGTCGAAGGTGTGGCGGCGGGGCTGGGGGCGGCAACGGTCGATATCGCGCCGTTCCTGGACCTTGCCCGGCTGTTGTACGACGGTCCCTGGGTTGCCGAGCGGACCGCGGCTTTGCGCGCCATGCTCGACCGGCCGGAGTGCCTGCATCCCGCCACGCGGGCCATTCTGGAAGGCGGGCTGCACCGACGCACTGTCGATGCCTTTGATGCGTTCCACCGGCTGGCGCAGGTCAGGATGCTGGCAAGGGCCCTGTTCATGGCGCATGACGTGCTTCTGCTGCCGACGGCCCCCTGCTGGCCTAGCCTGGCGGAGCTGGAGGCCGATCCGATCGGGCCGAACAGCCGGCTGGGCACCTATACCAACTTCGTCAACCTGTGCGATTTGGCGGCTATTGCGGTGCCCGCCGGGTTCACAGCACATGGCGCGCCCGTGGGCGTCACGCTGGTTGGCCCGGCGTGGTCCGAGGGCCGGCTTGCGGCGTTGGCCGATGCCATCCACCGGCAGGCGACGGACCGGGTCGGGGCCACCGCGACCCCGATCCCGGCCGCCGTGACGCCCGACGCGCTCGGCCCGGATGAGACCGCCCTGTTCTGCATCGGCGCCCACATGAGCGGCCTGCCGCTGAACCACCAAGTCACCGCATTGGGTGGGCGGTTCCTCGCGGGAGCCCGGACTGCGCCGCAGTATCGGCTGTTTGCCCTTGGAGCGCGGCCTGGAATGGTGGCGGGGGGTGAAGGTGCGATCGAGGGTGAGGTTTGGGCGGTGCCGACCTCGGGCATCGGCGCACTGCTGGCCCAGGTGCCGGCGCCACTCGGTTTCGGGACTGTGATGCTGGAGGGAGGATCATGTCTCGGCTTCCTCGCTGAAGCCGCCGGGATCGGGGGCGCGGCGGATATCACGAGTCTCGGAGGATGGCGCATGTATCTCGAACGAGGCCAGTCTCATAAATAATGCTATTGTCTCATAATTAAGAACATAACGGCATATTGAACCTGTCGCTGGGGTGGCCCGGCACGGCAGGAGCTTTCGAGCATGGCGACCCTCACCGTCGGCAGCGGCAAGCAGTATGGCACCATCGCGGCGGCGGTTGCAGCGGCCAGGGCCGGCGACACCGTGGCCGTCTCGGCGGGCACCTACGCGAATGACTTCGCCACGACGCACGCTGCCATTACGCTGGTGTCGGTGGGGGGCCTGGTCACGATGACCAGCACCTATGCCACAAGCCCTGCGAAGGCGCTGCTGACAGCTACCGCTGATGCTGTGATCGACGGGTTCGCGTTTACCAACATGCACAGTGCCGATGGGGCCGGCTCGGGCGTGTTGGTGCAGGGTGGGGCTGTGACGATCCGCAACAGCCTGTTCACTGGCAACCAGAACGGCGTCAATGCGACGGCCAACGCTGCGACAACGGTGACCATCCAGGCCTCCGAATTCGCCCGCAACGGCAACAACGATGGCTTTTCCGCCAATGTGCAGGTTGGTGCGATCAGGTCGCTGAGCATCGCGGACTGCTATGTGCATGATGCGGCGGGGGCGACCGAGGTTCGCAGCCGGGCTGTGGCGACGGCGATCACGACGACCCGGATCGAGGATAATGCCGGCATCGGCGGCTACGCCATCGACCTGCCGGCAGCGGGTGCGGTGACGCTTCGGGGCAACACGCTCGAGAAGGGCACTGCCTCGACCGTTACCGCGTTCGTCCGCTATGGCAGCGAGTCGCAGCAGGCCGGCAGCAGCCTGGACGTTTCGGGGAACACGGTCGTTGCCGACCGGTCGGGTGCGGTGCTGCTGCTGAACCAGTCCAAGGTAACGGCCAGCGTCGCATCCAACGCAAGCTGGAACCTGGCTATGGTGGCCACGGGCCCGGCCGTCGCATCCGCCAATGCCGTCATTGCCGCACGGCCGGCGATCTCCACGGCACCGCTGGTTACCAGCTCGACCGTTTCGGTCACATCGGTACCGACTGTGCCGACCCCACCGTCTCTGCCTACGCCGCCCACCACTCCGACAACGGGCGTGATGATCGGCAGCCCCGCGACCAAGGCGCAGGCGACGACCCTGCCCGCCTCGGACACGGCCGTCGTGACGCCTCAGGTCAGCGCGCTGGCGCAGAACGGGCGGCTTGTGCTGCGCGTATCGGAGACCGCGTGGCACGGGGATGCGCAGTTCAACGTGCTGGTCGATGGCGTCGGCGTCGGTGGCACGATGACGGCGACCGCGCTGCACGCCGCCGGGCAATCGCAGACGGTGATCATCGCTGGCGCCTATGCCCCTGGTCCACACGTCGTGGCCGTGAAGTTCGTCAACGACCTGGGCAACAGCACCGGCAGCCGGGCGCTGTTCATC
Organism: Rhodospirillales bacterium; assembly: GCA_043748985.1. Classification (GTDB taxonomy): domain Bacteria; phylum Pseudomonadota; class Alphaproteobacteria; order Acetobacterales; family Acetobacteraceae; genus JBBROS01. The sequence continues at coordinate 18,327 of JAYVEG010000301.1, forward strand.
GATGGCATGAGCTTCAATGGCCAGGACACGCAGCAGAGCGGGGCGCTGACCGCCAACGGTTCGCTGCAGCTTCTGACTGCGCCGAGCACCCGGTCGACAGCGATCACCGTCAACCTGTCGGAGACGGCGTTGCACGGCGATGCGCTCGCGCTCATCAGCATCGACGGGAAGGTGCAGGGTGGGATCCAGACCATCACCGCGTCGCACGCGGCCGGGCAGACGATGGGGATGAACTTCCTGCTGGACCTAGCACCCGGGGCGCACGCTGCGTCCGTGACATTGCTGAACGGCGGTGCCGGGTCGGGGCGGTCGCTGTATGTCGATGCGTTGGACGTCGCCGGCCAGCATTATGCCAGTGCGGCAGCGAAGATCGGCAGCACGGGTTCCAGCACGTTCGCCTTTGTCGTGGCGCCGGCACCGGCCGCCAATGGCGTGCTGTTCCCTACGATCGGCGCGCCGACCGACCTCACGCTGTTGCCGCACTGATGACGGTCAGCTCGTGCTTGTTGTGGAACAGGTGCACCAGGCGGACGCCGGGCAGGGCGGCGATGCGGTCGGCGGTGTCATGGTCGGTGTCGCCCTGGAATTTCACGGTGCAGACCACGTTGCGGGCGAAGGGCAGCCAGCGCTCCAGCAGGGCCAGGGTTCGGGCGGGATAGGCGATTACGTCGCACACCAGCCAGTCGACCGTTCGGGGTTCGAGCGCGAAAGCGCTTTCGATGGACTGCGTGACCCCTCGCATGGCCGCGATCCCTGGGTCCAGTGGGGCCTTGTCGATCGCCACGACCGCGGCACCGAGGCTGGCGAGCACCCAGGTCCATCCGCCGGGCGAGGCGCCCAGGTCCATGCATGCGTCGCCGGGACCGGGTGTGCAGCCGGCGAGCGTCAGCGCTTCCCATAATTTCAGGTAGGCGCGGCTGGGCGGGCCGACGCGGTCCTCGATGAAGCGACATTCTCCGTTCGGGAAGGCGCTGGATTTGGTCGGGCTGGCGAGCAGGCGGCCAGGGTCCAGCAGCGTCCATGCTCCGAGATGCGCCGTGGGGGCAGGGGCCGGGAACAGCAAAGGGGCGGCCTTTACCGGCGGCAGGCGGGCCTCGATCAACGCCATGCGCCGATGCTGCCCGGCGGCATAGGCGCTCCAATTGCGCTGGATGCCGCGCAGGGCGTCGGCGGCTGCCTTCACCGAGGGGGCCGCGTGCTCGACCGGCGCTGTCCAAATGTCCTGCGCCCAGGGGCAGTCCAGCGGTGCCTCGGATGAAAGGCCCAGCCGGCCATGCCAATCGAGCCCGACGCCGCGCCGGGCGAGCCATCCTTCGACGCTGGATTCCAAGCCTTCGGGCGCGAGATAGGCGCTGGCGATCACTCACATTCCCTTTCGTGTCCGACCCGCGCTAGGTTGACCTCAAGAATACGGAGGGAACCATGGACGCGATGCTGCCTGCAGCCGCGAGCCGAGCGGACGCGGCTGGGGGCCCGGCTCTGCGCAGCCGCAACGACGCCCGGCGCAAACGCAACTACGCCCGACAATACTGGCCGTTCATCGTGCCGGCCGGTTTGGTCGTGTTTGCCGTCATCCTGTTCCCCTGGGTCTTCACCCTGTTCATGTCGGTGCACGATTTCCATATCGGTGGCGAGCGCACCTTCGTCGGGTTGCAGAACTACGTTCGCATGATGGGCGACGAACGGTTCGGCATGGCCGTTCTCCGGACGCTCTATTTTACCGCGCTTTCCGTCATCTTCCCGCTGATTCTGGGCGTCGCCGCTGCGGTCTGCTTCCATCGACATTTTCCCGGCCGCGGCATCGCGCGGACCATATTCATCATGCCCATGATGGCGACCCCCGTCGCCATCGCGCTGATCTGGACGATGATGTTCCATCCCCAGCTGGGCGTGCTGAACTATCTGTTGACCTCCGTCGGGCTGCCCGCTTCGGCATGGGTTTACGAGGGCTCGACCGTCATTCCAACCCTGGTGATGGTCGAGACGTGGCAATGGACGCCGCTGGTCATGCTTATCGTGCTGGGTGGGCTCGCGAGCCTGCCCAACGACCCGTATGAGGCGGCCGAGCTTGATGGTGCGAACCCGTTGCAGGTGTTCTGGCATGTGACGTTGCCGCTGGTATGGCCGTTCGTCATGGTGGCTGCGGTCATCCGCGGGGTGGACGCGCTGAAGGCGTTCGACACCATCTTCGTCATCAGCAACGGCGGACCCGGCACGTCCAGCGAGACGGTCAACATCCTGTTGTATCTTGAGGCATTCAATTTCTACGACATGGGGTATGCGTCGGCGATCGTGGTGGTGTTCTTCGTCATCATCATGCTGGTGACGTTGCTGATGCTGCATTTCCGACAGAAGGGCCGGCTGGTATGAGGGCCCGGATGCGCGGGGTTGCCAGCCTGCGGCGGCGCAAGCTGCTGGGGCGTGTCGGGCTCTATGCCAGCGTGCTGGTGCTGATCTCGCCGGCACTGATGGTATTCCTGTGGATGCTGTCGCTGAGTTTGAAGAACGAAGTCGACAATACCGCCTTTCCACCTGTGTTCATCCCGTGGCCGCCGACGCTGGCGAACTTCCGCGATGTGTTCGAGAAAAACGATTTCCTCAACTACATGCTGAACTCGGTGATCGTGTCGTTCAGTGCCACGGGCCTGGCGCTGCTGATCGGTGTGCCGGCGGGCTACGGGATCGCGAAGGCCCGTGCGACCCGGGCGGCCATGCTGATCCTGATCGCCCGCATTACGCCGGGGTTGTCGTATCTAATCCCGTTATTCCTGCTATTCCAGTGGCTGGAGCTTACGGGGACGCTGACGCCGATCATCATCACTCATCTGGTGATCACCGTGCCGATCGTGGTGTGGATCATGATCGGCTTCTTCGAGGGGCTGCCGGCCGAGCTGGAGGAGGCTGCCTTGGTGGACGGGGCCACGATCTGGCAGGCGTTCCGGCATGTCGCGTTGCCGCTGGCTCGGCCGGGCATTACGGTCGCGCTGATCCTGTCGTTCATCTTCAGTTGGAACAATTTCATCTTCGGCATCGTGCTGGCTGGTCGTGAGACGCGTACCCTCCCGGTCGCGGTCTACAACGTGCTAACGTTCGAGCAGGTTAGCTGGGGGCCGCTTGCCGCGGCCGCCCTGATTGTCACGTTGCCGGTTTTGCTGCTCACGCTATTGATGCAGCGTGAGATCGTCGCCGGCCTTACGGCCGGTGGGGTAAAAGGTGGCTGAAGCGGTCAGACCCTGGCAGCGCGCCGTGTGGTCTGCTCCACTACGTTGATGGCGACGGCCGGGGTCTTCTTTGCGGCGACGCCAGCTTCCGACATGATCGAGCGGAGGTCGCGCAGGAAGGCCTGGCCCTTGAGGGTGCGCTGGACGAGCACGCTGCGACGATCCATCGGATCGACCTTGCGACGGGCCAGATCGAGTTCGCCGAGGCGATCGAGAGCGCGAGTGATTGCCGGCTTCGAGACGTTCAGATCGGCCGCAAGACCGCGGACGGTATGTGCGCCATCCTGAAGATAGCAGGTGAGGAAGACGCCCAGTTGGCGGGCGGACAGATCGGGTCCGTCACGACGAACGAGCGAGACGATCGTGTCACGGAGGATGCCGACCATTTGGTCAGTGGCTGCTGAGGTGGCCATGTCTAATCCTTTCAGGAAGTGAGCTGTTATTCGCCGGCATCGGCGAGGTTCCGATTGCATGACCAGAATTGGTCATCACAGAAGAAGGTGCCAGAGGCTGCGGAACATTGCAGCCCCGCATTTCACGATTAACGTTTACGTTAACTAACTATCGGCCCATGATTAAAAGGTTTTAATCTCTGGATCATACTGATCATGGCACGAAGACCCATCGATTCGCCACCAGACGGCCGACCAGGTCGTGTTTGATCGTTCCATGCGTAAGTATCAAGATGCACCCACGGTATTTCCGGTGTCACAAAACGTTGAAGGAACAACCCTGCGACGATTGCCCCGGCGAGAGGTTTTTCCGAAACGTTATTTAAGTCTGCAACCGTGCTCGCGAGATAATCCTCATACCCGGCGTGAAGAGGTAGTCGCCAGAGCGGGTCATGGCACGCGACGCCAGCCTCCAACACGAGCCGCGCCACATCGTCATTGTTACAGAACAGGGCAGGAAGATCAGGGCCCAGCGCCACCCGGGCCGCTCCGGTCAGGGTCGCGGCATCCACAAGCAAGTCCGGTTTTGACTCGCATGCCTCGGCAAGCAGGTCGCACAGCACCAAACGCCCCTCGGCGTCGGTGTTGCCGATTTCGACAGTCAAGCCTTTGCGGGTCCGCACGACGTCCAATGGCCGCATCGCCCGGCCCGAAACCATGTTCTCCACGCAGCCGATCCTAACCTCCAACCGCAACGGCAGATCTGCCGCCATCACCACGGACGCCAGCGCTAGCATCAAGGCCGCGCCACCCATGTCCTTCTTCATACGAAGCATGGAGGCACTTGGTTTCAGATCGTACCCACCGGAATCGAAGACAACTCCCTTGCCGCACAGGGAGAGCAACGGCGCCGTATCCGTCGCCGCACTTCCGGACCATTCCAGAATCGCCACCACCGGAGCTCGGTCCGAGCCGGCGCCGACGGCTGCGATCGTTGGATAGTGCGCTTCCAGCTCCACGCCTTCGATCTGCCTGACGGTTGCGCCGAACCGGGCGCCCAGCGTTACAACCGCCGCCGCCAGCTCCGCCGGACCCAGCAGGTTGGCCGGCATGTTGATGAGGTCACGCGCCAGCCACGTTGCGCGCGCGGTCGCCAAAGCAGTCGTGTGACGCGGGTCGCGCGGCGTTTCGAGCGCCAGAAGGGCAGGCGCGCGGCCGGGCTTTTTCAGGGGGGTGAACTGGTAGGCGCCAAGGCACCAGGCCAGCAGGGCGTCGTCCATCCGGAAATCGCCGGGCAGGAGCGTCCATACCGATCCGCCGGGGAGGGCGCTTGGCAGGTCGGCATGGCCATAGGGCGAGTTGTCCGTGCCCAGTCCGAGTGCAGCGCCTGCAAGTCCGTTTTCGCCGGGTATCAGCATCAGTTGGCCGGCGGCGGCGGTGAACCCGGCAGCGCGCAGGAACGCGGATTGTGCGGGTTCGAGGGCCGCCAACCCGGCCTCCAACCCATCAAGACGCCAGGCATGGACCGGTCGGGCGCCGACGCCGCTTTCGGCGAGGCAGCTTAGAGCGCGGTCGAACAAGGGGGTTCTGAAAATCTGATCATCTACGGAACATTACCGATGCAAGTGTGCCCGCGATGCTTCGGTTAGGAAAGCGAAAACCCATGCGGGCCACCATGATCTTCGTGGGACCCAAACGGCATCGTGGAGCTTGTGGCTTGCATTCCCGCCGATCCGGACCAAGCATAACAGCATGCTGGGCTTCCCTACCCGGGTCAAGGCGGTGCTCGGGCCAACGAATACCGGCAAGACCCACCTTGCGATCGAGCGGATGCTTGCGCATTCGTCGGGTATTATCGGCTTCCCGCTGCGCCTGTTGGCGCGTGAAAATTACGACCGGATGGTTGCCAAGAAGGGTGTGCGCAACGTTGCGCTGATCACCGGGGAAGAAAAGATCGTACCGGCGAATGCGCGCTGGTTTTCCTGTACTGTGGAGGCGATGCCGCTGGACTACCCGGCGGAGTTCGTGGCCGTCGACGAGATCCAGCTTTGCGCCGACCCCGATCGCGGTCATGTGTTCACGGAACGGCTGCTGCATGCACGCGGGCTGGTGGAAACCATGTTCCTGGGCGCCGAGACGATTCGTCCCCTGCTGCAGAGACTCATACCGAAGGCCGAGGTGGAAACCCGGCCGCGGCTGTCGCAGCTAACCTATGCCGGGCCGGCCAAGCTGGTGCGTCTGCCGCCACGCAGTGCCGTGGTCGCGTTCAGCGCGGCGGAAGTCTATGCCATCGCGGAGTTGATCCGGCGTCGTCGCGGCGGATGTGCTGTGGTGATGGGGCGGCTGAGCCCCCGCACGCGCAATGCGCAGGTCAAGCTTTATCAGGACAAGGAGGTCGATTTCCTTGTCGCGACCGACGCCATCGGCATGGGGCTCAACATGGATGTGGATCATGTTGCCTTTGCCAATCTGGCCAAGTTCGATGGACGCCGTCCCCGCCGGCTGACGGCGTCCGAGATCGCGCAGATCGCCGGGCGTGCGGGGCGCGGCATGCGGGACGGCACCTTCGGGACGACGGGCACCTGCCCGCCGTTGGAGGATGACCTGGTCCGCGCCGTGGAGGGGCACAGCTTCGAGCCGCTCGAACAGCTATATTGGCGTAACGCCGAGCTCGATCTCGATAGCGTCGATACGCTGCGCGCGAGCCTGGAGATGCCACCGCGGCATCCGGGCCTGGTGCGCGGGCCCGACGCCACCGACCTCGAGACGCTCGAGGCGCTGTCGCGCGAGGTGGAGATCCGGGATCTCGCGCGGGGTCGCCGCCGGGTGCGGCTGTTGTGGGAAACGTGCGGCATCCCGGATTTCCGCAAGCTGGCCGACGACACCCATACGCGGCTGTGCGCTCGGGTTTTCACCCACCTGGCGCGCGACGGCCGGGTGCCGACCGAATGGCTGGAGACCGGGATTGCGGGGCTCGCACGGACGGAGGGCGATATCGACACGCTGATGCAGCGACTGTCGGGTGTGCGCGTCTGGTCCTATATCGCCGCCCGCACCGACTGGGTGTCCGATGCGTTCGCATGGCAGGCGCAGACCCGCGCGGTGGAGGACCTGCTGTCGGACGCGTTGCACGAGCGGTTGACCGCCCGCTTCGTCGACCGCCGGGCGGCCCACCTGATGCGCCGGTTGGATGAACGCGACGGAGAGGAGTTGCTGTCCGCCGTGACAGCGCGCAACGAGGTGGTGGTGGAGGGTCATCCGGTCGGGCACGTTGAGGGTTTTCAGTTCGTGCCGGACCCGGGGGCGGAGGGTCCGGAAAAGCGGATGGTGTTGCGGGCAGCCCGGCGCGCGCTGCACGCATGGATGCCCGGCCGGGTGCGTGCGCTGGAGGCCGCTGCCGACGACGCGTTCGAATGGCGCGGCGACCACCGCCTGACATTCCAGGGTGCGGTCATCGCTCGCCTGCGGCCGGGACCGGCGTTCCTGCAGCCACAGATCGACGTGCTGGACAGCGAATACCTGGATGGCCCCGACCGCGAGCGGCTGCGACTGCGGCTCGATCGCTTCGTGCGCACGGGGATCGCAGCCGATTTGGCCCCGCTGTTCGCGGCCGAGGCGGCCACCGCGGACGACCCGGCGTTGCGCGGGCCCATGCATCGCGTGACGGAGGCGGGGGGTGTGGTTTCTGGTGCAACGGAAGACGACATCGAGCCCGGTTTGCGGGGCCCGTTGAAGGCGGCGGGCATCCGGGCCGGACGCTTCGCGCTGTTCATTCCTCCGGCGCTGAAGCCGCGTGCGTCGGCCATGCGGGCGGCGCTGTGGGCGCTGCGACGCGCGGTGCCGACGCCGTCATTGCCGGCGCCTGGCCTGGTATCGTGCCCGCCGCCGCCCGATTGGCCGCCGGGTTTTGCGAATGCGATGGGTTGGGTGCTGGCCGGACCGGTGCTCATACGCCTCGATATCGCGGAACGCATCATGGCCGAACTGGCTTATGCCACAAGGCGCGAACGGGCCGTGCTGCCGCCGGACCTCGCGTCGCGGCTGGCGATACCGGCCGCCAGCCTATCGGCGGTGCTGCATGGGCTTGGGGTGCGCCTGGCCCCGCCCGAGTTGCTTGGTGCCGACTATTATGGGCCGCCGGCGCCGCCGATGCTGTTACCGCGCCGGCGCCCGCGGATGGTTGCGGTGCGTCCGGCGCCACCGGTCCGGCCGGACAACCCTTTCGCCGTGCTGGCGGCGCTCCGCCGGTAGATGCAGGAAGACCGTGACTGGCAGCGTCTGGACAAATGGCTTTGGTGTGCGCGGTTCATGAAGGCGCGAGCCGATTGCGCGCGCCTTGTGCAGGGTGGTTTCGTCCGCCTGAACCGGCAGCCCACGGACAAGCCGCATGCCCGGCTGCGGCCCGGCGACGTGCTCACCATCCCACTTCGCAACGAGGTTGTCGTCGTGCGGGTTGTCACCCTCGCCACGCGCCGTGGCCCGGCGCCCGAGGCCCGCAGTTTGTATGAGCTGGTGGCTGTTCCTGCGCCTTGCGCTTCCTGAATTTCGACCGCATATCCGAGGCCGTCCGGCCGATTAGGAGTATGCGATGACCTATGTGGTCACCGAAAGCTGCATCAAGTGCAAATACATGGATTGCGTGGAGGTGTGTCCCGTCGATTGCTTCTACGTAGGCGCCAACATGCTGGTGATCCATCCGGACGAGTGCATCGACTGTGGCGTATGCGAGCCGGAGTGCCCTGCGGAGGCGATCGTTCCCGACAGCGACGACAAGGCGGCCGCCTGGGCGGAGCGTAACCGTTCGTTTTCGACGACGTGGCCGAACATCGTTCGCAAGGGTACGGCGCCTGCGGACGCCGACGAGTGGAAGGACAAGCCTGGCAAGGAGGCTTTGTTCGATCCCGCGCCGGGCTGAGGCATTTGCTACGGGGGATGATTACTCTCCGGGTGTGACTTTTCGGCAAAAAGCTGTTATTGCTTTAGCTCACGACGGGTCATTTTTCGTGAGCGGCCGAAGATTCGGCTGCAGTCGCGCCCCCGACCTTTCAGACGAGCCGCCCGTTGCCACGCGGGCCAGGAGCAATCGCCACCGTGCCGAGCAAGACCGCCGCCAAGCCCGCCCCCATCAAGGCACCCACGCCCGTGACCGCGCCTCCGGTCCAGATCGCCGAAGTTCCCGCGAAGGTTCAACCGCCCGCCTACGACCCGAACATGCGGCAGCAAACCAAGATGCCCGGCCATATGCCCGGCATGCACGGCCGTCCGCAGATCGCGCCGCGCGCAATGGCCGCCAAGGAGAACTTCGTCGAGGGCGACTATGTCGTCTATCCAACCCATGGCGTCGGTAAGGTCGAGCGGATCGCGACCGAAGAGATTGCAGGGCACAAGCTCGAACTGATCCATATCACATTCGAAGAGAACCGCATGACCCTGCGGGTCCCGGTTTCGAAGGCGCGGACGGCCGGGTTGCGGAAGCTGGCGACGCGCAAGACGTTCGACGAGGCGCTTGCGCTGCTGAAGGGTCGCGCGCGGATCAAGCGGACCATGTGGTCGCGCCGTGCCCAGGAGTACGACGCGAAGATCAATAGCGGCGATCCCATGGCGATTGCCGAGGTTGTCCGGGACCTGCACCGCAACGCCGGGCAGCCGGACCAGAGCTTTTCCGAGCGGCAGATCTACGAAGCCGCGATGGACCGGTTGGCAGCGGAGCTTGCGGCACTCGACAAGACCGACAAGCCGACCGCCGCTCAGAAGCTGGCCGAGTATTTGAAGTCCATCACGAAGACTGGTGCGGCGGCCGAACCGGAGATCGAAGAACCCGAGGACTGACACGGACAGGGCGGCGGCGTAAGGGCGGCTGGTTTCACCCGCCTTTACGCCGGTGGCTGTCGTTGTGAGCGGGGCGTTCAGACGTCCTGGCGGTAATTCGGGGCTTCGCGAGTGATAGCGACGTCGTGGACATGGGACTCGCGGAGGCCTGCGCCGGTGATGCGGCGGAACCGGGCGTTGCGCTGCAGGTCTTCGATGTCGGCACTACCGGTGTAGCCCATGCCGGCGCGTAGGCCGCCAACCAGTTGGTGGATGACGGCGCCGACGGGTCCCTTGTAGCCGACGCGACCCTCGATGCCCTCGGGGACCAGCTTCAGGGTGTCCTTGATTTCCTGCTGGAAGTAGCGGTCGGCCGACCCGCGGGCCATGGCGCCGATGCTGCCCATGCCACGATACGATTTGTAGCTGCGACCCTGGTAGAGGAAGACCTCTCCCGGTGCTTCGTCGGTGCCGGCCAGGAGGCTGCCGATCATGACGCAGTCGGCGCCGGCGCCGATGGCCTTGACCATGTCGCCGGACGTGCGGATTCCGCCGTCGGCGATGGCGGGAACGCCCTGCTCGCGGCAGGCGGCGGCGGTTTCGAGAATGGCGGTGAACTGGGGGACGCCGACTCCGGCGACGACACGGGTGGTGCAGATGGAGCCTGGGCCGATGCCGATCTTGACCGCGTCGGCGCCGGCGTCGATGAGGGCACGGGCGCCTTCGGGCGTGGCGACGTTGCCGGCGATGATCTGCACGGCGTTGGACAGGCGTTTAATGCGCGTGACGCTGGCCAGGACGCCGGCCGAGTGGCCGTGGGCGGTGTCGATGACGATGACGTCGGCTTCTGCAGCTACCAGCGCTTCGGCACGGAGGAAACCGTCTTCGCCGACGCCGGTGGCAGCGGCGACGCGGAGACGGCCATACTCGTCCTTGTTGGCGAGGGGATGGGCCTGGGCCTTATCCATGTCCTTCACCGTGATGAGGCCGACGCAGCGGTAGGCTTCGTCGACGACCAGCAGTTTCTCGATGCGGTGGCGGTGAAGCAGGCGGCGGGCCTCGTCGCGGTTGACGTCGGCGGTGACGGTTATGAGGTTTTCGCGCGTCATCAGCTCGTAGACGCGGGTATTGGGGTCGGTTGCGAAGCGGACGTCACGGTTCGTCAGGATGCCGACGAGGCGGCCTGTATCCTTCTCCACGACAGGAAAGCCGCTGATGTTGTGCTGGTTCATCAGGGCGCGGGCTTCGGCGAGGGTCTGATCGGGGTTGATGGTCAGCGGGTTCACGACCATGCCGGATTCGTATTTCTTGACGCGGCGGACCTGGGCTGCCTGCTCGGTGATGTCGAGGTTCTTGTGGATGACGCCGATGCCGCCGAGCTGGGCCATGGCGATGGCCATGGCGGTTTCAGTGACGGTGTCCATTGCCGACGAGACCAGGGGGATGTGGAGGTCGATGGTTCGGGTCAGCCGGGTCTTCGTGCTGACGGAACTGGGGAGGACCTGGCTGTAGTTGGGGACGACCAGTACGTCGTCGAAGGCCAGGGCTTCCTGCACCCTGTCGCCGGGTCGGAGGCCGGTGCGGGTTTCTTGTGGCATCGGGTTGGTGTCGGGTGCCATGGTGGGAACCTTTCATGCGGGGCCTTTTGTGGCGCGCTCGATACGCGCGACGCTCGCCGGGCTCCCTGCCTTGGCAGGTTGATGTAAGCGTCGGGGGACGAGGACGCAAGCGCAGCATGATGACGGGTTGGCTGGGTTGCGCTGGCGTTCGGACCCTCACCCTGGCCCTCTTCCGCAAGCGGGAGGGGGAATGGGCGGCACTAGGCGGTGACTGCGGTCATAGCGGTGTGGCGTTGTTGGATGAGCGCTTCGGCATAGGGGCGCTGCTTGTTGGACTTGTGTTCCTCGGAGAAGCGGATGACGAGGGAGCAGAGGGCCATTGTCATGATGCACATGCCGAGCCCCAGGAGACAGGTCTGCTGGGACGCGACCTGGCGTTTGAGGATCCCGGCGAGCATTGCGCCGCGGTTGCCGCCGGCCCCAATGATCCCTGCGACGCCACCGAGGGCCTTGGGATCAACGAAGGGCATGAGGGCGTAGGTGGCGCCACAAGCCATAAGGGTGAACAGGCCGAACCATGGCCCCGATGGCGAGGCCGACGGGAGGCGCCTGGTTGAAGAGGACGAGGCCGGCGCCCTCGAACAGCATCAGCATGAACAGCAGCGAGGTGCGACCATCGAGGCCTTTTTGGCAGCGATGCGGTCGCTGAAGATGCCGCCCATGGCCAAGCCGAACAACGCGATCAGGCCGGATGTGCCGGCAGCGAGGCCGGCGGAGGTGATCGTCAGGCCGAACTGGTCGACGTAGTAGCTGGCGGCGATGTTGTGGACGAAGATCTCGACGCAGAAGCAGCCGCCATAGGTGATGGCCTTGCCCTCCGGCTCGGACCCGGCAGCGCGGATGTCGGCGACGTTGCTCTGGGGCGGGTCGTGCGTGCAGCGGGCGTAGGAGTACGCCATCACCAGCATGACCAGGACACGGACGAACAGGGCGATGCGCCAGCCCAGGGTTTGTTCGACGCCGAAGCCGAGCAGACCGGCGACGATGGACGGCATTGTGGATTAGGTGACGCCGCCGCCTGCTTTGCCCCAATCGCCGACGGTAGAGTTGGCGGTGCCGCCCACGTTTGGCGTGAACATGACGCTGGTTAGATGTTGCGTGATGACGAAGGACGCCCCAGTGGCGCCAATGCATCACGGGCCTATGCGGTCGCACATGGGGCGATGACGACGCGGACGAGAATGGTGATGAATACGGCTGCGATGTTGATGTCGGCGACCTGCTGCCGGGTCAGCGCGGATTCCTTGACGATCAGCCGCATGAGGAGTGCGGCGGCGAAGGTGAGTGCGGACTTGTTGGAAAGCAGGAGCGCGTTGTTGTCGGACCGAGTCTCGGCATTGGCCTTGATCGAGGTCTTGTTGCCGCCCAGCGCTTGGTGCTGGCGGCGGCGGCGGTGGCGCCGATCTTCGCGGTGGTGGACCGGGGCTGTGCCGATGATATCCAACGGGACGGAGGCGTACGAGCAGGCGGCGCAGGTGCTGATCGGGGATCGGATGGAGATGTTCGAGGCGCCCGGTGTGCCTGTGGCGGGGGGCATGGCTGGGGGGGGCGGGGACGCCGCCCGCCTCTGGGGTATAAGGGGTGGGTTGGACGGAGTCGGGCATGCGGATCGGGATCGTTGGGGCGGGTATGGCGGGGCTGGCGTGCGGGACGCTGCTGGCGCGGCATCACACGGTTGCGTTGTTCGACAAGGGGCGTGGAGCGGGGGGGCGGATGGCGACCCGGCGCGTGATGACGACAACCGGAGAGGCGGCGTTCGACCATGGGGCGCAGTATTTTACGGTGCGGGATGACGGGTTCCGGATCCAGGTGGAGGTCTGGGCGGCGGCGGGGCTGGTCGCGCGCTGGCCCGCGGCAGGGGCCGACGCCTGGGTAGGGGTTCCGGGGATGAACGCGCCGGTGAAGGCGTTGGCGGCGGGACTGGATGTGCAATGGAGCGCGGCGGTGGATGCCCTGGCGCATGAGGACGGTGGTTGGCGGTTGACGGGTGCAGGGTTGGCCGTCGGGCCATTCGATGCGGTCGTTATGGCGATCCCGGCGGAGCAGGCGGGGCCTCTGCTGGCGCCCTGGCGCGCAGAGTGGGCGGCACGGGCGGCGGCGTGCCACGCGCTGCCCTGCTGGACGGTGATGGCTGCGTTCGACGGGCGCGTGGGGGCGGAGGACGTTTTGCGGGAGGCCGGAGCGATCGGCTGGGCGGCGCGGAATTCGGCCAAGCCCGGTCGCGGGGGACCCGAGGCGTGGGTGATCCAGATGGGGGCGGAGTGGTCGCGCGAGCATTTGGAGGAGGCGTCTGACGCGATCGTGCCGCAGGTGATGGCGGCGTTCGGGGCGCGAGTGGGGGGTTTGCCGGGCATTCTGTCGGCCACGGCGCATCGGTGGCGGTATGCGAAGTCGGGGAAGGATGGAACCGGGGCGCTGTGGGACGCGGGGCTTGGGCTTGGGGTGTGCGGGGATTGGTTGCTGGGTCCGCGGGTGGAGTCTGCGTGGGTCTCGGGGACGGGGCTGGCGGCGGGGATCGGGCGTTAGGAGGGAGGGCGGAAGCCCAGGGCGACGACGTAGAGCTCGCTGGATTCCTTGCGGCTGGCCGGGGGTTTGGCGTGCTTGACGGTGGTGAAGTGGCGCTTGAGCTGGTCGAGCATCTGCTTCTCGGAGCCGCCCTGGAAGACTTTCGCGACGAAGGCACCACCGGGTTCGAGCATTTCCATGGCGAAGTGGAGCGCCAGGTCGGCGAGGCCCATGATGCGGATGTGGTCGGTCATGGTGTGGCCGGTGGTGTTGGGCGCCATATCCGATAGGACGAGGTCGGCGCGACCGTCGAGGACGTGCTTGAGGCGGGCTTCCATGGAGTCGTCGGTGAAGTCGCCCTGGATGAGGGAGGCGCCGGTGATGGGCTCGATGGCGAGGAGGTCGATGCCGACGACCTTTGCCGCACCTTTCTTCACAGCCACCTGGGTCCAACCGCCGGGTGCGGCACCGAGGTCGACGACGCGGACGCCGGGCTTGAGGAGGTGAAATCTTTCGTCGAGTTCCAAGAGCTTGAAGGCGGCGCGGGAGCGCCAGCCTTGTTCCTGGGCAGCGCGGACGTAGGGGTCGTTGAGTTGCCGCTGGAGCCATTTCTGCTGACCGGTGGTGCGGCCGAGGGATTTCTTCAGTGTCACGCGCAGGCCGCGGGACGTGCCCGGTGGGGTTTTGGATGGCATGGGGTCAGGCCAGTTGGGGCGCGGGCGCGGGCCGGGATGAGGTTGGGGCGTGCATCATTTGCATGAGCATACCCTCGCGGAGGCCTCTGTCCGCCACGGTGACTTCGGCCATCGGCCATGTGTCGCGGATTGCCTGGTAGACAGCGCAGCCGGGGAGAACGAAATCAGCCCGCTCGGGGCCGACGCAGGGATGGGCGCGAAGGCCCTCCCGTCCGAGGCCGCGGAGCAGGGTGAGGGCGGCATCGCTGGCGGCGGCGGTGAGGGTAGTGCCGTCGATGAGAGGGCGTCGGTAGCGGGCGAGATTGAGGGCGACGCCGGCCAGGGTAGTGACGGTGCCGCTGGTGCCGAGGAGCTGCACACCGCCCTGCTGGACCTCACGGGCGATGCGATGGGTTCGTTCGAAGGCGGCGAGAGGGTCGCGGACTTCGGCGACCATGGCCTCGAAGCCGACTGCGTCGAAGCTGGTGGCGGCGTGGCGCTCGGCGAGGGTGACGACTCCTGCGGGAAGGGTGGCGTAGCCGATGAGGTCCGGGCGGCGATTGGGGGTGTCGAGGCGGACCCAGGCCAGCTCGGTAGAGCCGCCGCCGATATCGAAGAGGAGGGCGCGGCGCGCGCTTGGGGAGAAGAGCGGGGCGCAGCTTTCGAGGGCGAGCAGGGCTTCGACGCGGGGTGAGATGGTCGTGAAGCGGAGGCCGGTTTCGGCGTGGACGCGTTCGAGGAAGGCAGGACCGTTGACGGCGCGGCGACAGGCTTCAGTGGCGACGGCGCGCAGGGCGCGGATGGGGCGACGGGTGAGCCGGGTCGCGACCGCGTGGAGAGCTTCGATGGTGCGGTCCATGGCGTGGTCGTCGAGATGGCCCGTTGCCTGGAGGCCCTCGCCCAGGCGGACGATGCGGCTGAAGCTGTCGATGACGCGGAAGCCGGCGCGGGTTGGGGCTGCTGCGAGCATGCGGCAGTTGTTGGTTCCCAGGTCCAGGGCGACGAAAACGCCGTCCGGGCCGTTGACGCTGGCACGACTGATCTCGTGCCTGTTCATACCGTCCGCCGCTGCCGTGCTCGGGTCGTGCGCATCGGCGTATTGTGTTGATGTTTGGGCTGGCGGCGCAAGGCTAAGTCTCGGACTACGCCGTCAGGCGAGGACCCGGCGGGCTACGGCATCGAGCTTTGCCATGAGGGCGGGTTCGCGATGTTCGGGGGCGGTGCTCATGGCGAATTGCAGCGCGCGGTCGCAGCCGGCCGGGCATGGGCCACGGGGCTGGGCGAGGGTGGGGATGACGGCTTTGACGAGGGCGCGGGCGTTGTCTGCGTTGCCGGTCATGACCTTGACGACGGCGTCGACGGTGACGGCCTCGTGTTCGGTGTGCCAGCAGTCGTAGTCGGTGACCATGGCGACAGAGGCGTAGCAAAGCTCGGCCTCGCGGGCGAGCTTGGCCTCGGGCATGTTGGTCATGCCGATGACGTCGCAGCCCCAGGAGCGGTAGAGCTGGCTCTCGGCGCGAGTGGAGAATTGCGGGCCTTCCATGACGAGGTAGGTGCCGCCGCGCTGGACCGGGAGGCCGAGGCGCTCGGCAGCGGTGTGGAGGGCGTCGCCGAGACGGGGGCAGGTGGGGTCGGCCATGGAGACGTGGGCAACGCAGCCATCGCCGAAGAAGGACTTCTCGCGGGCGAAGCTGCGGTCGATGTATTGATCGACGATCACGAAGTGGCCTGGAGGAAGGTGTTCCTTGAGGCTGCCGACGGCGGAGAGGGAAATGATCTCGGTGACCCCGGCGCGTTTCATGGCGTCGATGTTGGCGCGGTAGTTGAGGTGGCTGGGGCTGAGCTTGTGGCTGCGGCCGTGGCGGGGGAGGAAGACGCACTGAACGCCGTCGAGCGTGCCGAACAGCAACTCGTCGGAGGGTTCGCCCCAGGGCGTTTCAACGCGGCGCCATTCCGGGTTGGCGAGGCCGGTGACGTCGTAGACACCGGAGCCGCCGATGATGCCGATGACGGGGGTGATGAGGTCGGTGAGCATCGGCTTCCTATCGGGATCGTCTGGTCCGCTGAAGAGAACCCTCGCCCCGGCCCTCTCCCGAAGAGAGAGGGAGAAGGGGGACTAGTGGACGTCTTTCCAGATCTGCTTCTTCACGGCGTAGGTGAGGCCGGTCATGAGGGTCAGGATCAGCACGATCTTGACGCCCATGCGCTTGCGGGCTTCGGCCTCGGGGTTGGCTGCCCAAGTGAGGAAGCTGGTGACGTCGAGAGACATCTGGTCGATGGAGGATTTGGTGCCGTCGGCATAGGTGACCTGGCCGTCGTTCAACGGCTGCGGCATGGCGAGCAGGTGGCCGGGGAAGTACTTGTTGTAGTACTGACCGGCTGCCGGCTTCACGTCCGGGGGGGGTTCGGAGTAGCCGTTGAGTAGGGCGTGGATATAGTCGGGCCCGCCCTCGCGTGCGTTGACGATGAGCGACTGGTCAGGCGGAAGTGCGCCACCATTGGCGGCGCGGGCTGCCTTGTCGTTCGGAAACGGGTGCTTGAACTTGTCCGACGGGAGACCGGCGCGCTCAATGGGCTGGCCGGCATCGTCGGTGTCACCGCCGATCTGCTTGGTGGCGGCGATGGCCTTGATCTGCTCCTCGCTGAGCCCGATTCCGGACAGGTTGCGATAGGAGAGGAGGTTCATCGAATGGCAGTTCGAACAGACCTCGTTATAGACCTGGAAGCCGCGCTGCACGGAAGCCCGGTCATAGGTGCCGAAAGGGCCGTCGAAGCTCCATTTAACGTGCGGCGGCTCGGACGCTTCGGTGGCGGCGTGCGCCGGGATGCCGGCGAGGGCGACGAACGCCCCCGCGAGCAATGCGGCGTTGAACATACGCATCACGGCTTCTCCATGGGCTTGGCGGCTGCACCTTGGGGCAAGGGTCCGCCGCCGCCGCCGTGTGACCCGATCGGGCGTTTGACGACGGGCCTGGAGATGCTTTCCGGCAGGGGCAGAGGCTTCTCGAGCTTTCCGACGATCGGCAGCAGGACAAGGAAGTGCAGGAAGTAGTAGGCCGTGGCCACGCGACCGAGGACGACCCAGATGCCCTCGGGCGGCTTGTTGCCGCAAACGCCGAGCAGGACGACGACGGCGACGAAGATGAACATCAGCTGGCGGTAGATCGGCCGGAAGCGGGAACTACGGACAGGCGAGGTGTCGAGCCATGGCAGCACGAACAGGACGGCGATCGACGAGAACATCAGCACCACGCCGCCGAGCTTGTTCGGAACCGATCGCAGGATCGCGTAGAACGGCAGGAAATACCATTCAGGTGCGATGTGCGCCGGGGTAGAGAGCGGGTTTGCGGGGATGAAGTTCGCTGCGTCGCCGAGATAGGTGGGGGCGAAGAACACGATGACCGCGAAGACGAGCAGATAGACGCAGATCCCGACGCTGTCCTTCATGGTGTAGTACGGATGGAAGGGCAGCGTGTCTTGCGGCGTCTTCACGTCGATGCCGAGCGGGTTGTTCGAGCCGGTGATGTGGAGTGCCACGATGTGCAGGAACACCACTCCGGTGATCATGAACGGCAGCAGGTAATGCAGGCTGAAGAAGCGGTTTAGGGTGGGGTTGTCGACGCTGAAGCCGCCCCAGAGCAGCGTGACGATGTAATCGCCGACGATCGGGATGGCGGAGAACAGGTTGGTGATGACAGTCGCGCCCCAATAGCTCATCTGGCCCCAAGGCAGGACGTAGCCCATGAACGCAGTGGCCATCATCAGAAGAAGGATGGTGACGCCCAGCATGAACAGCAGCTCACGCGGTTTCTTGTATGACCCGTAGTAGAGGGCGCGGAAAATGTGGATGTAGACGACGATGAAGAACATCGATGCGCCGTTGGCATGCACATAGCGAAGCAGCCAGCCATAATTCACGTCGCGCATGATGCGCTGGACGCTTTCGAAGGCGTTCAGCTTGTTGGGGTCGTAGTTCATCGCCAGGAAGACGCCGGTGGCGATCATGATGACCAGGTTGATCATCGCGAGCGCGCCGAAGTTCCAGAAATAGTTGAAATTTTTCGGCGTTGGGAAGGACCCGTATTCCTTCTGCATCATGGTGAAGACGGGCATCCGGGTATCGATCCAGTTGATCACCGGGTTCTTGAATTCGCTGTTGTGCAGGCCGGCCATAATTGTTCTCCTCAGCCGATCTTTATCTTGGTGTCGGTGCTGAAAGCATAAGGGGGGACGGGCAGGTTAGCAGGCGCCGGACCATGGCGGACGCGACCGGAGACGTCGTATTGGCTGCCGTGGCAGGGGCAGAACCAGCCGCCGTATTCGCCGCGCGGGTCGGTGGCCTTATTGCCGAGTGGAATGCAACCGAGGTGGGTGCAGATGCCGATGACGACAAGGAACTTCTCGTGGCCGGATTTCACGCGCGCGCTGTCGGCCTCGGGGTCGATCATGTCGCGCAGTGGGGTGGTCTCGGCGGTCTTGATCTCGTCAGCGGTCCGGTTGCGGACGAAGATGGGCTTGCCGCGCCAGACGACGGTAATGGCCTGGCCTTCCGGGACGGGAGCGAGTTCCACATCGATGGTGCCGAGGGCGAGGACGTCCGTGGCCGGGTTCATGCTGTCGATGAAGGGCCAAGCGATGGTGGCGACCCCGATGGCGGCGGCGCTGCCGGTCAACAGCTTCAGGAAGTCGCGCTTCGATGCTTCGGGCGCGCCTGGTGTGATGAATGGAGTTGCGCTGGCTGTGTCGGCCATTCTCTACCTCTTTGTTCCTGCGACCGGGGTGCAGGGATTGAAAACGCTGAACCGTCTCCAGCAGTGCGGCGCACCATAAAGGCGGGCCCTCCCCCCTGCAATCGCACAGGGAAGGCTATTATGCTTGGAGTGCAGATTGGATGGGACGAAAATGCCGCAAGGGAAGATTGCGCCGGGAAACGTAGCGCAGGGCGTCGAGGCGCCGCCACATGCCGGGATGAAATCTGAGGCGCAGGCGTGGTTCGAGAGCCTGCGGGACCAGATCTGTGCGGCGTTCGAGGCAATCGAGGACGATTATGGGCAAGAGGCGCAGGAGGGGCCGCTGGTAAAGCAGGCGGCAGGGCGGTTCGTGCGGAAGCCTTGGTCGCGACCCGATGATCCGGATGCGAGCCTGAAGGGCGGCGGGGTGATCAGCCTGATGAAGGGGCGGGTGTTCGAGAAAGTCGGCGTGAACGTGAGCACGGTTTGGGGTGAGTTCAGCCCGGAATTCCGCAAGACGATCCCCGGGGCGGAGCAGGACCCGCGGTTCTGGGCGAGCGGGATCAGCCTGGTGGCGCACATGCACAGCCCGCTGGTACCGGCGGTGCACATGAACACACGGATGCTGGTGACGACCCGGGGTTGGTTCGGAGGTGGTGGGGACCTGACGCCGATGCGGTTGGAGACGGCGGAGGCGCAGGAGGATGCGGCGACGTTCCACGCGGCCTATCGGGCAGCGTGCGACCGGCATGCGAATGGTGGGGCGGGACCCGGCGATTATGCGGCCTACAAGAAGTGGTGCGACGAGTATTTCTGGCTGCCGCATCGCAACGAGCCGCGGGGTGCGGGAGGAATCTTCTATGACCACGTGTTCTCAGGCGACGCGCGGGCGGATTTCGCGTTCACGCAGGATGTCGGGCGGGCTTTCCTGGAAGCGTATCCCGCAGTCGTGCGACGCCGCATGCGGGCGCCCTGGACGGAGGCGGACCGGGCGCACCAGTTGATGCGGCGCGGGCGGTATGTGGAGTTCAACCTGCTGCACGACCGGGGCACACTTTTCGGGCTGAAGACGGGTGGTAACGTAGAAGCCATCTTGATGAGCTTGCCGCCGGCAGCGGGTTGGCCGTAACGCTATAGTTATACCGAGGAGATGGTTCATGATGCGATCGTTCCGGCTTGCTGCCGCCCTGCTTGTGTTCGCAGTGTTGCCGGCGGTTGCGCAAACGCCGGCCCCGGCGCCGGGTGTCGCCAGGCCCGGCGCCGCTTCCATGCCGGTGAAGCCGGCGGCCGCGCCGGCATCGAGCGTCGCTGCTGCGGGCGGGAAGCTGGACATCAACAGTGCGACGGCGGATCAGCTGGAGGCGCTGCCGGGGATCGGGCCGGTGCGGTCGAAGGCAATCGTGGCCGGGCGGCCGTATGGAGAGTTGGGCGACCTGGTGAAGAAGAAGGTGCTGACGCAGGGGGGTACTCGACGGGGGAAAGGGGCGGATGGCGTTGGCTAACGTGAACACGTCGAGTGCGACGGACATGGCGAAGGTGCTGCCGGGGGTGGGCGACGTGCGGTCGAAGGCGATCGTGGCGGGGCGGCCCTATGGGAGTGCCGAGGATCTGGTAAAGAAGGGCGTTCTGACGCAGGGCGTGTTCGACAAGGTGAAGGAAGTCGTGACCTACTGACGCGATGGGAATGCCATCGTTCAATGCCATCGCGTTCGGGTGTCTTGCGGCGGGGTCCTTGCGGCTGCTGCACCGGTGTTGTCGGTGGGCGATGCGTTCGACATCGTGGCGTATGTGAACAGCCAGGAGCGGTCGCGTATGGCGGGGCTGGAGCGGGATTTTCCGGACCGGTCGAAGAAGCCGGTGGACGCGGGATACGCGCCGTTTGTGGGGCCGTGGCAGCCGATCGAGGCCTGGTTGAAGGAGAACGGGGCCGCGGCCCGGACGATGGATTGACGGTAGGCTGATCCCTCAGCCAACGCAGTCGTCGAGTGCTGTCACGGTGGGTTGGACGAGCATTTGTGGTGGAGGGCGCATGCGTTGTTCTCGCACACCGAGGGGCCGTTCTGCGGCGGTCCATACCTGTTAATGAATGCGCGGGACTGCTGAAAGATCGCACCGTTTCAGACTTCGTCGAGCGACTGCTGCAACAGATTGCCCATCTTGTAGCGGCGCCCGGCTACGACCGTGCATGGATAGACGTCGCCCGTCGCCTCGATGACCATGGTCTCGAACAGTTGGCGGCATGGAGACGGCACCGCGGGATGAAGTGCCACGCCTCGCAGGCCGGGGTTACCCGAGGGATTATAGGCCTGCTGAAACCAGGCGTTACCGCCGATGAACATGTCATCGCTGTCGTGGTAGGTCGACTTCCATGTAACATCCGGGGTCGAGAGGCGCTTGAACACGATGGGTACGCCGATCTGCTCGGAGATATGCTGTGCAGCCGGAATCTCGTGTTCGTTGAAGCGGTGGACGTGGGATTTCCAGCCGAAAAAGGGACTTGCCGCATTAAGGCGGCGCTTCGTCTCGACGAGAATGTTGGCATTGGCCATGACGCGGTCGAGGCGGCCGCAGACGCGCTATATTTCGTAGGCCGCCTGGGTGGTTCCGTCGATCGACATGAATAGCGATGAGAGGCCTGACCGGATGATTTCCTCGGCTGCCGCCTGGTCGAGGTCCCGCACAGAGAGATTGGTGTCGATGTGGCTGCGGATCCCAGCCGCGGCCGTCATGCGGATGATGGGGAGAAGGTCGGGGTTCATCATGGGCTCGCCCCAATTATAGAGGGCGATGAGCTTCGCGGCGGGGTCATTTTCAAGGATCGTGGCGTAATCGTCAGCTCGCATCAGGGTCTGGTCCTGGTCGGAGCCGCCGCATCCCGTCACGCAGAACGGGCATCGGAGGTTACAGATGTTACCGATGTCGATGTAATAGTGGGCGGGCGGGCGCACCCGGTCGGCGAGGTTGAACGGTGGCACCGTCTGTCCGACTGCGTCCAGCATTGCGCACTCCCAGGCCCGTGCTGGGACCGACTGAGAGGCCAAGCTTAACCACTGCTCGTATCAAGCTGCCAGCGCCTGGGTCTTGACGAGGCGCGCGTAGAGGCCGTCGGCGGCGAGGAGTTCGGCGTGGGTGCCGCGTTCGATGGCCGCACCTTCGCACAGGGTGACGACGAGGTCTGCGTCGCGGACGGTGCTGAGCCGGTGGGCGACGACGATTGTGGTGCGGCCCTTGCGGAGGGTCGCGAGCGCCATCTGGACGGCGGCTTCGCTTTCGGCGTCGAGCGCGGATGTGGCCTCGTCGAGGAGGAGGATCCGGGGATTGCGCAGCAGGGCGCGGGCCAGGGCGACGCGCTGGCGTTGGCCGCCGGACAGGCGGCCGCCGCCGGTGCCGACCTGAGTCGAGAAGCCTTCGGGGAGGGTCCAGACGAACCCGGCGGCGGCGGCATGGGCGGCGGCTTCGACCTCGTCGTCGGTGGCGCCGGGTCGGCCCATTCGGATGTTGGCGGCGACGGTGTCGTCGAACAGGAGGGTGTCCTGCGCGACGTAGGCGATGGAGTCGCGCAGGCTTGCGAGGGTGACGGTGCGGACGTCGGTGCCGTCGATGGTGATGGCGCCGTGCAGGACGTCCTGCAGGCGGGGGATGAGGGCCAGGGCGGTGCTTTTCCCGGCGCCGCTGGGGCCGACGAGGGCGACCGTCAGGCCGGGCTGGGCGTCGAAGGTGAGGTTTTCGAGGCCGATGCGGCCGTCGGGATAGGCATAGTGGACGGCGTCGAAGCGGACGTGGCCGGGGCCGGGGGGGAGTGGGATGGCGCCGGGGCGGTCGGCGATGCCGGGTCGCTCGTCGACGATGGCAAAGACGCGGGCCAGTCCGGCAAGGCCTTCCTGGAGGGCGGCGTTCAGGGAGCCGAGGGCCCGAAGCGGCTGGGCGGCCAGGAGCAGGGCGGAGACGAAGCCGGCGAAATTGCCGATGCCGCCATCGCCGAGGGCTGCGCGCCAGCCGGCGAAGCCGATGACGAGGGCGACTGCAGTACCGCCGAGGACCTCGAGCAAGGGGTCAAGGCGCGAGCGGTTGCGGGTCATGCGCATGAGGGCACGGTACATGTCCTGGAACGCCTGGCCTGCTCGGGCGGTCTCGGCGTCTTCCAGGCGGTAGGCGCGGACGGTGCGGGCCTGGGCGAAGCTCTGGTGCAGAAGGGCTGCGGTCTCGCCGATCTGCTCCTGCATGCCGCCCGAGGCGCGGCGGATGCGCTTGCCGAGGTGTTGGATGGGGACGGCGGCCAGGGGGTATAGGACGGCGACGATGAGGCTGAGGGTCCAATCCATGTAGAACATCGCGCCGACGAGGCCGATGATGGTGACGCCGTCGCGCAGGCCGTTGACGGTGCGGGTGAGCGCCTCGCGGATGATGGTTGCGTCGGTGGTGAAGCGGGCGGCCAGCGTGGCGGGTGGCTCGCGTTCGACCTGGACAAGGTCGGCGTGCATGAGGTGGGCGAACATCCGGCCCTGGAGCTCGCGGATCACCAGCAGGACGAGCTGCTGAACCAGCACGCTTTGGCCATACTGGGCGGCAGCCTTGGCGGCGGTGACGATCACGACCAGGAGGGGGAGCTGGTAGAGGATGCGCTGGTCGCGGTTCACGAACATCGAGATCGCGCGGTTGATGACGACGGGGTAGAGCGCCGTCAGCCCGGCAACGAGGGCGGTGAGGATAAGGACGCCGAGGAGGCGGCTGCGGTGCTGGCGGATGTGATCGCGCCAGAGGCGGCGCATGAGCGGCCAGGTACGCTCATCTAGTTGGCGGAGGGGTTTGACGCCGGTGTCCATGCGGGGCGTGTATCAGCGTCGGGGGTGGGGGGACAAATCGGGGGTTTGCGCGATGGGGGTCCCGGGGCGGGACTGTTCTCGGCGGAGTGTCGGTCGCTCAGACACGGCGGGCGAGTTCTGCCCGGCAAGCGGCGGCATCGGGGATGCAGCCTTCGTCCTGCCACCAGATCCGGACGGCCTCGAGGAGGCGGCCGACCTCGGGACCGGGAGGGATGCCGAGCTGGACCGCGTCGCGCCCGGCCAGGGGGAAGATGGGGCGGGGGGTGGTTTGCAGGCGGGTGCGGAGGGCGGCCCAGGCGGGGCCGTCGCCGCCAGCCAGCCAAGTGCGGGCGACCCAGGTTTCGGCCGGGGTGTCGGCGAGGGCGCGGCCGAGGTCGGCTTCCGTCCAGGCCGGGTCGGGTGACGGGCCGAGGAGGTCCGCGAGGGTGCTGGCCTCGGCTTTGGAGAGTTTGAGGGGTTCGGCGAGGGTGACGGCAGCAGGGTCCAGGGCGGCGAGGCGGAGGAGCGGGGCAGGGGGCGCTCCCGCCACGACCAGGTGATCCAGGGCTCCGAGCTGGATGGGGTGTTTCAGGATGGCTTCGAGCACGTGCCATTCCGCCATCAGGTGGAGGGTCGCGCGGGGGTCTGGGATGGCAAGGATGAGTTTCAGCTCGCTCCAGACGCGCTCGGCGGAGAGGCGCCGGATGTTGGGGATGGCGTCCCGAAGGGCTGTTGCAGTGGCCGAGTCGGGCGGGGTGGCGCCATAGCGGGCGTGGAAGCGGAAGAACCGAAGGAGTCGGAGGTAGTCTTCGGTGAGGCGCGTGGCGGGGTCGCCGACGAAGCGAACACGGCCGGCGCGCAGGTCTTCGATGCCGCCGAAATCGTCGTGGATGGTGCCATCGCGCTCCATGGACATGGCGTTGATGGTGAAGTCGCGGCGGGCGGCGTCCTGGTGCCAGTCGGTGGTCCAGGCGACCTCGGCGTGGCGGCCGTCGGTGCGTTCGTCGGTGCGGAGCGTGGTGACCTCGAATCCGCGGCCGGCGCTGATGGCGGTGACGGTGCCGTGCTTCAGGCCGGTGGGGACGTGCTTGAGGCCGGCGGCTTCCAGGCGGCTTATGGTGGTTTCCGGGGGGTCGGGGGTGGCGAGGTCGATGTCGGCGACGGGGCGGCGGGCGATCGTGTCGCGGACGGCGCCGCCAACGATGCGCGCGGTGGGCAGGGCGTCCAGCACAGGAATGAGGGCCGGATCGGCGAGGAAGGCAGGGGGCGGAATTTTGGGCAATCAGGGCCGCCCTGCTACCGCGGCGGCCGCATCGGGGGCGATCTTCAGCCCCGAGAGGCTCGCGAGGACCATAAGCACCGCGATGCCGGCAAACGCGCCATGGAACGCGGCCAAACCGGTGGCGCCCGTCGCCCGAAGTGCCACCGCCCCCACGGCGACGCCCATGCCGACGGAGAACTGGAAGGCCAGGCTGAACAGGGTGTTGGCCATGCTGGTCCATTTCTCCGGCACTTCGGCGAAGGCCAGCGTGTTCAGCGCCGTGAACTGGAGCGACCGTGACGCGCCGGAGGACACGAGCAGCACGACGATCGCCGGCCACGGCATCGCGGGCGTCAGCAGCGCGCAACCGGCCATGGTTACGGCCTGGATAAGGCCATTGGCCACCAGCACACTGCGAAACCGCCAGCGCCGCAGGATGGGCGAGGTCAGCGGCTTGATCGCCACATTCCCCGCGAACAGGGTCAGCACCAACAACCCGGCATGAAACGGGTCCAGCCCAAACCCCAGCTGGAACAGCAGCGGCAACAGGAATGGCATCGTGCTGATGAGGATCCGCATCGCCGAGCCGCCGAGCATCGTGACCTTGAAGGACGGCACAGCGAACGGCTCGAGCCCCAGCAGCGGATGCGGGTGCCCGGTGATGTGGCGGTAGAACAGCAGGCACAGGACCACCGTCGCCACCGCGAGTCCGGCAACCTCGGCCAATGGCGTCTGCTCCAGCCCCAGCTGTTCCAGCGTCAAGGTCAACGCCAGGCACGCCGCAGCACCCAGGCCGAAGCCCAGCCAGTCGAAGGGCTTCCGTTCCGCGTCCTTCACCGCGGGTAGCAGCCGCAGCGCCAGGACGATCCCGGCGGCACCCAGCGGGACGTTCAGCAGGAACACCCAGTGCCAGGAGAGGTATTGCGTGATGAACCCGCCCAGCGGAGGCCCCAGGACCGGAGCGGTCAGCCCGGGCCAGGTCAGGATGGCAATGGCGCGCATGAGGTCCGGCTTTGCGGTGGTCCGCAGCACCACCAGGCGGCCGACCGGCACCATCATGGCACCACCGACGCCCTGCAGCATGCGCGCCGCGATGAACCAGGGTGCCGATCCACACAGCGCGCACAGCACCGAGGCGACGGTGAAAAGCGCCACGGCGAAGGTGAACACCGGCCGCGCCCCATACCGCCCGGCGAGCCACCCGCTGGGCAGGATGAACACCGCGACTGTCAGCAGATACGCCGACACCCCGGGATTGAGGTCGATCGGTGCCACCCCGAACGACCGCGCCATCGCGGGCAGTGCGGTGTTGATGATCGACCCGTCCAGCAATTCCATGAAGAAAGCCCCCCCGACAAGGAGCGCAACGGGGCTGATGCGGGATTCAGGCATATCCCAACTGTGCCCTGGCCGCGCTGCCACGTCATCCCCGCGCTTACGTGCGTGGTGAATGCGCGAAACAGACCCGCAAAGAGTCGGATCGTTGCCAGCCCTGGCGCTGATCCCGATCGAGAGCAGATCGGAGCACGCCCCAGGGCTGGCGCTCAGACCAGACGGGACGGTTCCGCTTGAAGCAGCGGAGGATCGCCATGCCGAACAGCAGGATACCGGGGGTGGCGGGTTTGGGCACCGTGATGAACGAGGTGGGGGCAGCGAAGTCGTAGCCGACTGCTTCAAGCAGCGTGACCTCGTTCAAAGTCAGCGGCATGAGCGGACCGGCCGTGCGGTCGCCGAACGGGTCCTGAACCTGGACATCCGCGTTGTTGGCCCAGTCGTCATAGTCGCCGCCGTTGGAACAATTGTTGTAGTTGCTCAGGTTGGTCGTGCCGCCGTTGACGGAGAAGTAAGCGTTCGGCGTGCCGCCGCCACACGGAGGGCTGGTGCCGGGATTGGTAGACCAGCTTCGCACGCCGGGGGCGCCATATAGAGCGCAGCGTTGACCACAGTCTTTGTCGGACGAGGAGTAATCGCACGAGAACGTCACTGTAATAAATGGATTGGTGACAGCTAGTCTGGAGACAAAGCCGAGCGTTAGCAGCGCGATGACACCTGAGGCTGACGAGCGGCCGGGTATAGATTCTGTATTTAACATCAGGAATACGACCCGACTGAAACCGAAATACCCTGCGTTGACTGTCACTCAAGGCTTCATGATGCAATCTTTGCGCCGGCTATTCGGCAACTATCAAGGGTAGCATCTTTGATATGATGCGGGGCGGCTGTAAAGAATTTAGACACCGGCGTTTGGTGGCTGCGGCCATCGACCCATTGGCTGAGGCAACGCGGAGTACCTCAGACCGCCGCCGCCACCGTCTTCCCTCCCAGATAAGCCGCCCGGACATCCGGATTGCTCCACAACTCCGCGGGCTTCCCGCTCACCAGTAGCGACCCCGTCTCCAGCACATAGCCTCGGTCAGCCACGCTCAGCGCCATATGCGCGTTCTGCTCAACCAGCAAGACCGTCGTGCCGCGCGCCCGGATGTCCGCGACGATGCGGAACACCTGCTGCACGATGAGCGGGGCCAGGCCGAGGCTCGGCTCGTCCAACAGCAGCAGGCGCGGCTTGGCCATCATGCCGCGCGCGACGGCCACCATCTGCAACTGGCCGCCGGACAGGGTCCAGCCGAGCGCGTGTTCCAGGCGCTTGAGGTCCGGGAAGAAGCCGAACATGTCGTCGGTTTCACACTCCAGGATACGCCGGGCCACGCCTTTGCGGTTGCTGCCGCCGAGCAGGATGTTCTCCCGCACGGTCAGGCCCGGGAAGACCCGCCGCCCTTCAGGCACGTGCGCGATGCCCAGCCGGACGATCGCCTCGGGCTTCATCCCGATCAGGTTTTTGCCGTCGAAGCGCAGCGTGCCAGACAGGTTGGGCACCAGGCCGCTGATGGAGCGCAAGGTCGTGCTCTTGCCGGCGCCGTTACTGCCGAGGAGGGCGACGATTTCGCCCTCCTCGACCATCAGGTCCAGGCCTTTCAGCACGTCGCCCGCGCCATACCGGGCGTGCAGTCCGGCCATTTCAAGCAGCGGCATCTTGCCTTGGCTCCCCCAGGTAGGCCGCGATCACATCGGGATGCGACAGCACGTCACGCGGCGCACCGTCGGCGATGCGGCGGCCGAAGTTCAGCACGGTGATGTGGTCCGCCACCTGCTCGACCAGATTCATGTCGTGGTCGACGATCAGGATCGTCAGGCCATGCCCCTTCAGCCGCCGCAGCAGCAGGCCGAGTTCGTGCTTCTCGGTCAGGTTCAGGCCGGCGGCGGGTTCGTCCAGCAGCAGCACGTGGGGGCTGCTGGCGAGCGCGCGGGCGATCTCGACGTAGCGCTGGTAACCGTAGCTCAGCGTGCCGACCATGCGGTTGGCGTCGTGGCGCAGGCCGACGAAGTCCAGCGCGGCCAGTGCGCGGGCCACGACTTCGGCGGGCTGCTCGGCGATGTCGTTGCCGGGGCGCTCGGCGCCGACCATCACGTTTTCCAGCACGGTCATGCCCTTGAACACGCGGATGTTCTGGTAGGTCCGCGCCAGTCCCAGGCGGGTGCGTTCATGCGGCTGGGTGCCGGTCACGTCGCGCCCGGCGATCGCGATGCGGCCCGCGGTTGGCCGGTACAGGCCCGTGGTGACGTTGATGAAGGTTGTCTTGCCGGAGCCGTTCGGCCCGATGAGCGCGTGCACGGTGCCGCGCCGCACTGCCATGTCGACGCCGTCCAGTGCCTTCAGTCCGCCGAAATGCTTGGCCAAACCCTTGATGTCCAGCGCCACCTCGACCGAGTCGGTGCCGGTCTGCGCCAGCAGCGGCAGCGGCGCAACCTCGCCCTCGATCGGCTTGGCCCGGCGTAGCCGGCTTGCCACCGCGCCCCAGAGGCCGTCCGGCAGGAATACCATGATGAGGATCACGGCTGCGCCATAGACGGCAAGATAGACATTCTTCAGGAAGCGCAGCCACTCCGGCAGCAGCACCAGGAGCGTGGTGCCGAGCAACGCGCCGAACGGTGACTGCACGCCACCCAGCAGCGCCATCGTCAGCAGCACGATGCTCTCGCCGAAGGTGAACTGGTCGGGGCTGATGTAGGCGAAGGCGCCCGCGAACATGCCGCCGCCCAGACCGCCCAACAGGGCAGAGATGCCGAATGCCAGGACCTTGGTGCGGAAGATGTCGATGCCACAGGTGCTGGCCGCGATCTCGTTGTCGCGCACGGCCTGCATGGCGCGGCCGAGCCGGCTGGTCTTTAGGCGCCAGGCGTACCAGGTGACGACCATGAGCACGACGAGGCAGAGCGCGAGGTAGTGGTCGCCCCGGGCCAGGTCGATGCCCGGGAAGCCTGGCCTGGGGATGGACTTCACCCCGTCCGGTCCATGGGTCAGGCCGGTCCAGTTGTTCAGCACGAGGGTCAGGATCTGCTGGAAGCTGATGGTGACCATGGCGAGGTAATGGCCGCCGAGCCGCAGGCTCGCGAGCCCCAGCAGAATACCGAAGGCCGTCGCCAGGGCGATGCCCGCCAGCAGTGCGACCACGAAGGGCAGCCCGAAATCCGTGGTGCCGAGCCCGACGCCATACGCGCCCAACCCGAAGAACGCCGCCTGCGCCAGCGAGATCTGTCCGCAATAACCGAGCACGACGACCAGGCCGGCAACGCCGATCGCATAGGTCGCTGCCTGCATGACGATGTTGAGGATGTAGCCGGACGTTGGCGCAAGCGAGGCTGCCGCGAGCACCACGACGATGGCGACCGCGAGCGACGGCAGGCCGCGCCAGGCCCGCGCCTGCGGCACGTTGAGGACAGCCCGCGCCTTCGGCACGTTGATGACGGCTGCGGTCATGCCTTCTCCGAGATCTTCTCGCCGAACAGGCCCTGCGGCCGGATCAGCAGGAACAGCAGCAGCAGCGCGAAGGCGATGGCGTCCTTGTATGGAACGGAGATGAACGCCGCGCCGAAGGTCTCGACCAGGCCGAGGGCCAGGCCGCCCAGTATGGCGCCCGGGATGTTGCCGAAGCCGCCGATGATGTTGGCCGCGAAGGCCTTCAACGAGATGAGCGCGCCCATCCCCACGCTGACGAACAGCACGGGCGCCACCAGCACGCCGGCCAGGCCGCCCAGGGCCGCGGAATAGCCGAAGGTGATCAGGATCATGACGGCGACGGGAATGCCCAGCAGGCTTGCCATCTCCTTGTCCTGGCTGGTCGCCTGCAGCTTCTTGCCCAGCAGCGTCTTCTCGAAGATCAGGTATTGCAGCACCACCATCAGTGTCGCGACGACGATGATGGTCAGGTACTGGCTGTCCATGAACACGCCCCCGACTTCGAAGCCGGGATTGTCGAACAGGCCGGGCAGGACCTCCGGGCTGGGTCCGTAGAGAACAAGGACGATGTTGGCCAGGAAGATGCTGGCGCCGATCGTGCTGATAATCACCGGCAATTGGCCACGGTGCCGCAGAGGCCAATAGGTTGCTCCGGCGAACAGCACGCCGAACCCGGCCATCAGCACGACCGCGAGTGGCAGGGCGACGAGGTATGGCAGGCCGATGCCGGTGAACAGAACGACCATTAAATAGGCGCCGATCATGCTGAACTCGCCCTGGGCGAAATTCACCACGTTCGCCGCCCGGATGAGCAGCACGAAGCCCAGCGCTACCAGTGCGTAGATCGCCCCGATCCCGAGCCCCGTGAACAGGAGCTGCGGGACGATCTCTAGCATCGGCGGACGACCTGGTCTTCGATCGTCAAGCCGCGTCCTTCACGTCGATCCGGCGCTCGAAGACGATCTTGCCGCCTTCGTTCTTGACGATGTTGTAGCCGCGCAGCCCATCGCCGTTGGCGTCGAAGTTGTATTCGCCCTCGGCCCCGGCGAAGCCCTTGATCGCAGCCAGAGCCGCGCGGATCTTTTCGGAATCGAGGCTGCCGGCGTCGTTGATGGCACGGCCGAGCAGGTTCACCGCGTCGTAGGTCCAGGAAGACTGGTTGTCCGGCATCGTCTTGTAGGCCGCCGTATACTTGTCCCCAAACACCTTGCTGGCCGGTGTCGCATCGACCGCATAGTCGGCGACGCCGTAGGTGCCATAGAGCGCCGGGCCCGCGAGGTTGAGCGCCGTGGTGTTGACGATGGAGGGCGAGCCGACCCACGGCACCCGCACGCCAAGCTGGCGCAGCTGGCGGGCGAAGATGCCGAGGTCGCTTTCGAAGGTGAAGTAGCTGCTGAGGATGTCGGCGCCGGACTGGCGCACCGCCAGCACGACGGCGGAGAAGTCCGAGGCATTGTTGGTGTAGGGCTGAATCAGCAGCGGCGTGATGCCCTTGGCCTTCAGCGCCTCCTCCAGCGCCTTCGCGCCGTTGGTGCCGAATGCGTCGGAGGAGTGCACGATTGCCCACTTGGTTTTC
Source organism: Rhodospirillales bacterium (assembly GCA_043748985.1). Lineage (GTDB taxonomy): Bacteria > Pseudomonadota > Alphaproteobacteria > Acetobacterales > Acetobacteraceae > JBBROS01. The sequence goes on from JAYVEG010000301.1 coordinate 49,710, forward strand.
TTGAGGTCGGCCACGCCGTATTCGGCGATCACCTTGCCCGAGTAGCTGTCGTTCGGGCGGCAGCGGAACAGCCACTTATTGCCTTGGTGCGTCAGCGTCGGCGACGTGCCGCCGATCATCATGGGCTTGCCGATCTTCAACACGTCGGGGGCCATCGCCTCGACCTGCGTGCTGCGGATGGAGCCGATGAAGGCGGGGATCTCGGTCTGCGACGCGAGACGGCTGAAGGCCAGCACGGCGCCGGGGTTGGTCGTCTGGTCGTCCTCGACCACCAGCTCCATCTTGCGGCCCAGCACCCCCTTCACGTTCACCATCTCCAGCGCGAGCTTCGCGCCGTTGAGCTGGAACTTCCCGGCTTCGGCCGCCGGGCCGGTGGATGGAAAGACGCAGCCGATCTTGACGGTATCGGCCGCCCGCGCAATCCGTGGAGCGGTAAGCAGGGCGGTCGCGCCCAATGCCAGAGTACGTCGCGACAGCTTGAATTCGGACATGGTCCACTCCCGGTAGGCTGTTGAATTGGCCCTTGTTGTGAGAACCAAACCACACGGGTCCCCTGCCCGCAAGAGCCTCGTCGCGGGTTGTAGGGAGCACTCGATATGTCTGGTCATGGGGTGTTCCATGGTCCCGTTGCATCGGGGGATACGACAAGGCAGGACGCGCACGGGACGGGCAGATCAATCAAGCTGCGTGACGGGCAGCGAGGCGGACAACCCGAGTGCTACATTCGCCGGACAGCCTGGGTTGGTGGCAACAGCGATTGCGCCGGCGCGGACCCAGGCCTCCTGCGCCGGGGTTTCGATCGCGCCGGGTCGGGCGGCGCGGACCGCTGGGATTGCGGTTTCCGGGGGCATCCCATGCTCGACCAGCAGGCGGGCGGCGATGATACCTGAACGGCCGAGGCCGCCGCGGCAGTGGATCAGGACGCGTCCGCCGGCGGAGAGAGCATGGCGAAGCGCGGCCGAACGGTTTGGCCAGGCTGCTTCGAAAGCGGCGTCGGGTATGGCGTAGTCCTGGACAGGCCAGTGATGCCACGCCATGCGCCTTCGTCGCACCTCGGCGCCGAGCCACGCGATCCCGAGTGCTTCGAGCTCGTGCTGCTCGACCAGCGTCACGACGGCGGCAGCACCCCAGGATGCAATGGCGTCGAGTTCGGCGTGGCCGGGGGCAGAGGTGATGCCGATGGTGCCGGGACCGAACGGCAACTGTGCAATCGGCGGATTGGTGGCATCGAAAGCGGGTCGCGCTGTTCCGGCTATTGCAGCAGTCCCTGCTTGCCCATCCAGTCCTGCACGAGCTGCGCCACCTGGTCGGAGTTGCGATCCATCATCAGCATGTGGGTGTTGCCCATAATGCCGCGTTTCGGCAGGTCCACCAGGTCGGCGACTCCGCCCTGGGCGGCCAGCGCCTCCTGGTATCGGTGCGTGGCGGGCAGGATTTTCTGCCAGAACGGGCTTGTTTCGAGGAAGTCGCCGTAGACCACCAAATGGGGAACGGATTTGAGCGGGGCGATGTCGGCCTTGGCCGGGTCGGGCGCGCCAGAGGGCTCGATGGAGATGAGGGCGCGGACCTTGTCGGGCGCGTGCAGGGCCGCGGTGAAGCCGAAATTACCGCCCTGGCTGTGGGTGATGATCACGCAAGGGCAGATTTTCTGGACCAGTGCGTCGTAGGCGGCCTGGGTGGCGGCGTCGTTCGTGGCCCAGCGGGGCACGCCCTGTTTCATGAACTGCTGCAGGTGGTCGACGGGGAACTGCTCGCCGGGGAAGGCGACGCGCTTGGCTTGATCGGGGTCGAAGGTGGGTCCGAAGCGGAAGATGTCCCAGGCCTCCTTGCCGGTGCGGAAGAAGGGCTCGGACTTGAAGATTTCGGGGTAGCGTGCCCAGGAGGCGCGGCCGCGCTCGACGGCGTCGGAGACGTAGACGTCGTGACCGGCCTTGATGAAGAAGCTCTGCCAGCCCGGCTGGCCGTCGGGCTTGGTTTCCCATGTCACGCCGGAGAGGCCGCCGCCGTGCCAGAGGAGGAGGGGGTATTTTGCGCGTGGGGCGGTCTGTTTTAGGTACTGAATGTACATCTGCTCGACCTCGAAATCGCCGTTCGGGTCGACGACAAGGGGCTGCATGCCAGCGGTGAAGACGATTTCCCGCTTTGCTAAGCCTTCGAGGTGGACGGTGCGACCGCCGATGTGGAAGCTGCCGATCTCGGCGATGTCGGTTGCGAGGCAGGGCGTGGCGAGCGAGGCGAGGATGGCCGCTGCGTAGAGTCCGAGTTTCATGATGTTTCCCCGCTTTTTTATCGTTGGCGAGAGGCTATCATGTCTTGCGCCGAAGCAAAGGTGGTGGTCCTTTTACCTTGGCGTACTCCATTTGATGCCCTGTTCGCGCAAGACCGGCGGTGGCTTGGTCAGGCGGACCGGCGTGGATGACCCGGTCGGACCCGACCACGACGGGAGTTATGGGGCGAGCCAGGGCCGAACGCGTTCGGGATTTAAGCCGCGCGTCCCCCGCGTATCACTGCGCAGACCGGGCTATGGGCGATTCGATAGGGCAGCTCCGCCGGATGGGGCAGGTCCCAGAGGACCAGGTCGGCGCGTTTGCCGATCTCGATGGTGCCGCGGTCGTGGAGCAGACCGAGGGCGCGGGCAGATTCGCGGGTGAAGCCGGCGACGGCCTCTTCGGCGGTGATGCGGAAGAGGGTGCAGGCGAGGTTCATGATGGCGGTGGGCATGAGGCAAGGGGAGCTGGAGGGGTTGTTGTTGGTGGCCAGCGCCATGCGGACGCCGGTTTGGCGGAACAGTTCGACGTTGGGTTTCCTGGTTTCGAACAGGGTGTAGTTGGCGCCAGGGAGGAGGATGGCGACGGTTCCGGCTGCCGCCATGGCTTTGGCGCCGGCCTCGTTCGTGTATTCGAGGTGGGCTGCGGAGAGTGCGGCATGTCGGGCCGCGAGCGCGGCGGCGCCGGCTTCGGAGTATTGGTCTGCGTGGAGGGTGACGCGTTTGCCGAAACCTGCGGCTGCGCTGAACATGCGGTCCATCTGGGCGTGGGTGAAGCCACGAAATGCGGGGGTGTCGCAAAAGCCGTCGACGATATCGACGAGGTCTTCGGCGACCGCGGCCGGGAGGACGGTATCGACAAGGTGGTCTATGTAGGCGTCCGGACGCTCCCAGTATTCGGGCGGGACGGCGTGCGCGCCCATGAAGGTGCAGACCATATCGACGGGCAGTTGGCGGCCGATCTGGCGGGAGACGCGGAGGAGGCGGAGTTCGGTTTCGAGGTCCAGGCCGTAGCCGGATTTGCTTTCGAGCGTGGTGACGCCGTTGGCGATCAGGGTGCGGACGCGTTTGGCCGACTGCTCGAACAACGCGGCGTCGGTTGCAGCCCGCGTGGTGAGCAAAGTGCCTCGGATTCCGGCATTGGCGCGGATCAGGTCGTCACGGGTGGCGCCGGCGAGGCGCATTTCCCAGTCGGTGCGGCGCTCGCCGGCGTGGACGACGTGGGTGTGGGGATCGACGAGGCCGGGCGTGAGCAGCATGCCGCCGCAATCCGTTACCTCTGCGGCGGGCGGCGCATCCGCGGCGGCGCCCACCCAGCCGATGCGCCCATCCGCAACCGCGACGGCGCCGCGCGCGATCAGGCCGAAAGGCCCGCCGCCTTCTGCCATCGTCGCGACGACGGCATTCGTCCATACCCGATCCCACATCATTCACCTCCGCGGCCCGGCGCTTGCTAGGCGCAACTCGGACAAACCTCGAGCACGCAAGGATCGCGCCATGGATCGCCGCCGTTTTCTGACGACCGCTGCCGCCATCTCGACCGCAGGCAGCCTTGCCATGCCCCGGGTCGCGCGATCGCAGGATTCGAAGATCCTGCGGTTCATCCCGCAGGTGGATCCCTCGATCCTCGATCCCGTGACCACCAGCGCCTATATAGCGCGCAACCACGGCTTTGCGGTGTACGATACGCTGTTCGGGCTCGACAGCGCATTCAACGCGCAGCCGCAGATGGTCGGCGGCGTAGTCACCGAGGCCGACGGCAAGCTGTGGCGGCTGACGCTGCGGGACGGGTTGAAGTTCCATGATGGCGCGCCGGTGCTGGCGCGGGACTGCGTGGCCAGCATCAAACGGTGGGGCAAGCGGGATTCCTTCGGGCAGGCGCTGATGGCGGCAACCGACGAGCTGTCTGCGGCGGACGACAAGACGATCGTGTTCCGGCTGAAGCGGCCGTTCCCGTTGTTGCCGGCGGCGCTCGGGAAGGTCGCGAGCAACATGTGCCCGATGATGCCGGAGCGGCTGGCGAACACTGACCCGTTCACGAACGTGACCGAGGCGACCGGGAGCGGGCCGTTCCGGTATGTGGCGGGCGAGCGCGTGCCGGGGGCCCGGACCGTCTATGCGCGGTTCGAGGGGTATGTGCCGCGAGCGGAGGGGACGCCGGATTGGACCTCAGGGCCGAAGATCGCCTACGTCGATCGGGTGGAGATGACCGTCATTCCCGACGCGTCGACGGCGTTTGCGGCGTTGAAGTCAGGCCAGATGGACTGGTGGCAGGAGCCGGCGCTGGACCTGGTGCCGCCGATGCGCAGGGAGCCGGGCATCCGGGTGGTGGATTTGGATCCCACGGGCGCGCCGGCGATGCTGCGGTTCAACCACCTGCATGCGCCGTTCAACAACCCGGCGATCCGGCGCGCGCTGTTCGCGGCGGTAAGCCAGGCGGACTACATGGAGGCGGTCGCGGGGGCGGAGCGCGAGCTGTGGAAGGATGGGGCCGGGTTCTTCCCGTTGATCTCGCCGTTGTCGAGCAGTGTGGGAATGGGTGCGCTGAAGGCCAAGCCGGATTATGCGAAGGCGAAGGCGGATTTGGCTGCGGCCGGGTACAACGGCGAGCGGACAGTGGTGATGGTGGCGACGGACCTGCCGGCCTTGGCGGCACTGGGGCTGGTGGGCGCAGACATGATGAAGCGGGCGGGGATGAACGTGGATGTGCAGTCGATGGACTGGGGCAGCGTCATTCAGCGCCGGGCGAGCCGGGAGCCGGTAGAGAAGGGGGGGTGGAGCGTGTTCTTCACGAGCTTCTTCGGGCTGGATCAGCTGACGCCGGCCGGGCATCTCGGGCTGCGCGGCAATGGGCTGAACGGGTGGTTCGGGTGGTGCGACAGCCCGAAGCTGGAGGCGCTGCGGGACGAGTGGTTCGCAGCGCCGGATCTTTCGGCGCAGAAGGCGGTTGCGGTTCGAATGCAGGAGCAGGCGTTCATCGATGCGCCCTATATCCCGCTGGGGGAATATTCGATCCCGACGGCGGTCCGCAAGGAGATCAGTGGGTTGCAGAAGGGCATCCCGGTCTATTGGGGGCTGAAGAAGGGGTAGGGATCGGCGGCGAAGCGCTGGATGAGGGTGGCGACGATATCCGGCTGCTCGAGCGGCAGGAGGTGTTTCCCGCCGGGGATGACCAGCACCGCCGAGCGTGGAAAGTGGGGCGCCATTAGGCGGCGCTGGGCTGTGGGTCCGAGGTCGCCGTCCTCGCTGCCGGCGAGGATCAGGGTGGGGATTTGCAAGCGGGCGATGCGATTGGACCAGTCCTCGCGGCTGCCATGCTGTAGCCAGGCGGTCCAGGCAAGCGGGTTCATGCGGAGCAGATCGGTGACGGCCTTGTCGTGCATGGCGGGCGGCAGGGGGGTGGCGACGTTGGCGGTAATGAAGGCGTCGGCCTGGGCCTCGCTGGTGGTGGTGTCGTGGAACCAGCCAAGCATTTCGGCGCGGCGGGCGTCGTCCATCGGTTCGGGGCAGGGTGGGGAGCCGGCAATCAGGATGAGTCCGATCAGACCCCGGAGGGCTGATGCGCCGTCGGTGGCGCGCCGGGCCACGAGGGCGGCGACTTTTGCGCCCATGCTGTGGCCGACAAGCAGCCAGGGACGGGTTCTGCGGTGGAGGGCGTGGGCCACGTGATCGGCCATGGCGGCGACGTCGTAGCTGCGAGCTGCCATGGCGTCGCCGAAGCCTGGGAGGTCGAGGGCCTGGACCCGGTCGCATCGTGCGGCAACGGGGTCCCAGGCATGGCGGCTGCCGCCCAGGGCATGCAGGCATATGATATCGGGCTGTTCTGAGGGGGGCGTTGGCGTCATATCAAAGGAACGCCGTCGGGACCTCGTCGGTTGTGGTTGCGGACACGCCTTGGGGGATGATGTGAGCGTAGGGTTACTTGCCTTGCTAGATGACGTGGCTGCGCTGGCGAAGGTGGCGGCGGCGTCGCTGGATGATGCCGCGGGGGTGGCGGCGCAGGCGGGGGCAAAGGCGGCGGGCGTGGTGATCGACGACACCGCCGTGACGCCCACGTATGTGATGGGGTTTCCAGCGAGCCGTGAGCTGCCGATCGTCGGCAAGATCGCGCTGGGCTCGGTGCGGAACAAGCT
>JAYVEG010000302.1:0-2599 GCA_043748985.1 Rhodospirillales bacterium
CCGCCGCCGGGATCGCCACTGTTATCGCCGCCCGACTGGAACTCGGTGACGTGGGCGAGGATTCCAGCGCGCGACGGATCGCCGACTGTCTGTTGGGTCCGGGCCTGACTACCACTCGGGCGGCGACGGGGCGCGTGAACCTGGTGGCTGCCGTTTTCGGGCTGCTGCGGGTGGATCCGGCGCGCGTGGACGCCATCAACGCTGTGGATGAAGCGGTGACCGTGGCGACATTGGCGGACGCCGTCACCGTCGCCCCGGGCGACATGGTCGCGACGATCAAGATCATCCCGTTCGCCGTGTCGGGCGCCGTGTTGGACCGCGCATGTGCCGTCGCGGGCGAGGGCGCGATCGCCGTGCGAGCGTGGCAGCACCGCCGGGTTGGACTGGTGCTAACGACGCTACCGGGGCTGAAGCCATCGGTCATCGCGGGCACCATCACGGCCACGGCCGCACGGGTGGCGGGCGTCGGTGGCACGCTGCTGCCGCCCATACAGTGCCCGCATACCGCCCATGACATCGCGGCCGCGCTGCGCCCGCTGCTGACGCAGGGGGCGGAGGTGTTGTTGGTGGCTGGGGCCTCCGCCGTGGTGGACCGGCGGGACGTCGGGCCGGCGGGGATCGTCGCCGCGGGGGGGTCGATCGAGCATTTCGGCATGCCCGTGGACCCGGGCAACCTGATCTGCCTCGGCCGTATCGGGGCCGTGCCGGCGCTGGTGCTGCCCGGCTGCGCCCGAAGTCCGGCGCTCAACGGGATCGACTGGGTGCTGCACCTGCTTGCCGCCGGGGAGCCGGTCGAGGGCGCCACGTTGACGGGCATGGGCGTCGGCGGGCTGCTGAAAGACGTCATCGCCCGGCCATTGCCGCGCGCGCATGCCACGCGCGGCCCGGCGGTGGCAGCTTTGGTGTTGGCGGCGGGCCTATCGAGCCGCATGGCGCCGCGGCACAAGCTGTTGGTGCCGGACGAGGCTGGCGTTCCAATGGTGGCCCGCGTGGTGGACGCCGTGCTGGCCAGCCGGGCGCGTCCCGTGCTGGTGGTGACGGGGCATCGTGCGGCGGAGGTGCAGGCCGCGCTGGCCGGCCGGCCGGTGCAGTTCGTCACGGCTGCTGACCACGCGCGGGGGCTATCCGCCAGCCTTCGCGCCGGGCTGGCCTCTGTTCCAGAAGCGAGTGCCGCCGCCGTGGTGGTGCTGGGCGACATGCCACTGGTGCCGGGTGCGGTGATCGACAGCCTGATTGACGCCTATGACGCGGCTGAAGGACGGACCATCGCTGTGCCCATCCACGACGGCCAACTCGGCAATCCCGTGCTGTGGGACCGCAGGTATTTCGCCGCGATGGCAGTGCTGACGGGCGATGCGGGCGCGCGGGCGCTGCTGCGCCACCACGCGGACGCCGTGGTGCACGTCGACGCCCCGGAGGGCGTTCTACGCGATTTCGACACGCCGGAGAGCCTCGGCCTGCCGGCGATGGCTGGGCCCGCGTGAAAACCGCGCATCCCGCCGCCACCGACGATGCGGGACAACACGCAATCCCGTCGGTCCGATCGCAGGACGACGCCGACGGTGGCGTGACTCACCAGGTCGCCGCCCCGCCCGAGGCATTGCCCGCTGTCAGACGCCGTGACCTGACCGCGGCCTGGGAGGCGGCGCGGGACGCCGCGGGCGACCCGACGGTCGGTCCCGAAGCCAAACGCCGTTTCGTGTTCGCCCGTCCCGATGGGACCGTCACCGAGCTTGCCGTGATCGACCGTGACGCACGATGCTGGGCAGGCGCTGTGGAGAGTGTGGCGGCGCTGCAGACGGGGTATGGCGTTTCGTTATGTCTGCGACTGCTGGCGTTGGTCGACCTGTTGGCGCGGGCGCCGTGGGCTACGCGGCTGCTGGCGTTCGAAGCTGGGCTGGCGCGGGTGCATCCTGCGCTGCTGCGTCTGGCGGCTAGCGCGCCGCTATCGCCCGATGCGAGTTTCGACGAAGCGCGGTTCCGCGATAGTCTAGTCGCCATTCCGATTCTCGTTTCAGGAGATCCCTTATGACCATGTCGTACCGCCCGCTGGCTGTGGCGGCTCTCGCCCTGACCGCGGTACTGTCCGCCTGCGCCGCACCGCCGCGGCCGCGGGCGAGTGTGGCCGCCTCTGCCGCGTGCCGCAGCCAGACGGAGCAGGTGTTCAACCGGCAGAACCGCGACCTTTTGACACACCGCAGCTCGGTCGACACACCGTTCTCCGATTCGTATGACAGCGGGATAACCAGCGCGGGGCTAAGCAGGCAGTTCGAGCGCGACCAGATGATGAAGTCGTGCCTCGACAGCAGCAGTCGCGCAGAGAGCGACGGTGCCAGCTTCAGCCCGGCTGCGGCCAGGGAGCCGACATCGCCCACGCACTGAGTGACACTTCTTTCTATCACCGTAGGAGCACCCGAGATGAGCCGCATCATTCGAACTGACGCCAATGCCATTCTAGCTAAAGCCGTGGAATATCATGGCTTTGTCTATCTTGCAGGGATCACCGCCGACGACACGTCGCAAGATATGGCCGGCCAGACGAGTCAGGTGCTGGCGAGTATCGATGCACTTCTGGAGGTGCACGGCACGGACAAGACCC
>JAYVEG010000303.1:0-2598 GCA_043748985.1 Rhodospirillales bacterium
AAGCCCGAGCGGCAGGAGCGATGGATCGGTCCGCGCCAACTCCACGAGCAGACCGGCGGCCGGCGGTTACGCCCCCAGCACGCGCCGCAGTTTCCGCACCGCACTGTCCGGCGTCGACAGCACCGGCCGGCCGGTCGCGTCTGCCACCGCCGCGGCTGCACGGGCGAGGCTGAACTGACCCAGCGCGATCACGTCGCAGCCGGCCAGCGACCGCGCGGCGTCTGCCGCCAGTGCGTCGTGACGGGCGCCGTCGCCGGCATCCAGCGCGTTCAGGGCGCCGCCGGCCAGCGCGGTCGAGATCTCCACCCCCGCTCGGGCCGCCTCGAACTCCGCAGGCAGCGTATCCAGCGACGGCCCGAAGGTCGCCAGCAGGCCGATGCGGTTGCCCATCGTGATGGCTTCCTCGATCATCGCCTCGTTCGGCTTCAGCACCGGCAGCGGCGACAGCTCCGCCGCACACGCCTCGATGCACGGGCCGAAGGCGGAGCAGGTGAACAGGATACCGTCCGCCCCGGTGCCGGCGGCATAGCGCGCCAGCGCCAGGAAGCGGGACGTCATGTCCGGCGGCATCGCGCCGGCCAGGGCCAGATCGGCCGACAGGCTATCGTCCAGCAGCGACATCAGGCGCGCCTCAGGCCACAGCCGGGCAAAGGCGGCATCGATGGGCGCCATCGAGTGGCGCAGGGCGTGGATCAGCGCGATGCGCATGTCAGTGACAGCGAACCAGGGGATTCGGGAAGTCCGCACAGCCGGGAAAGATAATTTCGTTCTCGCCACGGCGCTGCACGTGTAGGACGTCCGGGCTCTCGCATCCGAACCCGGCCAATGCCGAGTAGCCGCCCAGCATGCGCGAGCCGGTGACGCCGCTGGCGAACCGGAACTCCGTGCCGCCGGGCACAGCACGGGCGGTCTCGATCTCGCGCTGGGTCAGCTGCTGCTCGGTCAAGGTGGCGCGCATGACCAGGTCTTTCGTGAAGATGACGACAGGCTGGGACAGGCATGCCTCCTTCGTCAGGCCGGGGGGCACGGGAAAGATGCCCCCGGTCCAGGTGCCGAAAAGGGCCGCATGGGGCGGGAGCGCGGGTTGCGCGAACGCTGGTGCGCTGGCGAGTGCTGCGAGCAGGCAAATGGCGAAACGGCGCATGCGGTACAGTCCTGAAATGTTGTGAACGACCATAAACCCCGCTTGCCAGAGGCGGAAGCGGTTGAACCCCGGGCGGCCCCATGCGATGCACCGCCATGCTCCGCAGCCTCTACAACCGCGTCCTCGCCTTGTCCGCCAGCCCGCGCGCGCCACTCTGGCTGGCGCTGGTGTCGTTTGCAGAGAGCAGCTTCTTCCCCATCCCGCCGGACGCGCTGCTGCTGCCGATGGTTGCGGCCCGGCCCGAGCGTGCGTGGATGCTCGCCACAATCTGCACTGTCAGCAGCGTGCTGGGCGGCCTGCTGGGCTATGTCATCGGCTATGCGCTGTATGAGCAGGTGGCGCTGCCCATCATCCATCTGTACCATTACGATACCGCGGCCGCGTCGTTCGTGGAAAGCATCCGGGCGGCAGGGGTGTTGCTGGTGCTGGCCAAGGGGGTCACGCCGATCCCGTTCAAGATCGTGACGATCGCCGCGGGCGCCGTGCAGCTGCCGATCGTGCCGTTCGTGCTGGCCTGCATCGTGACGCGGGGCGCGCGGTTCTTCATCGAGGCCGCAATCCTGAAGCGCTATGGCGCCCCGGTGCTGGCCGCGGTGGAAAAGCGGCTGGCGCTGGTCGCGATCGTGTCCGTTCTGGCGATCGTGGGCGGGTTCCTGCTGCTGAAGGTGATCTGACTCACAGGGGCGCGCACGCCATCGTCAGCCAGGCACGCTCGTTCATACCCAGCGCCGGACCAACCTCGGCCAGGACGCGGGCGTGATAGGCGTCCAGCCACGCGCACTCTGACGTCGACAGCATGTCCTCATCCAGCAGGCGCCGGTCGAAGGGCGCCAGGGTCAGGACCTCGAAGCCGAGGAACGGCTTTTTCGCGCCATGGCCCTCGCGTGGTTGCACCAGCAGGAGGTTTTCGAGACGGATGCCGTACCCGCCGGGCTCGTAGAAGCCGGGTTCGTCGGACAGGATCATGCCCTCGGCCAGCGGCACGGGCTTGGCGTTGCGCGAGAGACTGGCGGGACCTTCGTGAACGGACAGGAAACTGCCGACGCCGTGGCCGGTTCCGTGGTCGTAGTCGAGGCCCACGTCCCACAGGGCGCGCCGGGCGAAGGCATCGAGGTGGGGGCCGGCGACGCCCTGGGGAAACACGGCCGTGGCGATGGCGATGTGGCCCCGCAGCACGCGGGTGAAGCGATCGCGCAGTTGTGCGGGGGGCCTGCCGGGACCGGTCCAGATGGTGCGGGTCACGTCGGTCGTGCCGTCCGGATACTGGCCGCCGCTGTCGATCAGGTAGGCCTCGTCCACGCCCAGGACCCGGTCGGTTTCGGGCGTCACGCGATAATGGATGATGGCACCGTTCGGCCCGGCGCCAGAGATCGCGGGGAAGCTCTCGCCGCGGAAGCCGTCGACCTGGCCGCGGAAGGCCAGCAGCCGCTCGGCGGCCTGCAATTCGGTGGTGG
>JAYVEG010000304.1:0-2590 GCA_043748985.1 Rhodospirillales bacterium
TTGATGCTGGCATCCCGGGCGCGGGCGCCGCTCGACGGACGGCTAGCACCCAGCCTGGATGACGTGGCAGCGCTAGCCCAACCCGTGCTGCGCCACCGCATGGCGCTGACCTTCGCCGCCCGGGCGGAGGGCGCGGTGCTGTCGGAGATCATCGCTGGGTTGGTGCGTAGGCTTTGATCCAGCCCGCCCGATCCACGGTTCTGGAGGCGCAGGCGCTCGGAAGTCGCCTGCCGCCGCTGCTGGTGGCGGCCGAGCGGGTGGCGGCGACGGTGGCGCAGGGCGTGCACGGACGCCGCCGGGTGGGGCAGGGCGACAGCTTCTGGCAATATCGCCCCTATCAGCCCGGGGACGCGCCGGGGCGTATCGATTGGCGGCAATCGGCCAAATCCGCTCGCACCTATGTCCGTGAAACGGAGTGGGAGGCCGCGCAGAACGTGCATCTCTGGCGCGACGGCTCGGCCAGCATGCGGTGGCGCTCGCGGCCGAACCTGCCGGAAAAGGCGGAACGCGCCGGGTTGCTACTGCTGGCGCTGGCCGCGCTGTTGCTGCGCGGTGGCGAGCGGCCTCGGCTTTTGGGCCAGATGGTGCCGGGTGCGCTGGAAGCGATGGCGGGCGCGCTGGGCGAGACCGAGGGCCTGCCCGGGCCGGCGGCCGTCCCCGCGCATGCCCGGGTGGTGCTGATCGGCGATTTCCTATCGCCGCTGGAGGATGCGAGCACGGTCATCAAGCGTCTGGCGTCGATCCCCACCACAGGGCACTTGTTGCAGGTGCTCGACCCGGCGGAGGCGGCGCTCCCTTATACCGGCCGTGTCCGGTTCCGCGGGCTGGAAGCGGAGCGCGAGACGCTCGTCCCCCGGGTGGAAAGCATCCGCGATGCCTATGCCGACGCGATGGCGGCGCAGCAGGACGGGCTGGCGGCGCTGTGCCGCGCCGCCGGGTGGACCATGTCGCAGCACCGCACCGACACCCCGCCCGAGACGGCGCTGCTGGGACTCTATGTCGCGCTGAGCGGCGGCGCTTGATCTTTTCGGCATGATCTTCGCGGCACCCTGGGCGCTCGCCGCGCTGGCGGCACTGCCGGCGCTTTGGTGGCTGCTGCGGGTCACGCCACCCTCGGCGCGGCTGCAATCGTTCCCGGCGATTCGCTTGCTTGCGGGCCTTCGCGGGCGAGAGGAGACGGCGGCTCGCACGCCGTGGTGGCTGCTGGCGCTGCGCGTGCTGGCGGCCGCCCTGATTATCGTCGGGCTGGCGGGACCGGTGCTGGACGCCGCCGCGGTGCTGCCCGCCGCCGGTCCGGTGCTGCTGGTCGTCGACGACGGCTGGTCGGCGGCACCCGGCTGGACGGCGGAGATCGCGGCGGCCCAGGCAGCTTTGGATCGTGCCGACCGGGCCGGACTGACCGCGGCGCTGCTGACGACGGCAGCCTCGGTGCAGAACCTGCCGCCGGCGTTGTCGCCCATCATGCCCGCCGCAGAGTTGCGTGCCCGCGTCGCGGCCCTGCACCCGATGCCCTGGCCAGCGGACCGCGCGGCCGCGGCCGCGGCGATTTGCCCCAACCCCCCTGCGTGTCCAGCGCGCTTCGGCTCCGTCACCTACGTCACCGACGGCGTCGCCACGCTTGGCGACGCAGCCCTTGCCCGCGCATTCGACGCACCAGTGACCCAGATCACGCCCATGCCTGCCACGGCCCGCATGCTCCTCCGCCCCCGCGCCGAGGCTGACCGGCTGATCGCTCGGGTGGCGGTGCTGCCGCAGCCGGTGGCCACGGACGCCGCCGTGCTGGCACAAAGCGGGGATGGCCGCACGCTGGCTCGCGTCGTCGCCACCATTCCGGCAGCCGCCACCGAGGCCGATCTCGCGTTTGTCCTGCCGTCCGAATTGCGCAATCGCCTGACGCAGCTGGTTCTGGACGGCCCCGCCAGCGCCGGTTCGATCTACCTGCTCGACGACGCCTTTCGCCGCCGCCCCGTGGGCCTGGTCTCGGGCGAGACGGGTAGCGACGCGCCGCTGACGGGCACGCTGTATTACCTCGACCGGGCTCTGGCACCCTTCACCGAGCTCCGCCGTGGCACCATCGACGCACTGCTGTCCCGCGACATCGCCGTGATCGTACTGGCCGACCGAACGCCCGAACCGGCGGAGGCGCGCGCGCTGCTGACATGGGTCGAGCACGGCGGCCTGCTGTTGCGCTTTGCCGGGCCGGGAAGCGCTGCCTCCATTGACGCCCCACTTCCCGTCACCGCCGACCCGCTGATGCCGGAGCGCCTTTTGACGGAGGACCGTCAGCTCGGGGGTGCGCTGAGCTGGAGCCAGCCGGCCAAGCTCGCGCCGTTTTCCGCCACGTCGCCGTTCACCGGGCTTGTGGTTCCGGACGATGTGTCGGTGTCGCGCCAGGTCCTCGCTGAACCGTCGGTGCAGTTATCCGACCACACATGGGCCCGTCTGGCCGATGGCACGCCGCTGGTCACGGAGGCATCGCGCGGTGGCGGGCGCGTGGTGCTGTTCCACGTCACGGCGAATACGGACTGGTCCAACCTGCCTTTGTCCGGGCTATTCCCCGACATGCTGCGCCGCCTGGTCGACCTGTCGG
>JAYVEG010000305.1:0-8661 GCA_043748985.1 Rhodospirillales bacterium
CCCTGGACCAGGGCCTGCATGACGGGGTGCTCGGGCGAGAAGGTCTGAAGCAGGACGCGCCCGGGGGCTTCGGCGCGGCCGGCGCGGCCAGCGACCTGATGCAGAAGCTGGACAGTGCGCTCGGCGGCGCGCAGGTCGCCGCCGGCCAGGCCGAGGTCCGCGTCGACGACCCCGACCAGGGTCAGATGGGGAAAGTGCCAGCCCTTCGCGACGATCTGGGTGCCGATGATCAGATCCACCTCGCGCGCCTCGATGCGGGCAGCCGCCTCGGCGGCGGCGTGGGGGCCGGGCATGGTGTCGCTGGCCATGACGAGGATGCGCGCGGTGGGGAACGCGGCGGCGGCTTCCTCCGTGATGCGCTCGACGCCGGGGCCGATGGGAACGAGAGAGTTCTCGGCGCCGCAGCTGGGGCAAAGGGGCGGAATCGGCTCGTGATGACCGCAGTGATGGCAGGCGAGCTGCCGCCGGGCGCGGTGCTCCACCAGCCACGCGGTGCAGTTGGGGCACTGCATGCGATGGCCACAGGTGCGGCACAGCGTAAGGGGCGCATAGCCGCGGCGGTTGAGGAACAGCATGGCCTGCTCGGTGCGGGCGATGGTCTCCGAGATGGCCGTTAACAGCGCAGGGCTGAGGAAGTGCCCGCGCTCCGGTGGGGCGTCGCGCAGGTCGATGGCGGCGACGACGGGCAGGCTGGCGCCGCCGTGGCGGGCGGTCAGGGTCAGGCGGCGGTAGCGGCCGGCCTGGACGTTGGCGAGCGTCTCGAGGCTGGGTGTCGCAGAGACGAGGATGGCCGGGGCGTCGCCGAGGCGGGCGCGCACGACCGCCATGTCGCGGGCGTGGTAAACGACGCCGTCCTCCTGCTTGAACGCGGTCTCGTGCTCCTCGTCGACCACGACCAGGCCCAGGTCGGGGAAGGGCAGGAACAGGGCGGAGCGGGCACCGACAACGACCGGCGCGGCGCCCTCGGCCACCGCGCGCCAGGTGATCCGGCGGGTGCGGCTGGGCAGGTCGCTGTGCCAGATGGCCGGCGCGACGCCGAAGCGACGCTCGAACCGGGACAGCCATTGCGACGAAAGCGCGATCTCCGGCAGCAGCACGAGCGCCTGGCGGCCTGCGGCCAGGCATTCCGCCACAGCCTCAAGATAAATCTCGGTCTTGCCGGACCCGGTCACGCCGTCGAGCAGCGTGGTGGAGAAGGCCCGGTCGCGGACGGCCGCACGCAGACCGGCGGCCGCCTCGGCCTGCTCCGCCGACAGGCCCGGGCCCGGATGCTCAGGATCCGGCCAGGCGAACGGTGCGGCCGTCGGCAGGGCGATCGCCACCAGCGCGCCTGCCGCCGCCATGGCGCGCACGACGCCAGTGCTCACCCCCGCTTCGCGCGCCAGGTCCGTCGTGCTGCGCGGCCGGCCATCTGCCAGCACGTTCGTGATCCGGGCCCGGGCCGGGGTTTCACGGATGCCAGCCGGAGCGCCGAGCAGCCAACCGGGCGCCGGCATCTCGGGCGCCAAAGCGTTCACGCGCAGGGCCATCGCCAGCACCTCGCCCGGGAAGGCAAGTGTATAGGACGCGACCCAGTCGATGAAGCGCCGCAGCACCGCGGGCAATGGCGGTGTTTCCAGTATCGCGGTGATGGGCTTCAACCGGTTGTCGCCCACCACCGGCCCGCCATCGCCCGCGTCCCACACCACGCCCACCTCCTCACGGCGGTTCAGCGGCACCAGCACGACCTGGCCCGGCTGCGGGTCCTGCCCCGCCGGCACCGCATAGTCGAACGGGCCGCGGAATGGCCGCGGCAACAGCACATGAACGCGCTTCCGGCCCGGCGGCGGCTCCGCTAAACTCGGAAAACCGGCATCCTCCCCCGCCGGGAACCCGGCGTCGCCGGGTGCGCTGCTTTCTCTCCGACGCGAACACCTGGAACGGAGACCGACCATAAGCCTGGATGACCAAGAAGCGGCCGGATTGCAACAGGACGACAGCCCCGAAGTCGTTGCCTGGTTGCGGGCCCATCCCGGCTTCCTGGCGCATAACCCCGGCCTGTATGACGTGCTGCTGCCACCGCGCCGGGTACACGGCGCAGGCCTGGCCGATCACATGGCCGCCATGCTGGACCAGGCCCGCCTGCGCGCGGCCGACGCGGAACGCGCCAGCACGCAGGCCGCCGCCGGCCGCAGGGCTGCGGAAAGTTTTGCGCGCCGGGTTCAGGATGCGGTGGTGGCGCTGATGCGCGCGCCAGACCCGGCATGGCTCGCCACGCACGAATTGGCCGGCCTGTTGCGGGTGGATGCGGCGCGGATCTGCAGCGAAGCGCAACCGCTGCCGGACGGCGTCGCGCCGGTTCCGCGGGGCACGGTAGCCGCGGTTTTAGGGCAGCGCTCAGCCCTTCACCGCACCGCGCGGCCCAACGCGCTGCTGCATGGAGAGGCCGTGGCGCTGGCGACGGAGGAAGCGCTCATACGCGTGCCGCTGCGCACCGGGCCGGCGCTCCTCGCCCTGGCATGCCGGGACGAGGCCGGGCTGACGGGTGCGGCGACGGACACGCTGGCGTTTCTCGGCCAGACGGTGGCAGCGGCGATGGAACGCCGGTGACGAACCTGCCCGGCACGGAGGCAGTTGCAGCCTTTCTCGACTGGATGGCGAGGGAGCGCCGGGCCTCGCCGAAAACGGTAACGGCCTATGCCGCCGACCTCGCGGAGTTCCTCGGGTTTCTGACCGGACATCTGGGCCAGGAACCTGATCTGCGTGCCCTGGGCGCGCTGGGCCAGGCCGATCTGCGCGCATGGCTGGCCCATGCGGCGTCCAACGGCCTGTCGAACGCCAGCCGGGCGCGCCACCTTTCGGCGGTGCGGAGCCTGTTCCGGTTTCTGGCCCGTCATCACGGCGTGACCAACCCGGCGCCAGGTCTGCTCGGCACACCGCGCGCCCGGCTGCCGATCCCGCGTGCGCTCTCTCCGGACACTGCGATCGCGGTCGCGCGCGAGGCGACCCAGTCCGACGACGCCGTGTGGCAGGCCCGCGACACGGCGCTGTTCACGCTGCTGTACGGCGCCGGCCTTCGCATCGCCGAGGCGCTGGCGCTGGATCTCCACGATGTCACGACGGGGCCGCTGCGGGTCACGGGGAAGGGCGGCAAGCAGCGCCTGGTGCCCGTGCTTCCGGCTGTCCGCACGGCGCTGCAGGATTGGGTCGCGCTCCACCCCGGCGGCGTTGCGCTGTTCGTGGGTGAGAAGGGGGCCCGGCTCAATCCCGGTGTGGCCCAACGGATCATGCGCGTCTATCGGCAGGGCGCCGGCCTGCCATCCCACGCCACCCCCCATGCGCTGCGCCACAGCTTCGCGACCCACCTCCTGGCCGGCGGCGCCGATCTCCGCTCCATCCAGGAACTGCTGGGCCACGCCAGCCTGAGCACAACCCAGCGCTATACCGATGTCGACGAGGCATCGCTCAGGGCGGTGTGGCAGCGGACTCACCCGCGGGGGTGAACCTCGTTTGGCCGCACTGGTATCAATATTGGCATTGCAGGCACGTCGACGTTAACCATCGGAAACGTGCCGCCGATCATCCGGAAGCGCTTGCAAATACCTGCAGCCCTCAACGGCAGGCCGAACCGCAGAAGGTTCGCACCGTTTGGCGGCGTGGGGTGGACCCGGCGGTCCGCCCCCGTCAGTGGGTCTCCATGAACGCCTTGATCCGCGGCAGGATCTCGCTGCGCCACTTGCGACCGTTGAAGATGCCGTAATGCCCCACGCCGGGCTGCAGGTACTGCTCCCGCCGGTCCGCCGGGATGGCGCTGCACATCGTCTGCGCGGCGATGGTTTGGCCAGGGGCGGAGATGTCGTCCAGCTCGCCCTCAACCGTCAGCAGTGCGGTACGCTCGATGGCCTTGGTGTTCACCGGCACCCCACGGACGGTCATGGTGTTTCGAGCCAGGTCGTGCTTCTGGAAGAAGATCTCGACCGTCTGCAGGTAGTAGCTGGCAGGCACGTCCATGACGGCAAGATACTCGTCGTAGAAGCGGCGATGGGCGGCAGCACTATCCTCGTCGCCGCGAACCAGGTGCGCGAACATCTTGCGGTGCGCGACCATGTGACGGTCGGGGTTCATGGAAATGAAGGCCGCAAGCTGCAGGAAGCCAGGATACACGCGGCGGAACGCGCCGGGATGCCAGGCGGGCACGGTGGTGACGACGTGGCGCTCGAACCACTCGATCGAGTTCTTTTCCGCAAGCTTCGTCACCACGGTCGGGGCGGCGCGCGTATCGACAGGGCCGCCCATGAGGGTCATGGAACGGGGCTGCGCCGGGTCGTTGGCGGCGGCCATCAGCGAGACGGCGGCAACGACAGCGGGTGCAGGCTGGCAGACGGCGACGACATGGGTGTCGGGGCCAAGGTGCTGCAGGAACTGGATGATGGTCTCGATGTAGCTGCCAAGATCGAAGTCGCCGTGCAGCAACGGGACCGTGCGGGCGTCTTTCCAGTCGGTGACGAACACCTCGAGCCCGGTATCGATCATGTCCTGCACAGTGCCGCGCAGCAGCGTGGCATGATGGCCGCTCATGGGTGCCACCAGCAACGCGCGCCGGTTAGCAGAGCCGGACGTCACGAACCGAATCAGGCGCACGAACGGCAGGTCCAGCACCACCTCCTCCGTCACCGCATCCTCACCGTTGCGAACGGTCTTGATGTTCCATTCGGGCTTCCCGCGGGGCCGCAGCACGTCGTCAGCTACATCGGCCCAGGCAACAGCCGCGCGGGCGGGCCAAGTCAGATAGTCGGGACCCACCTGTCCCCGAAGCATAATACTCGCACTGCGCGCCCAAATGCGGGCAGGATACATTGCGGCAGCCGTGGCATCGTACAGAGCATAGAGCATCCCATCAGACTGCCACGTCGGCAACGACATTGCCAGCGTGGGAGCCATGCGGGCCGGGGATAGCGGAGGTGCGCAGGTCACAGCGTCACCCGGCCGCGGTCCAGCACCGTCACCTTCCGGGCCGCAATGGTGCTCCGGAAGGCGATCGCGGAACCCTCGCGCCACATCTCCGTCCGCAGCATCTCCCCTGGATAGACCGGTGCGGTGAACCGAACCGCCATCCCCCGGATCGAGGCCGGATCGTAATCCAGCAACGTGCGTAGGATGGCATGGCACGCAACCCCCATCGTCGCCATGCCGTGCAGGATCGGCCGGTCGAACCCGGCGCCACGCGCCACCGCGGGGTCTGCGTGCAAGGGGTTGAGATCGCCGCTCAGGCGATAGATCAGCGCCGCCTGTGGCAACGTGGCCAAGTCGCAAACCGCGTCCGCCGGCCGTAGCGGAACCGCCTCGGTCACCGGCAGCGTGCCCTGAGTCACGCCCGAGCCGCCATCGCCGCGCAGCATCGTCAACCCGCCCACGGTGGCGATCGCCGCCCCGTCGGCATCGACGATGCGGCGCTCGGACGCCATCAGCGCGCCCTTCGCAGGCCCCTTGTCGTGGAACGCCGTGACCCGAGTGTGACCGACCAAACGCCCCGAGACCGGCAGCGGCGCTTGCAGCACGATCCACTGTTCCGCATGCACGACCCGGCGCCAGTCGATCCCGGTATCCGGCTCCTTCGCCCAAAAGCCGGGATAGCCCAGAACATTGGCCATGGTCGGCAGCGCAAGCAGCCCGTCCTCATATACATAACGGAGCTGCCGCTCGTCCGTCGGCTCCGCGCCCAGCCCGATGCCCAGGGCATACAGGATCGTGTCGCGCGCCGTGACATCGTGAACCACGGGCTTGAACGGCCGCGCCAGCAGCGCATGCGGATCGAGCGGCATTCAGGCCGCCCCGTCGAACCCGTTGGCCAGGACCCCGCGCGGCTTGATCAGATCGTACGCGGCCACCGGAAGGTAACGACCCGATCCCGGCTCGGCCTGCACCAGACCGTCCTGCATCGCCACCTGCCCGCGCAGAACGGTCGCAACCGGCCAGCCCGTCACCTCCATTCCCTCATAAGGCGTGTAATCGATCGCCTGCTGCATCAAGGAGTTGGTGATCGTCATGCGTTTGGCGGGGTCCCACAGCACAATGTCGGCGTCCGCACCCGGCATCAGGCTTCCCTTGCGCGGATGCAAACCGAAGATCTCGGCGGGCCGCGTGGAAACAAGGCGCACGAAGTCGCTCGGCGTGATGCGGCCCTTCGTCACACCCTCGTGCCAAACGATCGGCAGGCGGGCAGCAAGCCCGGGTACGCCGTTCGGGATGTCGCGAAAATTGGCATCGACGCCATTGACCTTCTTGCCGCGGCCGCCTTCGAACGACCAGCCGCTATGGTCGCTGCTGACCACATCCAGCGTGCGCATGCGGATCGCGTCCCACAGGCCCTCGGTCGCGGCCGCGTCGCGGGGTGCCGGGCTGCACATGAACTTGGCGCCCTCGAAGCCGGGCTTGTCCATGCTGTCCGCGGACAGGACGAAGTATTGCGGGCAGGTTTCGCCCCAGACCTTCACCCCACGCCGCCGCGCCCGGTCGATCTCCTCGGCGGCTTCGGGGCAGGAAACGTGGAACACCTGGATGGGCGTATCCACCAGCTCGGCCAGGGCGATGGCGCGGTGCGTCGCCTCGCGTTCCACCACGGGCGGCCGCGACCAGGCGTGGTATTTCGGCCCCGTCAGCCCAGCGGCCAGCAGCGCCTCCGTGCGCCACGCGATGGCGTCGTAGTTCTCGCAATGCACGGTCACCAGGCACCCAAGACGCCGGGCCGCCGCCAGCACCATCAGGAACTGCCGGTCGTCCAGGCGCAGCGGATCATACGTGAGGAAAACCTTGAAGCTGCGAACCCCGCTGGCCACGATCTCCGGCAGCTCCGCCAGAACCGCTTCGGTCGGGTCCGTGATGATCTGGTGAAACGCATGGTCCACCATCGCGCGCCCGGCCCGGCGCCGATACTCCGCCAAAGACGGCCCGATCGCCCGCCCCTTGAACTGGGTGGAGAAGCTGACGACCGACGTCGTGCCCCCCGCCAGCGCCGCGCGGCTGCCGCTCTCCCAGCTCTCCTCGTCCGCACCGCCAGCCTCTTGCAACTGCTCGATATGGCAGTGGCTGTCGACGCCGCCCGGCATGACCAGCAGGCCGCCGGCATCAAGGCTGCGGGCACCCCGCAACCCCGCGCCAATGGCAGCGATGCGGCCATCGCGCACGCCCACATCCGCCCGGAACTGCTCGGCGGCCGTGACGACGGTGCCACCCGTGACCACCAGGTCGAACTCTTCCATGCCGCCGCCCCCGTTGTGCCGCGGCAGGATCGCTTGTTGCGGGCGGGTTGCCTAGCCCGTGCCATCGGTCGAAAAATCATGCATGCTGCGCCGATGCGAATGGCAGACGACCTCCTGCATGCGGAACCGCCCCTGTGGCTGAGGGTAAGATGCGGCCAGCGTCAGCTCGCCACAGCCTATTGGCGGGACACCCGGTTTTTGATACGGCATGGCAGTCGAAACGCAGGCCCTTGCTGGCGGTCATGACCTGCGAAGACCTCGATGCAGGCCGCGCGACGCAGCATCGGCTTGGCGCCATGACGGATCGGCTCTCGGACGCAAATCCCCCGAAGCACGAGTTTCAGATCATCGAACACCGTGTGGCACCGTTCGGCGGCGCGAACGACCCGACCGGGACCCCATGACCATCCGCCTCGGCATGCTGACCCCCTCCAGCAACACCGTGCTGGAACCCACCACCGCGCACATGCTCGCCGGCCTGCCCGATGTCACCGCCCACTTCCAGCGGTTCCGCGTGACCCGGATCGCGCTAACCGCAGACAGCCTTGGCCAGTTCGACCCGGCGCCCATCACCGACGCCGCCCGCCTCCTGGCCGACGCCCAGATGCACGCCATCGCGTGGAACGGCACTTCGGCCGGCTGGCTCGGCTTCGACAGCGACGTCCGGCTCTGCGCCGCCATCACAACGGCAACCGCCGTGCCGGCCACCTCCTCCGTGCTCGCGCTCAACGAGGCGCTGCGACGGTTGGGCGTGTCGCGCATGGCCCTGGTCACCCCCTATACCGCCGACGTCCAGGCCCGCATCGTCGCCACCTACGCGGCCGCCGGAATCGAGGTGGTGGCCGAGCGTCACCTCGACGACCCCGGCAACTTCAGCTTCGCGCAATACGACGACGCAACCGTCGCAACCCTGGTCCGCGAGGTCGCGCAGGCCAGACCCCAGGCAATCGCCGTGCTCTGCACCAACTTCCGCGGCGCAGCGCTGGCGCCCGCGTTGGAGGCCGAGTGCGGCATGCCCGTGCTCGACAGCATTGCGGTCACACTCTGGCATGCCCTGCTGCTTGCGAATGTCGTGCCGTCGCGCGTGCAGGGATGGGGACAGGTATTCTCTATCGTCCGCGAATAGCTGCATCCCGGGAACTCTGCTCCCACCCCGGGTTTGCAGGGGCCCGCTCTCCCGGAACGATCATGATGCGCCTCTTCACCTGCCAGGCCTGCGGCCAGCTGATCTATTTCGAAAACCAGACCTGCGAACGGTGCGCCCACCGCCTGGGCTACAACCCGCAGGCGTTCGAGATGACAGCGCTGGAGCCCGCCGGCGGCGAGACCTGGAGCTCCCTTTCGTCGCCGCCACGCACGTTCCGCTTCTGCGACAACGCCGCCTACGACGTGTGCAACTGGCTGATCCCCGCCGACACCCCGG
>JAYVEG010000306.1:0-55597 GCA_043748985.1 Rhodospirillales bacterium
GCCAGCAGTGCCTTGGCGATGCCGAAGAAACAGGCGATGTCGCCGCCGTTCTTGACCTGCATGTATTGCGAGCTGATCGGCGTCTCGGCGAGGGTCAGCATCTCCCTGGGCGATTGCGGGTTCGTGAACCGCTCCAGGCCGCGCTCGCGCAGCGGGTTGATGGTGATGATCTTGCAGCCGCGTGTCACCGCCTGCTGCAGCTGGTGCAACATGCGCGGGGACGAGGTTCCGACGTTCTGGCCGACGTAGAAGATGAGATCGCAGTCGGAGAAATCGGACAGGATCACGGTGCCGACGGATGCGCCGATGCTCTCGGGCAGGGCGACGGACGTGGTCTCGTGGCACATGTTGGAGCTGTCGGGCAGGTGGTTGCTGCCGTACATCCGGGCCATGAGTTGATACATGTAGCTGGTTTCCAGCGAAGCCCGGCCGCTGGAGTAGAAGACGACGCTGAGGGGATCGAGCGCCTTCAACTCGCAGCCGATCTCCTCGAACGCACGGTGCCAGCTCACCGGGACGTAGCGATCCGTGGCGGCGTCCCACCGCATGGGATGGGTCAGGCGGCCGGCCTGTTCGAGGTCGTAGTCGCGCCAGGTTTCGAGATCGGAGAGCGTGTTTTCGGCGAAGAAGCCAGGCCCGGTGCGGCGCGATGTGATCTCCCACGCTGTCGCTTTTGCGCCGTTTTCGCAGAATTCGGCGGGGTGCGGTTCGGCCGGCTTGCCCCAGGCGCAGCTGGCGCACATGAAGCCGTCTGGCTTGTTCTGGTGGACGAGCATGGCGGCGCCGAGGCCGGGGACATGCTCCTTGAACAGGATGTTGGTGACCGATTTGAGGCTGCCATAGCCGCCGGCGGGGGCCTCGTAGTCCTTCTGGAAGCCCTCGTCGAGTTCGAGCTTGTCGATGCTCATGCCAATCTCCGCGGTATGGTATGCGGGCATAACGCGGCAGAGGCAGGAAGTATCCGGCGGGGTTTGTCGTCAGGGGTGTGAAAGGGCAGGTGAGCGCGGCGTCAGGCCGAGGGTGAAGTAGGCGCGCTCGCTTGGGGGCCAGGTCCTGATGATCGTGTTACGGTAGGCGACGGCGGCCCAGGCAAGACCGGCCAGCAACGCGAGACTGACGACCCAGGCGCCGACGAGGGCGAAGCGTCCGACGGACCGGTTGCCTGGCTCAGCCGCGGGTACCCCGGCGGCCGGCGCGGGTTCGGGCGGAATGATGGGGTCGGGGGCAGGAGGTTCGGCGGGTGGGGCGGCCGCGTCGGCGATGGGCATGCCGGATGCCGACGCGGGTGGGGCCGGGTCCGGAGGGGTTTGAGGATCGGGGGCGGGCGGGGGGGCGGGTGCGGGTATGGGGATGGGCGTCCAGGTGCTGGAGCAGCGGGCGCACCGCACGCCCCGGCCCGCAGCGACACGGTCGTCGGGCACGTCGTAGGCGGCACTGCACTGCGGACATACGATCCTCATGAAGTCGTGAATACAAGCTGGCCGCGATGCTGAACAGTGTGGTGGTCCAGCGCGGCACCACCGCCATTCCCCATCAGCGCGGGGGCGTGGCACAAAGGGGGTGCGCCGATCCTGGGCGTCGATTCGGGGTATGTCTGACATGGTCGAGCTGGACGCGGTCGGGCTGCGCTACGCGCCCTCGCGTGACGGGACAAGGCAGCAGGGGACGCAGGTGCTTCAGGACCTGTGTTTCCACGTACCTGAAGGCGGGTTTCGATGGCTGCTGGGCGCATCGGGCGCGGGCAAGACAAGTCTGCTCCGCCTGCTGTATCTGGCGGTGCGGCCCAGTTCAGGGGCGCTGACACTGCTGGGCGAGTCGATCACGGACGCCCCGCGACGTCGCCTGCCGGTGCTACGGCGTCAGATCGGGATGGTGTTCCAGGACTTTCGGCTGCTGCCGCATCTGACGGCGTTCGACAACGTGGCCCTGCCGCTGCGTCTGGCTGGGCGGCCCGAGGGGCAGATCCGGGTGGATGTGGGTGAACTGCTGGGCTGGGTGGGGCTTGCGCGCAAGATGACGCAGCGGCCGGCGGAGCTGTCGGGTGGCGAGCAGCAGCGCGTGGCCATCGCACGGGCGGTAGTGGGTCGGCCATCGCTGCTGCTGGCCGACGAGCCGACCGGCAACCTGGATGACCGCCAGGCGCAGCGGCTAATGCAGCTGTTCACGGAGATGAACCGGCTGGGCGCCACCGTGATCGTCGCCACCCATAACGACGCCCTCGTGGCCCGGCACCCGGCGCACACGCTGCAGCTGCAAGACGGGCATCTGGTACGCGATGATTAGCGGGCGGACATGAGCCGCCTGCGTCCTGCAGGGTCGGACGACCTGGGGCTGCGGCGGGCGTTGTCGGACCGTCTGCTGCCGATGCTGGTGGGGGCGATGGCGTTCCTGGCAGCCCTGGCGCTGGCCGGGGTGGTGGCGGCCTCGGCGTTGTCGCAGCATTGGCAGCGCGGTGCGGCCGCGGCGCTGACGGTGCAGGTGCCCGACCCGGAGGTGGACGGACGCCTGAGCCACGTGCTGGATGCCGTGCGGGGAACGCCAGGGGTGATGGAGGCGCGGGCATTGGACGAGGAGGAGCTGCAGGCGCTGCTACGGCCGTGGCTGGGCAGCGGCGGCGGGCGGATCGCGCTACCGCTGCCGGCTGTGGTTGCGGTGCGGCTGGCCGATGACGGTGCGTTCGACGTGGCGGCGCTGACCGGGCGGCTGCAGGGCTTGGCGGCGGGGACGCTGGTGGAATCGCAGGATGTCTGGGTACGGCGGCTGTCGGCGCTGGCGCGCAGCCTGCAGGCCTGCGCCGGGCTGGCGATGGGCGTCGTCGGCGTGGTCGCCGTGGCTGTCGTGATGGTAGCGGTCCGGGCGGGCCTGTCGGCGCGGCGGGATGCGATCGAGATCGTGCACGGGCTGGGCGCCACGGATGGCTTCATCGCCGGTCAATTCGCCAGCCGGGCGACGCGGCTGGCTGCTGCCGGCGCCTTGGGGGGGGCGGTGTTGGCCCTGCCGGTGCTTTTGGGTCTCGCGGTGCTGGCCGCGCCGTTCGCAGCGACGGAGCCGGCGTCCGGGGTAGGGCTGCTGCGGGCATTGCCGCCCATCATCTGGCTGGGCCTGCCTGCCCTGCCGGTCATGGCTGCCTTTGTCGGGTGGCTGACGGCGCAGGCCACTGTGCGTCGCTGGCTGCGGCGGCTGCCGTGATGCGGGGCTTGCGATGGCTCGCCGTGCTGATCCTGGTCGCAGGGGCGGCCTGGCTGGGCGGGTTCGTGGCCTTCGATCGGGCGGCCCGGCGCGCGGCCCGCGAGCCGCCGCAGGCCGACGCGATTGTGGTGCTGACAGGGGGGGCCGACCGGATCGACACTGCACTGGGGCTGCTGGCGGCCGGAAACGCGCCGTTGCTGCTGATCTCGGGCGTGGGCCGGGGCACCGACTTGGCCGAGTTGGACCGGCGCACGCATCTGGCGCCCGACCAGGCCGCGAGGGTGACTCTGGGGCGCACGGCGACGACGACGGTTGGCAATGCCGAGGAGACCGCCGCGTGGGTGCGGGCGCGTGGGGTGCGCAGCCTGATCGTGGTGACCGCGGGATACCATATGCCGCGAGCGATGCTGGAAATCGGGCGCGCGGTGCCGGGCGTAACCTTGTATGCCGTGCCGGTGCGTCCGCCGGCGCTGCGGGGCGGGGTGGAGATCAGCACGGTTCGCATCCTTGCGAACGAATACAACAAATACATCGCAGTCCGGCTGGGGCTGACGCGAAGGTCGGGAGTTGAGGGAACGTGATCTGGGTTCGATCTCTGATCTACAATGTCTGGTTCGTGGCTACGACGATCGTCCTGGGCCTGTTTGGCGTCGCGGTCCGGCTGGTGGCGCCGCGGCATGCGTTATGGCTGGCGAAGCTGTGGGCGCGGACCCTGCTGGGTGGCGCGCGGGTGATCTGCGGCGTGCGGTTCGAGGTGCTGGGCGGCGAACACCTGCCCACCGGGCCGGCGCTGATCGCGTCGCAGCACCAGTCGGCGTTCGACACCTTCGTCTGGTTGCTGATCGTGCCGAAGGTTGCCTACGTCTATAAGGCCGAGTTGGCGAGCGTGCCGCTGGTCGGGCCACTGCTGCGGGTGTCGGGGCAGATCAAGTTGGATCGGGCGGCAGGGTTCGCGGCCATCAAGACCCTGCTGCGGGGCGCGGAGCGGGCCGTGTCGGAAGGTCGGCAGATCGTGATATTTCCCGAGGGCACGAGGGTGGAGCATGGGGTCGAGGCGCCGCTGCGTCCCGGCATCGCGGCCCTGGCGTCTAGAACCGGGTTGCCTGTCATCCCGGTCGCGACGGATTCCGGGCGACTTTGGGGCCGCGAGGCGTTCCTGAAACGGCCAGGGGTCGTGCATATTGTCGTCGGGGGGCCGATCGCCCCGCGGCAAGGACAAGCCGCGCTGATGAGCGCGCTCCGGCAGGCCTGGATCGATGGTGCCGATCGCATCCCGAGCTGTGGATAAGTCTGTGGACTACTTTTCGGGAAATGGCTCGGAACGTGAGATAAGCCTGCCCAACGTCTTAAATTGTCACGGTTTCGTGTCAGATTGCAGACAGTTTGCGGCAAGCAGGTTGTGCTCGCAACACCCTGATCTATGGTCTAACCTATTGAAAATGTTGAAACGGCTCTCGAAGCGGCTTTTATGTTGTCAATACCTTTCATCGACTTCATTCGAATCGAGTGACAGCGATGCGTCGATGCCGCGCGCTGTGGACGGTGCGCAGACAGTGGCGTTTCCGGCTTGACATCACGAACCGATCGAGGAAATGCGCGTGCTGCGTGGCCGCTTTGGGTAGGCGGCTTCTCGGTTCTCGCCGTCGCCATCCAAGGCGCGGTCTGGTGGGTTGCCGGTAGCCGGCTGCTCGACGGAATCCAGGCCTTCCGGTCCGATGCGGCGCAGGCGGGCTGGCAGATGGAGGCTGGTGCGCCCGAGCGGACCGGTTGGCCCTTCGCTGCGGTGATCCGACTGCCGGACGTGACAGCTCGACGCAACCTGGGTGGGACCGCGTTCGAATGGCGGGCGGAGCGGGTCGAGGTCAGCCTTCTACCTCTGGACCCCGGCGCCGTCCGCATCGCGCCGTCCGGGCAGCAGGCGGTCGGTTTTGGGCAGGCGCCTGCCATCCCGGTTCAAGCAGCCGCTTCCTGGTTGCGGATGCCATTATCGGGCGCGGGACCAGCGATATTCGAACTGCGGGACCTCACGGCTGGGCCGGTCCATGTGGGCCTGGTCAATGGGCAGGTGGCAACGCTTGCGGTCGGGTTGACGGCGGCGCCGGTGACTGTCTCACCCGGTCTGGCGCCCCCGTTCGAACAGGGTTTCGCCGTGACGGTCGGCGTCTCGCTCAACCGGATGCTGCATGACGCCAGTTCCCCGCGCGATACCGCAGCGGCGTGGCAGACGGAAGGCGGCCAGGTGACGGTCCCACGGCTCGAGCTGCAATGGGGACCGGTCCATCTCACCGGCAGCGGTTCCGGCGGGCTCGATGCGCGGTTGCAGCCCACCGGCCGGGCGACGTTGCAAATGGAGGGCGGGGCCGAGGTGCTGGAGGCTGCGGCCCGGGCCGGGCTGGTCGCACCTGGACCCGCTTCGGCCATGCGGGCCGTGCTCGGGCTATTGACGCTCGCATCCCCGGGGGGCGCCGTGTCGCTGCCGGTAACACTGGAGGATCGGCGGTTGACGTTGGCGCAGTTTCCTTTGGCAAGGCTGCCTCCGGTCGCCTGGTAGAAGAAGCGCCTTGTGGCCGCCGGCCCTGGACCTTTATAGGGGCAAGGCTACCAGGGAGATCGCGATGCCCCCCCTCGACGCGTTCCATTTGGCGCGTGCGCAATTTGCGTTCACGGTTGCTTTCCACATTGTGCTGCCGGCGTTCTCGATCGGGCTCGCGAGCTATTTAGCTGTGCTGGAGGGGCTGTGGCTGAGTACCGGGCGACAGATCTACCTGGACGTGTTCCGGTTCTGGCTTAAGATCTTTGCGGTCGGGTTCGCGATGGGCGTGGTCTCCGGTCTCGTCATGTCATACCAGTTCGGAACCAACTGGAGCGTCTTCGCGGACAAGACCGGGCCGGTGCTGGGGCCGGTTATGGGCTACGAGGTGCTGACGGCGTTCTTCCTCGAGTCCGGGTTCCTCGGCGTGATGCTGTTCGGGACGGAGAGGGTGGGGCGGGGGCTGCACTTCTTCGCCACCTGCATGGTGGCGTTCGGCACCTTCATGTCGGCGTTCTGGATATTGTCCGTGAACTCCTGGATGCAGACGCCTGCGGGCTTCACGATGTCACCGGATGGCCGGTTCCTGCCGGCGGATTGGTGGCAGATCATCTTCAACCCGTCATTCCACGTGCGCTTCCCGCATATGGTGCTCGCGAGCTACCTTTCGGTGGCGTTCGTGGTCGGCGCGACTGGCGCGTGGCACCTGCTGGCCGACCGGCGCGCCTGGCGGCAACCGAATCCGGCTGCGCGGCTGATGTTCTCCATGGCGATGTGGATGGCCACCGTAGTGGCGCCGCTGCAGATCGTCATGGGCGACCTGCATGGACTGAACACGCTGGAGTACCAGCCCGCGAAAATCGCGGCGATGGAGGGGCATTGGGAGAGCGAGCGCGGCGCTCCGCTGATCCTGTTCGGCATACCCAACATGGCCGAGGAACGCACAGACTACGCGATCTCGGTCCCGAAGCTTTCGTCGCTGATCCTGACGCATTCGCTGGACGGCAAGGTGCCGGGGCTAAAGGAGTTCCCGCGGGCAGACCGGCCCAACGCGTTGCTGGTCTTCTGGAGCTTTCGGTTGATGGTCGGGATCGGCATGCTGATGGGGCTGGTGGGGCTGGCTGCACTCGTCATGCGGCGCGGCGGGATGCTGTTTCGCTCGGGCCTGCTGCTGTGGACGGTTCTGCTGATGGGGCCGGCCGGGTTCGTCGCGCTCCTGTCCGGCTGGGTCACGACCGAGGTCGGCCGACAGCCCTACACCGTCTATGGCCTTCTTCGCACGACCGACAGCGTGTCGCCGATCGGGCTGCCGGGGGTTGCCACGTCGCTGGCGATGTTCGCGGTGGTCTACTTGATCGTCTACACCGCGGGCTTCGGGATCCTGCTGCGGATGATGGGCAAGACGCCAGTGCCAGGTGAGAGCGATCCGACACCCGCCACGCCGACGCGGGCGGCGGGCATTACGCCTGGCCTGTCGCAGGCGGTGTCGGGCGAGGGCGCGCAGGCGGCGGGGGCCCGCTGATGCTGGACGGGATCGACCTCACGCCCATCTGGGCCGGGCTTCTGGCTTTCGCAGTGCTGGCCTACGTGGTGATGGACGGCTTCGACCTGGGCTGCGGCATCCTGTTCGCGATCGAAGGGGGTGAGGAAGACCGGGACACGATAGTCAACTCCATAGCACCCGTGTGGGATGGCAACGAAACCTGGTTGGTGCTAGGCGGCGGTGGCCTGTTCGCGGTGTTCCCGCTGGCCTACGCGATCATCATGCCGGCGCTGTATCCGCTGGTAACGGCGATGCTGTTGGCGCTGATCTTCCGTGGTGTCGCGTTCGAGTTCCGGTTCAAGGCACATAGCCACACCGGACGACGGCAGTGGGATTTCGCGTTCTTCGGCGGCTCGGTCGTCGCGGCGCTTTCTCAGGGCATGATCCTCGGTGCGCTGCTCCAGGGCATCAAGGTCCAAGGCAGGGCCTATGCCGGGGGATGGTTCGATTGGCTGACGCCGTTCACCCTCGTCTGTGGCGTTGCGGTGTTGATCGGCTATGCCCTGCTGGGCGCGACGTGGCTGATCTGGCGGACCGAGGGCGATCTGCACGCCCGGTGCCGACGGCAGGCGAGCCTGTTGGGTGCCGCAACATTGGGCATGATCGGCGTCGTCAGCCTGTGGACACCATTCCTCAATCCGCGCTTCCTTGAGCGGTGGTTTGGTTGGCCTGGTATCGCGCTGACCAGTCCGGTGCCAATTCTCGTCCTCGTGCTGGCCGTGCTGTTCTGGCGCGGCTTGGCTCGTGGCGCGCATCTGACACCCTTTCTGTGCGTCCTCGGCTGGTTCGTGCTGTGCTTCGGTGGCCTGGGCATCAGCATGTTCCCTCTGATGGTACCGCCCGACGTGTCGATTTACGACGCGGCAGCACCTCATGCCAGCCAGGCTTTCCTGCTGGTCGGCGCATCCGTGCTGATACCAACGATCCTGATCTATACGGGGTTCAGCTATTGGGTATTCCGCGGCAAGGTGAAGGCCGGGACCGGATACCATTGATCAGACGGCTGGTATGGTTTGCAGGCCTGTGGGCCGCTGGTGTCCTTCTCGTGGGTGCTATCAGTCTGGTCCTGCGCACGATCTTGCGGACTTAGAGGTGCGGTTAGCTAAGACTCCAGTCCCCGCCGCGGCATAGTCTGTGCGGCCAGGGCACGTGCCAGTTGGCTCAAGGCCTCCTGGTGTTTCGAGTTGCCGATGCTGGCGAAATTGCGCGCCAGTTCAAGACACATGCGCTGCCGCTCGGTCAACTCGGGCGCCAGCTGGTCGTTTAGCATGCCCTCGAAGAACCAGTTCACCGGCACCCCGAGCGCCTGCGCGATCTCATACAGCCGCCCCGCCGAAATGCGATTCAGGCCGCGTTCGTATTTATGGGCTTGTTGGTAGGTAACGCCGATCATACCCGCCAGCTGCTGCTGGGAGATGCCCAGCATGGTACGACGTTCCCGAATTCGGGTGCCGACGTGTTGGTCCGTCGCAGCTGCGCGGGTGCCGCCGACATCCTCACCATGGACGCGCTCGCCCAAAATTCCGACTGCCCCGGTTTCCTGCATCACACCGAAATCCTGCGGTTCGTTCATACCGATGTAACGCTTCGGGCGCCCCCTACGATTGCAGCGTCTGCTGTCACGACCTTGTGTCGGTTGAATCCATCAGGACGGTTTGCGCGCGCTCTTGCTCCGTCGGGCCACGCTGAGTGGTGATGCCGCCATGTGCGCGGCGGGAGCGTCCGCAATGACGGTGGCTGCCATCAGGGCAGGGTCGGGCAGCGCGGGCGGGGTGGGAGCCGCCATGACGACCGCCTCGGCGCGCGCGATGGCGAGTTGAGCGCGCAGGCTTTCGACCTCATGGCGGAGCGCAGCCATATCCGGCGCCGAGAGGGCCGTGGGCGCAGTCGGGCCATGCGCGGGCGGTGCAACGTCGGCTGGCTTGACCGTGCCCTCGGGCGCGCGGGTGAACGGGTTGAACATGGACATCGCACGTTCCATGATGGCGATGTTCTGGCGGCTCATCTCCTCCACGCCCATCGGCAGGAACGGGCTGAAGGTCTGCTGCATCACCTGGCGCATCTGCTGCTGCTGCCGGGCAAAGTTCGACATCGCGGATTCGAGGTAGCGGGGCACAACACCTTGAAGGCTGTCGCCATAGAAGCCGATGAGCTGGCGCAGGAAGTTCGTGGGCAGCAACGATGTGCCTTTGCTCTCTTCCTCGACGATGATCTGGGTCAGCACGGTGCGTGTGATGTCGTCGCCGGTCTTGGCGTCATACACCACGAAATCGCGCCCAAGGCGCACCATGTCGGCCAGGTTGTCCAACGTGATGTAGCTGGAGGTCTCGGTGTTGTAGAGGCGTCGATTCGCATATTTCTTGACGACGACAGGCGGATGCTGGGGGACAGTGTCTGCGGTGGCGGGTGGACTTTCTGCCATTATTACCTCTGGCGTTGGATGGGGACGAGTGTATCACGCACTTGCAGCATGAGCGACAAGAAGCATCGGCAGGATGACAGGCGGAGGGACACACAAGGATCCGCGGCCGGCCGGTGTCGGACCCGGCACGGCGGAGCTTCTGGAAGACTGGATCACGATCTGGCAGAGCGAACTTGCGGCCGTGATCCTCGATCGAGAGACCCAGGATACCCTGCTTCGCCTGGTCGACGGCTGGGCGGCCCATGCGACAGCGGCCGTGGCGCTGCTGGCTGGCCCGCATGATCCGTCCGGACCAGCCGGGGCCAATGCGCAGGCGGGGCCCGCGGCCGTTGCTGCTGCACCTGCCGTCGCTGCTGCCGCTGATCGGCGGGACGCGCTCATCGAGCACCTTCTCGCCCGTGTCAGCGAGCTTGAGCGCCGGCTGGCCAAGCCAGGTGCCGGCGGTGCCGCCTGAGGGGATCGACGCCGCGCTGATCCGCGGCATCGCGGCCTACCGGCGCCATCCCTCGACGCGCACCATGCCGGACCCGCCCGTCGCCTGGGCCGACGGCGCCGCGCGACTGCTGGACTATGGGCGCGCCGGCGATCTGCCGGTGCTGTTCGTTCCGAGCCTGGTCAACCGCGCGTATATCCTGGACCTGATGCCCGGCCAGTCGATGATGCGCTGGCTGGCTGAACGCGGGGTGCGGCCGCTGTTGCTGGACTGGGGCTCTCCCACGTCCCGCGACCGGGACGCCACACTGACGGACCATGTCGCCGGCACGCTCGAACGCGCGGTCGCGTGGATGGGCGAACCCGTCGTGCTGGCTGGTTATTGCATGGGTGGCATGCTCGCCGTGGCTGCAGCACAGCGGCAGCCGGACCGCGTCCGGGCGTTGGCGCTGCTTGCGACTCCGTGGGATTTCCATGCCGGGCACGCCGCGTCCGCCAAAAGGCTCGGTGCGATGCTCCCTGCGCTGGAACCGATGCTGCAGTCGATCGGCGCCTTGCCGGTCGACATTCTCCAGACCTTGTTCGCAAGCCTGGATCCCGGCGGCATCCCGAAGAAGTTCCGGGCCTTCGGGGCCATGGACCAGGCCAGCGACAAGGCCGCACGGTTCGTGGCGCTCGAGGATTGGCTGAACGATGGCATACCCCTGGCCGCCCCCGTGGCGCGGGAAACGCTCGGCGGCTGGTATGGTGCCAACACCCCTGCCCGCGGCGAATGGCGCATCGCTGCCGAGGCGGTGAGACCCGACCGCCTGCGTCTGCCCTGCTTCGTCGCCGTTCCCGGCACGGACCGCATCGTGCCGCCCGACAGCGCACTTGCCCTGGCCGACTTGATACCGGGTGCGGTCGTGCATCGCCCGGCATCGGGCCATATCGGCATGGCCGCGGGCCCGCGCGCGGCCAGCAATCTATGGACGCCGCTGCTGGACTGGTTGCGCAGGCTCTGAGGGCCTATCTTGGGCTCAACAATGGGAGGCCACGCCATGGAAGACGTCGTTATCGTATCGGCAATGCGGACGCCGGTGGGAAGTTTCAATGGCGTGTTCGGCGCCGTGCCAGCCCACGTGCTGGGCCAGGCCGCGATCAAGGCCGCCATTGCCCGCGCCGGGATCGACGCCGGGGATGTGGACGAGGTGATCCTAGGTCAGGTGCTGCAAGCGGCCCAGGGCCAGAACCCGGCCCGCCAGGCCGCGCGTGGCGCCGGTGTCCCGGACAGCGCGACAGCATTCAGCATCAACCAGGTCTGCGGCAGCGGGCTGCGCACCGTGGCGTTGGCCGCCCAGCAGATCCGCTCCGGGGAGAGTGCGGTGGTTGTGGCCGGCGGTCAGGAGAGCATGAGCATGTCGGCCCATGCCGCGCACCTGCGCGCCGGGCAGAAGATGGGCGACCTCGCCCTGATCGACACGATGATCAAGGATGGGCTGTGGGACGCGTTCCACGGCTATCACATGGGCACGACGGCCGAAAACGTGGCGACCAAGTATCAGATCACCCGTGATGAACAGGACCAGTTCGCGCTGGCGAGCCAGCTGAAGGCGAGTGCGGCGCAGAAGGCGGGCGTGTTCAAGGACGAGATCGCGCCGGTGACGATCAAGGGCCGCAAGGGCGATACGGTGGTAGAGAACGACGAGTACATCCGCCACGACAGCAGCATCGAGGGCATGGCCAAGCTGCGCCCCGCCTTCAGCAAGGACGGCACCGTGACCGCCGGCAACGCCAGCGGGATCAACGACGGTGCGGCAGCGCTGGTGATCATGTCGGCATCCGAGGCGAAACGCCGGGGCCTGACCCCGCTGGCGCGGATCGCGAGCTTCGCGACCGCCGGCGTCGATCCCGCCGTAATGGGCACCGGCCCGATCCCTTCGTCGCGCAAGGCGTTGGAGCGGGCTGGATGGAAGGCCGATCAGCTCGACCTGGTGGAGGCGAACGAGGCCTTCGCGGCGCAGGCCTGCGCGGTGAACAAGGACCTGGGCTGGGATACGGCGAAGGTGAACGTCAATGGCGGCGCCATCGCGATCGGGCACCCGATCGGTGCATCGGGTGCGCGCATCCTGGTGACGCTGCTGCATGAGATGAGCAAGCGCGATGCGCAAAAAGGCCTGGCGACGCTGTGCATCGGCGGCGGCATGGGTGTTGCCATGTGTATCGAGCGGTAGCTCGTGGATTATGTCGAGCGGTAGCTCGTGGATTATGTCGAGCGGTAGCTCGTGGATTATGTCGAGCGGTAGTTCGTGGATTATGTCGAGCGGTAGCTCGTGGATTACGTCGAGCGGTAACTCGTGAGCTACATCAGCCGGTAATCTCGCGGAATATCAAGCGAAACCTCCCTGGCGCTTCAGCCGCAAACCGGACAGGATGAAGGAACAAGCCAGGGAGGAATGAATGGCAAGAGTGGCACTGGTGACCGGCGGAACGCGCGGCATCGGCGAGGCGATCAGC
Source organism: Rhodospirillales bacterium (assembly GCA_043748985.1). GTDB lineage: Bacteria > Pseudomonadota > Alphaproteobacteria > Acetobacterales > Acetobacteraceae > JBBROS01. The sequence goes on from JAYVEG010000306.1 coordinate 12,613, forward strand.
ACGGCGCTGAAGGCAGCCGGACGGCAGGTGGTGGCCAGTTACGCCGGCAACGATGCGGCGGCGAAGACCTTTACCGAGGCCACCGGCATTCCGACGACGAAGTTCGACGCCGGCGACTTCGCGGCGTGCGAAGTCGCGGTGAAGGCGATCCATGAACAGTACGGCCCGATCGAGATTTTGGTGAACAACGCCGGCATTACGCGTGACGGCACGATGAAGCGCATGACACGCGACATGTGGGATGCGGTCATCGATACGAACCTCGGCAGCTGCTTCAATCTGTGCAAGCTGACGTTCGATGGCATGCAGGCGGCGAAGTTCGGGCGTGTCGTGAACATCGGCAGCATCAACGGCCAGGCCGGTCAGTACGGCCAGGTGAACTACGCCGCGGCGAAGTCAGGCATCCATGGTTTCACGAAGGCGCTGGCGCAGGAGGGCGCTCGGTTCGGAATCACCGTGAACGCGATCGCGCCGGGTTATGTGGATACGGAGATGGTACGCGCCGTGCCTGCGGACGTGCTGACGAAGATCGTGGCACGGATCCCGATGGGGCGCCTGGGCCGGGCAGAGGACATCGCCCGCGGCGTGGTGTTCCTGACCTCCGACGAAGGCGACTTCATCACGGGTTCCACGCTGTCGATCAACGGCGGCCAGCACATGTATTAGGCGTGTGGCGCCGCGACCTCGTCGGTCGCGGCGCCAGTCCTGACTGCGCGGATCGATCTCAGGCCGGCGGCGCGGTGTTCGCGATCTCCGGCCGTGCCGCCATCTTTTCATACCAGGCGGCAAGCTTCGGCCGGTTCGTTCGCCACGCATCGGCGGCGAACCGCAGATCGAGGTATCCGAGCGCACAGGCGACCGCGATGGTGCCGATGTCCAGATGGTCCGGCGGCACCTCCGCCTCTAGCTGGTCGAGCGAGCGCGTCACCGCCGCTTGCTGACGCTGCATGTGCGCATCGCGGGCCGCCTCGGCGGGCCGGCCTTGCTCGCCGCGCCGGCCGACGGCGGCGTCCATGATGCCGTCGCCGATCGCCTGGTGCTTCAACGCCCGCCAACGTGCGGCCCCGGCCGGAAACATCAGCATGGTCCCGACGAAATCCAGGTATTCGCAGATCACCGGGCTGTCGAACAGCGCCAGCCCGTCATTGGTGACCAGACAGGGAACGAGGGAGAGCGGATTGGCGGCCAGCAACTCCGTACCGGATTCGTGCGGGTTTGTCGGTAGCTTCGTAATCAGGTGATCGACACCCACGGCCATGGCGGTCGCCATGACTTTGCGGACATACGGGCTGGTCGGCGAATAGAAAAGTTTCATCGAAAGCTGTCCTTCTGCGAACGGATGCGACCGAGCGCGTCGGCAGTCGGTGCACGCATGAATGGGTTCTCGGCAAGTTCGGCCGACAGGCGCGTGGGCACCGTCGGCTGACCGGCCCTGCGCTGGGCGTCGACTTCGCTTGCCCGGGACTGCAGGGCCGCGTTCCCGGGATCGACATGGATGGCGAAGCGGGCGTTGGATTGGGTGTATTCGTGGCCGCAGCAGACGAGCGTGTCGCCAGGCAGAGCGGCGAATTTCTGCAAACTGGCGAACATGTCGGCCGCCGTGCCCTCGATCAGCCGGCCGCACCCGAGGCTGAACAGCGTGTCCGCCGACAGCAGGATGCCGCCATCGGCCGCGTAATACGCGATGTGCCCGAGGGTATGGCCGGGCGTGTCGATCACCTTCATTGTCACGCTCCCCAGCGTCACGACGTCCCCTTCCTTCACCGCCTGGTCCAGCTTCGGCAGCCGATGCGCGTCGGCGGCGGCACCCACCACCGGGACCTTGTAGCGGTCGCGCATGGCGTCCACGCCGGCGATGTGATCGTCGTGATGGTGGGTGATCAGGATCATGTCGAGCCGGCCACCGGCTGCATCCACGGCGCGGCTGCATGCGGCGGCATCGGCGGGATCGACGATGGCGACGGCCCCGGTGACATCGTCGGTCAGCAGCCAGGCATAGTTGTCGGAGAGGATGGGAATGGGCCGGGAGGTCAGCGACATGGGCGGGTTCCTGTTCGGATGGCCGAGACTCGCCCAGGGCCTGGGCGGACGCAAGCCGGCGATCGCATGTGGGGAGCACGGACGGCGCAGGCCGTGCTATGAAGGTGTCATGTCGTCGGACACGCCCCTCGGCGCCCAACTCTATTCGGCCTTCTACGCGACGCCCCGCGGTGTGGTTGCATGCAGCCTCGTGCGTGCCCGGCTAAAGGGCATGTGGCCTTCGCTCGATGGCATGTCGGTGCTGGGGGTCGGCTTTGCCTCGCCCTATGTCCGGATCTGGACCGGCAGCGCGCGCCGCTGCGTGGTCGCGGTGCCGTCGCGGGTAGAGGCGGTGCGATGGCCCACCGTCAGCGGCAACCTGACGTGCGCGATGGCCGAGGATGCGCTGCCGTTTGCCGATCTCAGCTTCGACCGGATCCTGCTGGTGCACGGGCTGGAGGCCGCGGACAACGCGCGGGCGATGCTGCGGGAGGTGTGGCGCGTGCTGAAGGATGACGGCCGGGTGCTGGTGGTGGCGCCGAACCGCGTGGGGTTGTGGGCGCATGTCGAAAGCACGCCATTCGGGCACGGCCAGCCGTATTCCCCCGGCCAGATCGGCCGCCTGCTGGCCAGCAGCATGTTCCGGATCGAGCGGCGAGATACCGCGCTGTATGTGCCGCCGCTGCGGCCGCGGGTGCTGCTGCGGAGTGCGGCGGCCTGGGAGACCGGCGGCCGCTGGCTGGCGCCGCGCCTGGCCGGGGTGACGATTACCGAGGCGGTGAAAGACATGTATGCCGCGATCCCCGTGCGGCAGGGCAAGCGACGCATGGTGTTCAGCCAGGCCGCTTAAATACCGTCTAGGGAGGCTCGGTCGAGACGAAGACCCGGCCGATGCGAAACGAGAACCACAGCCGCCTTGTGCCGATGTAGTCCGCGCCCACCAGCAGGTCGCCGGCAAATGGCGGCAGGTCCGCGATCGTGAGCCGCGGGCGTTCCAGGATGTCGGTTCCCACCTTGAGCTGCCGGAACACGGCCTCGCGGATCACCAGGCCCTCGGGGTTGACGGTCTGGCTGCGCGTCCGCGGAAGGGCCGCCAGGGTTCGGCGGCCCAGCCCGGTGTCCTCGGCACTCTGCAGCGACAGGGTGGAGCGCGACGCGCCGCTGTCCAGCATGCCCCGCAGCGGCTGGCCATCCACCTCCATCGACACGAAAAAATGTCCGGTCCCCGCCTGCTGCTGCACCGGCAGGCTGACGATCCGCCCAGTCCAGTCTGGTCGTGCGGCGGGGCACGACCGCGCCCGGTAGAACGCGGCCCGGCGGCGCGGCACATCCAGCTCCACCTCGAAATCCACGAGCACGTCGATCCCGAGCAGCCCATCCAGCGGCGGCCTGGGGTTGTCCGCAAGCAGGACCGGCACGCGGGCTAGGTTCAGGTCGCCGATGCCCATCACGTCCATCCGCCCGCTGCCGACCGAAACGGCACCCCCGGCACCGCGGATCTCACGGGCCGCCGCCGTCTCGGGCACGCCAAGCCGCCGCGCGGCGATTCTGTTGAGCACGGTGTGATCGGATCCGGTATCCAGCACCAGCGACGCCGGCCGGCCATTGATCTGAACCGCCAGCACGGGCACGTTATCGACGATCCGCACCGGCACCTCCGCCAGTTTCTGCAGGCGGCAGGCCTGGTCGGCGCCGCTTGCGCAGGCGGACAGAAACAGCAGGACCAGGATCGGGGCGATACGCATGTCCGTAACCATGCACGGCGACAGCCCCGGCGTTAAGGCCGCCATCCGCGACAAGGCGTTGGCGCTCGGGTTTCACGCCGTGGGCTTCGCGCCTGCCACGCTCTCGGTCGAGGCCGGCGCGCGACTGGCCGCGTTCCTGGCGGCGGGGCAACATGGCGAGATGGCGTGGCTTGCCGATCGGGCAACCGAGCGCGCCTCCCCCCGGGCGTTGTGGCCGGAGGCGCGCAGCGTGATCTGCCTGGGCCTGTCCTACACGCCCGATGAGGACCCGCTCGAAGTGCTGGGCCGGCCGGACCGCGGCGGCATCTCCGTCTATGCGCGCAACCGCGACTACCACGACGTGATGAAGGGGATGCTGAAGCACCTGGCCGCCTTCATCCACAGCCGTTTCGGACCGGCCGCGAAGGTGTTCGTCGACACCGCACCCGTCATGGAAAAGCCACTTGCCCAGGCGGCCGGACTCGGGTGGCAGGGCAAGCACACCAACCTGGTGTCCCGCGCCCATGGCTCGTGGCTGTTCCTGGGCGAGGTGATGACGAGCCTCGACCTCACGCCTGACACTCCGCACGTCGATCGCTGCGGCACCTGCACGCGCTGCCTGGCCGCCTGCCCGACCGACGCGTTCCCGGCGCCCTATCAACTCGATGCCACGCGGTGCATCGCCTATTTGACGATCGAACATGCGGGCCCGATTCCCATCGCGTTACGGGCATCGATGGGCAACCGGATCTATGGGTGCGACGACTGCCTGGCCGTCTGCCCGTGGAACAGGTTTGCCACATCAGCGCACCCAAAACTGGTGGCCCGCGAGGAGTTGCGCGCGCCGCGTCTGGCGGCCCTGGCACGGCTCGACGACGCCGGTTTCCGCACGTTGTTTGCAGGCGGGCCGGTCAAACGCATCGGCCGCAACCGGTTCGTGCGGAACGTGGCGATCGCGATCGGAAACTCCAACGACCTGGACTTGCTGCCAGACGTCGAGCGCCTGTGCGCAGACCCCGACCCGGTAGTGGCCGAGGCTGCATCCTGGGCCGTCGCGCGCCTTCGGCTCATACCTGCCACAATTCACCGGTAGGTCCCGACACAGGGCCGCCCAAGACCCTGTATCAGAGGAGCGTTCGATGCGTCCCGCGCTGTTGGCTGCCGCCTTGTTCTGTGCCGCAAGCGCGGCTGCCGTTTATCCCGCCAGCGCCCAGACGTGGCTGTTCGAAAGCGCGTCCACCGTTCCCAGCACCGATACCGGCTGGGACTACATCACGCTTGACACGTCCGGCGCGCGGCTGTTCGTCGCCCGGCGTGCGGACGGGCTGATGGTCTGGGACCCGGCCACTCGCCAGGCGGTGACGGTCGAGAACAGCCACGGCGCGAACGGAGTCGTGTTGGCGCCGACGCGCGGCTTCGTCGCCATGACGGATGGAACGGTGCTGTCGTTCGACCCCAAAACGCTGAAGCCAATCGAACGCGTCGATCTCGGCGTGGGCGACCTGAACCAGGGCTTCTTCGAGCCGACACAGAACCGCGTGCACATGATCACCGCCGCCGGGCCGGAAAAATCCACCTGGGTATCGCTGAATGCAGCGACCGGCGAGGTGCTGGGCCGGACCGAGTTCAACAGCCGAAAGATGGATGTCCCGACCACGGATAACGAAGGCGCGATCTACGCACCGATGCGCGACAAGAGCCTGCTGCAACAGCTGGATGCAAAAGACTTGTCGCTGCAGAAGACATGGAAGCTGGGCGACTGCGTCCAGCCCGTCGCGGTGGAGTGGGATGCCGCCACTAAGCGTGTTCTGATCGCCTGCCGGGGCGACAAACCGGTGTTCGTCGCCCTGAACCCGGCCACTGGCGTCGTTGCGACCGTGCCCATTGGGCGCGGCGTGGATGGCATGGCCATCGACGCCAAGCGGCACCTGGTGGTGACATCGAACGGGACGGACGGAACGATGAGCGTGATCCGGCAGGACGGTCCCGATGCCTATGCTCTGGTCGAAACCATCGCGACCCGACCGATGGCGCACGATCTGCAACTCGATGAGCGCACCGGCCGGCTGTTCACGGTGGCTGCAAGCTTCACCCAGCCCGCCCCCGGTGCAGACGGGAAGGTGGCACCGGTCTTCTACCACCCGGACAGCTTCGCGATCCTGACCTACCGTCCGAACTAGGCCCTGCGCGATGCTGTTCAAACGCAGCTTCAGCCTGTCGGGCCATCGCACCAGCGTGGCGCTCGAGCAGGCCTTCTGGACCGTGCTGGAGCGGATGGCCGCAGAGCGAGGGGTCGGCCTTGGGGGCCTTGTCGCGCGGATCGATGCGGAGCGGGAGGCGGGCGACCCGCTCGCGTCGCGCCTCCGTCTGGCCGCATTGCAATCCGTCTTAACATTGCAGCAAGGGTGATGTGCCCATCCTGCGTCGCGGTGAATAGCGCCGCAGCCGCAGGAGAAACCGCATGTCACTTATTCTAGGCGCCGGCATTCAAGGCGCCGACATTCAAGGCGCCGGCCGCCCCGTCAGCCCGCTGATGCTCGCCGACCGCCTGATCACCCTGGCACAGGATGCAGACCGCGCCGGCTATCGAACCGAGGCGGAGCACCTGGTCACCATGGTCTATTCGGTGCTCGACGCTACGGTGACCGATCAGCCAGCCACCGCGCAAGGCCGGCGAGCTCGGGTGTCCGCACCGGGGCGGCACTTTGTCCCGTCAGCCGCTCGTCGAGCCCAGGCGCCCCTGCTCCTGCGGGTCTGAGCGTCAGGCGCAGGTCGGACGTGCTGCCCTGCAGATCGAGACTACCGGTGAGCTGGGCTTCACCGTCTGGCGCCACCAGGCGAACATCGGTCGTGATCACGCCTCGCTCGACGGCCAGAGCCGCCTCGAGCACGCCGAACGGGGTGCGACCGCCGAGCAGTGCGGCGCGGGCGGCGCCGGTCGCCTCGGTCGGATCGGGGCGCGACAGGGCGGCGCCGGCGACGGCCAGGTCGAACCCGGCCGCGACTCCGTCGCGCACCCTGATGGTGGCATGGCCGGACAAGGTCGCGAGCAGCGCCGCCGGGCTATAGCCGCCGGCAGACAGGTCGAGCGAGCCCGCCGCCTGGCCGCCCAACAGATCGAGCGGCATGTCGAACACCGGCCCGCCGAGCACCAGGCCGGCAGCCTGAACCTGCACCGAGACGCGCGGCGGGTCGGAGACCGCGTCCAGCATGGCGCCGCCCGTCAGCGTGCCGCTTTCGGCCTGGCCGCTGACACGCGACAGGCGCAGCACCCCGTCCTGCAGCGTCACGTCGGCCGAGGCCGCGCGGAGCACCGGGGTCAATCCCACCAGCACCTGCGCCGCCTTCAGCTGCAGCCCAGCCTGCCAGCCACGCAGCACGCCCGTGGGCAGCGGATCGGGCGAGCGCGGATAAATCAGCGGCAGCGGCAGCGTCTCGAAACCGACCTGGCCGAAGACCCGCCGCCCCTCCAGCACCAGCCGGCCGGTCCCGCGCAACGCGCCGGCGGCCATCGTGGCACTTTCCCACTCGACCCGTCCCGGCGACACCGCTACCTGGCCCACCAATGAAAGTGATCCATCCCCGAGCCACGCTGCCGTGCCGCCCAGGCCCAGTGTTTCCAGCAGTCGTGGCGCCCCAGGATGATGCAGCGTGACCGGTCCGGCCCAGCGGCGCGCGGGCAGGTTGACGACCGGCTGCGCCTCCAGCCGAATGTCGTTCAACTCCAGCGTCACGCGCCCGGCCAGCGCCTCGGGCGGTCCTGCGGCCAGCACCAGCAGGGTTCCCGGCCCGCGCATCACCGCATCGAGCGGCGGCGCCCCTGGCCACACCTGCATCAAGGCCGTGCGCAGCGGCGCCACGTTGTCCGTCGTCACGTCCAGCCGACCATCCGACAGGCGCCCCAGATCGCTCAACTGACCCGAGATGGCCAGCCGCGCGCCGAACGGCTGCGCCTCGAGCCGACGCAGCACGATGCGGGACTGCTCGCTCTGCATTTCGAGAGCCGCAGCCCCCAGCGGCGCACCGGCCCAGGCCAGGCGGTCCACCTGCAGCTTCACGTCAGCGTCGATGCTGCGGAACGCCGCCGCGGTTGCCAGGGCCTGCTCGGCCGTCAGCGCCGCGGCCGGATTGGGCAGCCACGCATCGAGACTGAGCCGATCCAGCGTGAGGGCCGTCGTGATCCCGGTACGCCCGCCCAGCCGGACCGAGACGCTGCCGCGAAGCCGCGTGGCGTCGATCGTCCCCTCCAGTTCCGTGATGTTGGCCTGGCTCGGGTCGGCGGTGACCTTGGCCGACAGATCGGCCGACCGGAGCACGCCCGCCGGCACCGCGGCCACCGCCTGCGGCAGATTGCGTTGCAGCCAACGAAGAGTGGCGCGAAAGTCCGGGGCGACCAGCCGCACCGTGCCCTCGAAGTGCGTCTGCGGCTCCGTCCCGACCTGCCCGGACAAGGTGAGCTGCGCATCACCCGGCAGCAACGCCGTCACGTCGCGCAGGTGCACGAGCCCCTGCGCCAGGTCCACGCCGCCGCGCAGCCGTCGCAGCGTGCCGCCCGCCAACGTCGCCGCCTCGGCCGAAAGATCGATCCCGGTCGGGATGCCGGCCCGCAGCGTGCCAGGATTGCGCCCCAACAAGGCGGGCAACCACGCGTCCAGATCGAGCCGCCCTGCCGCAATGGCGACATCCAGCTGGGCCCGCGGCTGCACGCGCAGCGCCACGGCACCCCGCGCCGGCGCACCGCCGATCTCAAGCGCCAGCTCATCGGCGATCGCCAGGCCAGCGGCGGCATTCAGCCTGCCGTCGCCGCGCCACGGCAGGGCCGGCGCCGGCATCAGCTGCGACAAATCCGGCCCGCGCCCGGCGACTCGGCCCGACAGAGCGCCATCGGCCGCGATCTGGCCGGAAAAAGTCCCACCGGTGTCACGCAGCTTGTCCCGACCATCCAGGCTGACGTCCAGCCCGGCGGCCCCGTCACGGCCGGGGCGGGCGAGCCGGGCGGTGAACTGCCACGTGCGCTCGCCTGCCTGCAGCACACCGGCGGCCGCAAGGGTTCCGGTGTCGGGGTCGGTCGTGATCGTGCCCTGGATCCCGGACAGCACCAGCTCGCCCACCTGCAGCCGCCCATCCTCGACCCGCGCCTGCAGGCCCGTCAGCCATGCCGGAGGACGCTGCACGATGGCGCCAGGCGGCAGCGGCCAGGGTAGCCGCAGGTCCGCGCCCTGCAGCGTCAGCTCCTGCGCGTCGACCTTGCCGGCCAGCAGCGGTCCCAAGGCAACGCGCAGGCGCAGCGCCTTCGCATGCAGGTGGCCCTCGTCCACCGCGACGCTATGCTCGTCGGTCACCCCGGCTTCGATCGACACGTCGTCGGCGGTCAGGATGGGTTGTGGCAGCAGTTGCAGGCTGACGCCGCCACCGATCCGCACCGGGCGGCCGACCTGCTGCGACACCAGGGCGGCGATTCCGTCGCGATAGCGGTTCCAGTCCAGCATGCCCGGCACAAGCCAGACGCCGGCAACGAGCAGTGCGAGCACGAAACAAGCTCCCGCGAGCAGAAGGCGGCGGCGGCGGGCCTGCATTGGGTCTTCGTCATCCTATTTAAGTGTGCGGGTTCCAGCCAGGCTGGAACATCTCTAGGGTGGAGCCAATGAGCTATTGGGGCAAGTTGCTGGGCGGGGTCGCCGGGTTCGCACTGGGCGGCCCGTTCGGCGCGATCGTGGGCGCAGCCCTGGGGCATGGCGCCGATGGTGGTATTCCCAAAATAAACTTCGGCAGCATGCTGGGCGGCAACCCGCTGAACCCGGCGCGGCTCGCGGCCACCCTGGGACAGCGCGACCAGTTGTTCGCAATCGGCGTGGTCGTGCTGTCGGCAAAACTCGCGAAGGTGGACGGGCCGGTGAACCGGGCGGAGATCGACGCCTTCAAGCGGCAGTTTCGGATCCCACCGCAATCGGTGAAGGATATCGGGCGGCTGTTCGATCAGGCGCGCGAAAGCCCCGAGGGGTATGAGCAATACGCCGTCGAACTGGGCCGGGGCTTCGCCGAGAGCAAGGGCCTGCTTGAGGACGTGCTGACGGCGCTGTTCGTGATCGCCCGGGCCGACAAGCCGCTGACGGTCGGCGAGCACGACATGCTGCGGGCCGTCCATCACGCCTTCGGGCTGGACAATCTGGCATGGGACCAGGCCCGCGGTGCCGCCGCCCATCGCCACACGGCCGAGCAGGCCGACGATGCCTACCGCGTCCTCGGCGCCGCGCGCGAGAGCAGCAACGAGGAGTTGCGGGCCGCCTGGCTGAAGCAGATGCGCGACAACCACCCGGACAGCCTGGCAGCCCGCGGTGTGCCTGCCGACTTCATCGCCCGCGCCAGCGAGAAGGTTGCCGTCATCAATGCCGCCTGGGACCGCATCAAGCGCGAGCGGGGGATTTGACAGAGGCGCCCAAGGATCTGCCAAGCCCCAACCAGGACGACCGGCCCTCCGGGATCGATACGCTGGTGCTGCATTATACGGGCATGCAGACCGGCCGGGACGCGATCGATCGGCTGTGCGATCCCACCGCCAAGGTCTCGTCGCACTACGTCGTCGAGGAAGATGGAACGGTGTGGCGCCTGGTGCCGGAAGGGCGCCGGGCGTGGCATGCTGGGGTCAGCTTCTGGCGCGGCCGGCATGGGCTGAACGACGTCTCGATCGGGATAGAAATCGTCAATCCTGGCCATGAATGGGGCTACAAACCTTTTCCGGCGGGGCAGATGGCGTCGGTGGCAGAACTATGTCTCGGCATCTTGGCGCGCTGGCCGATCCCGGCAGTCAACGTAGTAGGCCACAGCGACGTGGCGCCGGACCGCAAGCAGGACCCCGGCGAGCTGTTCGATTGGGCTGGGTTGGCGGCGGCGGGAGTGGGGCTTTGGCCGGGCCCGGACGGATCACCCATGGCAATAAACGACATGCCGGGCGCACTGCGGGAAATCGGCTACCCGATCCCGGACCTCACGGCCACGTTGCAGGCGTTCCAGCGTCGCTGGCGCCCCGGGTCCGTGAGCGGCGAGGCCGACGAAGAGACCCGGCGCCGGATCGGTGCGGTTCTAAGGATGATGGATCACTCCGCCTAAACCAGTTCCATCCCGGCGAAATCCGCTTCTCTCCCTCGAAAGCCCCGTCGCCTCGGCCGTCGTTGTGACGATCCGAGCCCCGACCAGCCACGGAGGGGTGCCCTGTTTTAAACTGATATCCTCCAAGGTTGCCGGCAAGCTGTGTTGACGCACTCGCAGAGTATTGTGTGTTTACGTACATTGAGTGATCCGTATACTGTAACGACCAATTATGAAATCAAACCTTTGAAATTGGATCTGCTCCACCGTGTCACATTCTATTGACTGGTTTCGTCTTTATTGACGCGTGTTCTGCGGAGGATTCGACCATGAAAAATGACAATGCAATTACGGTCTTTTGTCGTCACAATCGGATCGGAGCATTCACCGCAGTCACGGCGCCTGTCGCAGATGGGGTGACGACGGGCGCGCTTCACCGATAGCGCCAAGGTCGGCTCGGACTTCTTCAGCCTGAGCCGGCGTCCGACCGGAACGAAGGACCGAGACGAAGGAGCGTGCTCCCGGCCAGTTCGGTTTGGGTACGCTTCTTTCGCATCGCATTCTGAATGGCACCGGGTTGACCGGCGCGACAGGGTGGCGCATCACCCCCCCCGTCAGACGGCTGGACGGCCGCTGCCTCTGCAAAGGGGTGGAGGAAAGTCCGGGCTCCACGGGAACACGGTGCCGGTTAACGGCCGGCGGGGGCGACCCCAGGGAAAGTGCCACAGAAAACAAACCGCCCGCACGCTTCCAAGTCTGACTTGAGGGCCTGCAGGCAAGGGTGAAACGGTGCGGCAAGAGCGCACCGCGCCCCCGGCAACGGGGGCGGCAGGGTAAACCCCACCGGGAGCAAGACCGAATAGGGGTGGCCGGCGGTCCTGCGAGAGCAGGTGACGCAGGGGTGTTCTCGCCCCGTCGCCCGGGTTGGTCGCGTGAGGCGCGCTGTAAGGCGCGTCCCAGACGAATGGCCGTCCAGGTCCGCAAGGATTGGACAGAACCCGGCTTACAGGCCGTCTGGCAACTCTCTCCCTCTCTCTCGCGGAGAGGCGTGGGTCGAGGGTAGGCAGTGCCGGTCCCATGAAGAACAAACCACGAAACTTGTGATGTTTCTGCAATGGTCAGGCTTGATCTTCAAGCCTTTCTGTAAACCCTTGATATCGCGGGCGGCATAGCCGGAAGCCAACAGACCTCCACCCTCAATCCCTTTGACGACCACGTTTTCCCATGATAGCCCATGATGGCCCACGAACGGGCGTTCACGGCCAGGGGAATGGCCAGGGGAAAGGGGGATCGCGCGCCATGAGCCAATTCCTCGGAACTCACCAGACCCGGCTCGATGCCAAGGGACGCACCTCCGTCCCGGCCCCGTTCCGCGCCGCTCTGAAGCGCGGCAGCGAGACCGGCGCCACCGCGTTGATCCTGCGGCCCTCGCACAAGCATGCCTGCATTGAGGCATGGCCGGCCGAGGTCTTCGAGCAGCTGGCCACACCCCTGGATTCATTAGCTTTGTTTGCCGACGACAGTGATGACCTAACAACGGCCCTTTACGCCGATGCCTGGCCTGTGGAAGCAGATAAGGAGGGGCGGATTGTCCTCCCCGAGTCCCTGGTGCAGCACGCTGGTTTGACCGACGCTGTCATCTTCATGGGCCTGGGCCGTCAGTTCCAGATTTGGGAACCGGCCGCCGCTGCCCGCCGCACTGCCGAGGCCCGCGACCGCGCGCGGACCCGGGGTTTGACGTTGCCTGGACGCGCGCCGCTGGGGGTGCCCGCATGACCGCCCCCCTGACCCACATCCCGGTCATGCTGCCCGAGGTTCTGGCAGCTCTCGACGTGCGCCCCGGCGCCTCCTATCTCGACGGCACCTTCGGCGGCGGCGGCTACAGCGCCGCCGTCCTGGACGCGGCCCCTTGCACCCTGTTCGCAATCGACCGCGACCCCGCCGCCATTGCCCGCGGCGCCGCCTTGGCTGCGCGTCATCCAGGCCGCCTGCATTTGATCGAGGGCCGGTTCGGCGACATGGTCGCACTGCTCGGCGCGCATGGGGTTTCCAAACTCGACGGCATCGTGCTCGACATCGGCGTCTCGTCGTTCCAGATCGACGACGCCGCGCGCGGGTTCAGCTTCCGCCATGACGGCCCGCTGGACATGCGGATGGCGGCAACCGGCCCGACCGCGGCCGACCTGGTCAACACCCTGGATGAGGCGGATCTCGCCGATACGCTCTATCAGCTGGGCGAGGAACGGCTGTCCCGCCGCATCGCCCGCGCAATCGTGGCCGCCCGGACCGTGGGGCCGATCACGACGACCACACAGCTGGCCGACGTCATCCGTGCCGTGGTGCCACGGGAGAAGTCCGGGATCGACCCGGCCACCCGCAGCTTTCAGGCGCTGCGCATCCGTGTAAACGACGAGCTCGGCGAGATCGAACGGGCGCTGGCCGCCGCCGCCTCGCTGCTGGCGCCGGGCGGGCGGTTGGTGGTGGTGTCGTTCCACTCGCTCGAGGACCGGCTGGTGAAACGCTTCATGCAGGACGCCGCGGGCCAGACGCCCGCACCCTCCCGCCACGACCCGCGTGGCCTGGAGCAGCGCGCCCCTGCACAGTTCCGCCTGGTCGCCCGCGGCGCCGGACGCCCCGGCGACGCAGAGCTTGCCGCCAATCCCCGTGCCCGCAGCGCCCGCCTGCGCGCGCTGGCCCGCAACGCCGTTTCCATTGACCACCCTTCTGTCCAGGACGGACCCACCCCATGATCCGCCCCTTCACCTGCATCTGCATGCTCCTGGCCGCCGGGTCCGGACTCTACCTTTACCAAACCAAGCACCGCGCCCAAATGCTCGACCGCGAGATCGGTCGCACGCTGAAGCAGATCGACCAGGCGCGCGATCGCATCGGCGCGCTGAAGGGCGAGTGGGCGCTGCTGAGCGAACCGGAACGGCTGAACGAGCTGGCCGGGCAGCATTTGGCGCTGAAGACGCTGGCGCCGACTCAGTTCGTGGCGATGGCTGACCTGGCCACGCGTTTACCGGCGCCGTTGCCGCCGGGCTCGATGCTGCCGCCAATGGATGAGCCTGCGCCCAGCCAGCCCATCGCGGCCGCGAAGCCCATCCTGGCGGCACCCCGGCTTGCGGAGCGGACGCCGGAGCGCGCGCCGGAGCGGCCGGCCGAGAAGCCGGTCCAGATGGCTGCCTTGCCGCAACAGGCCGCGCCCTCGGCTGGCCTTCCGCAACCCGCGATCCCGCCGGCTGCCGTCCCGCCGGCGCCTCGCCCGGCCGCGAAGCCGCAGCCGACCGTGGTCGCCCTCAATTCTCCCGCCCTCCCCTCTCCCGCCGGTTCTGCGCCTGCGCCCCATGCGCTACCGCCCCCAGCGCCGCCGATGCCGATGGCGCCGCGAATCATGGCGCCGGTCATGAACGTCTCGGCCGGACAGATCCCGCAGCCAGCCCACGCCCCAGCCCACGCTCCAGCCCCTGGGCCAACGCCGGGCAGCGTCGGCGAGAGCGTCGCCCGGACCGCCCGGCTGCGCGAACAGTCGTCCCCCGTCGTGCCGGTCGCCTCCCCGGGCACCGTCTATCCGCCGCCTACCAATGCAGCACCCTACGGCAGCGCACTCGGCGGGGCCGGCCGGGTGGCCCTGCCGGCACCGGTCCCCTTCGGCGCCGGGGCGCGCTGATGGAGTCCGACGGTTGAGCGGTCCGTCGCCCCAGGCGCCGCGTCCCGACGCGCCGCCGCCCGCCTCGGCGACGCGGCTGCGTCAAGGCGAGATGCCGCCGGCGCAAACCATCCGCGTCACGGCACCGGACCTCGCGCGCCGCGTGGTGCTTGAAAAGACCCGCAGCCGCCTGTTGCTGGCCGCCGGCGGGTTCGCGGTGCTGTTCGGCGCGGTCGCGATCAAGCTGGCCGGCGCGACCGTCATCGTGCCCATGACGCCGAAGCATCTCGATCGCAACCGGATCCCCGACCCGCCGGCCGCGGCCCCCACCTCCCCCGACGCCCCGGTCATCGCCCAGGCGCCGGCCCCCAAGCCCGCCGCCGACGCCGGCCCCCGCACCCGCGCAATGATCGTCGACCGTAACGGCGAAATCCTGGCGCTGTCACTGCCGACGGCCGGTCTCTATGCCAACCCGAAGGAGATGATGGACGTCGGCGAGGCCGCTGTGAAGCTGAAGCAGGTCCTGCCGCGTCTCGACCTCGAGGTCGTGCGTGCGCGCCTCGGCAGCGGCAAGCAGTTCGTCTACCTCGCCCGAAACATCACCCCGCGTGAGCAGCTGGCGGTCAACAACCTCGGCATCCCCGGCGTATACTTCCAGAACACCGAGAAGCGCCGCTATCCGCAGGGCCGGGTGGCAGCCCACATCGTCGGCGCCGTGGACGTCGATGCGCATGGCGTCGCCGGGGTCGAATCCTTCTTCGACCAGCGCCTGCGCGAGGACCCGGAGCCGCTGCGCCTGTCGATCGACCTGCGGGTGCAGGCGGCAATGCGCGAGGAACTCAGCAAGTCGATGACCGAATTCCAGGCCATCGGCGCCTGCGGCATCGTCATGGACGTCCGCTCCGGCGAGGTGATCGCCATGGTCAGCCTGCCGGACTTCGACGCCAACAAACCCGGCGCCGCCACACCGGAGGAGCGGTTCAATCGCGCGACCACCGGCCGCTACGAACCCGGCAGCACGTTCAAGCTGCAAACGGCTGCGATGTCGCTCGACCTCGGCGTCGGCCATCTGTGGGACAGCTTCGATGCAGCGCACGACATCAAGATCGGCCGCTTCACCATCAGCGACTTCCAGGGCAAGAAGCGAGCCTTGGTGTTCCCCGAGGTCATCGCATACTCCTCCAACCTCGGCGCCGCGCACATGGCGCAGGCCGTGGGCGCCGAACGCCAGCGCGCCTGGCTGGAACGCATGGGAATGTTTGCGAAGATAGGGATTGAGCTGCCCGAACAGCTGAACCCGATCGTGCAGTCGCAAGAACACTGGAAAGAGATCGTGACCATGACCGTGGGCTTCGGCCACGGCATCGCGGTCACGCCGCTGCACGTGGTGCGTGGCACGGCGGCGATCGCCAATGGCGGCATCGTGCTGCGCCCCACCATCCTGGCCGCCGAGCCCGGCGCCCCGCCGCGCGAGGGCACGCGCGTGATGCAGCAGGGCACAAGCGACGTGATGCGCAAGCTGATGCGCCTCGTGGTGACCGACGGCTACGGCAAGCCCGCGGACGTCCCAGGCTACTTCGTCGGCGGCAAGACCGGCACTGCGGAAAAGAACTCGGGTCACGGCTACAAGAAGCACACGAACATCAGCGCGTTCATGAGCGTGTTCCCCATGAACGCGCCGAAATACGCGGTCTACTTCATGCTGGACGAGCCCAAGGGCAACGCCAGCACAGGCGGCTATTCGACAGCCGGCGCCGTCAGCGCGCCAGGTGCCGGACGCGTGATCGCGCGCATCGGCCCCATGCTGGGCCTGATGCCCGAAACCACGAACGCCGCAGCGATCCAGGCACAGCTCGCCATCCCGATGCAGCCCGGCCGCGGCTATACCGGGCGAGACGTCCCGATGGTCAAGGCCCCTGTCAAAGCAGGGCCGGCGCCCGTAAATGCGCCGGTAAATGTCCCGTCTGCGCCCCCGCGCGAAGTTCCGCGCCAGCACGAGGCGAACCTTGTCCCCGCCGTCGCCCACTGAAATGCTCGGTTCGCTGGACATCGCGATCCCGTTGGGCCTGCCGTTCCGGTTCACCGGGCTGACCGCCGACAGCCGGACGGTGCGGCCCGGCATGCTGTATGCCGCCCTGCCCGGCACCCGTATGGACGGGCGAGCGTTCATCGCCGAAGCGGTCGCGCGGGGGGCCGCCGCGGTGCTGGCGCCCATCGGCACGACGTGGCCCGAAGGGGTGCCGAAGCGGCCGTTGATCGTGGACCGGGAACCGCGCCGAGCGCTGGCCCGGCTCGCAGCCCTGCAGGCCGGCGACCAGCCGCGCACAGTGGTCGCGGTGACAGGAACCAACGGCAAGACCAGCACGGCCGACTTCCTGCGCCAGATCTTCGCGCATGCCGGCCGCCGCTCGGCCAGCCTGGGGACGCTCGGGGTGATCGGGCCGGACGGCGTGGGCACGCCAGGCCTGACTACGCCCGATCCGGTGACGCTGGCCGAAACCCTGGCGCGGCTGGCGCGCGAGGGCGTGGATGCCGTGGCGATCGAGGCCTCCTCGCACGGGCTGGATCAGTTCCGGCTCGATGGCGTGCTCCTGACTGCCGCCGGGTTTACCAACCTGACGCGCGACCACCTCGACTATCACGGCACGCTCGAAGCCTATCGGGCGGCGAAGCTGCGCCTGTTCACGGACCTGCTGCCGACGGGTGCGACCGCGGTTGCCAGCACGACGCTCGACAAGGTGACGCTGGAGACGCTGGCCGGGATCGCCCGGGCGCGCGGCCTGGTGCTGCATCGCGTCGGCGAAGACGGCGACGTGATCCATCTGGTGCGGGCCATCCCGCGGCCAGGCGGGCAGGTGTTGGTGCTGGATGGCGGGCAAACGATCGATTTGGCGCTGCCGGGGCGTTTCCAGGCGGATAATGCCTTGCTGGCGGCCGGGCTGGCAGCGGCGGCTGGCGTGGCCGACCCCCTCGCTTTGCTGCCGCTTCTGGTGGGCGTGCGCGGGCGGATGGAACTGGCAACGACAGTGAACGGCGCTGCGGTCTATGTGGACTACGCGCACACGCCGGATGCGTTGCAGCGGTTGCTGCTGGCCTTGCGCCCGCACACGGCCGGGCGGCTGCTGCTGGTGTTCGGCGCTGGCGGCGACCGCGATCGCGGCAAGCGCCCGCTGATGGGTGCTGTGGCGGCGCAAGGGGCGGATGTCGCTGTCATCACAGACGACAATCCCCGCAGCGAAGACCCCGCCGCCATCCGGGCCGCCATCCGAGCGACCTGCCCGGAGGCCATCGAGATCGGCGACCGCGCCGCAGCCATCGCGTCAGCCCTGGCAATGCTGCGACCCGGCGACGTGCTGGCGGTCGCGGGCAAGGGCCACGAGGGCGGCCAGACCATCGGCGCTGTGACGCTGCCCTTCGACGACGTCGCGACCGTCCGACGACTGACGGGCGCCGCATGACGCCTCCGCTTTGGACCGCCGCTGCGCTGGTGGCCGCAACGGGCGGCGCGATGCCCAAGCCCTTCGCCGCAACGGGCACGTCCATCGACACCCGCACGCTGCGCCCGGGCGACCTGTTCATCGCCCTGCAGGGCACCACCGACGGTCACGCCCATGCCGCGGCAGCGTTGGACAAGGGCGCGTCCGGGGTGATGGTCTGCGATTCCAGTGTGGTCCCCGCGGGCGCCCCGGCGCTGATCGTCGCCGACACGCTGGCGGGGTTGACCGCACTTGGCCGGGCAGGGCGCGCACGCTTCCGGGGCCAGGTCGTCGCGGTGACCGGTAGCGTGGGCAAGACGACCACGAAGGAAATGCTGCGGACGCTGCTGTCGGCCTTCGGCCCGACGCATGCGGCCGAGGCCAGCTACAACAATCATTGGGGCGTTCCCCTGACGCTGGCGCGGCTGCCGGAGACCGCCGCCTTCTGTGTCGCCGAGATCGGCATGAACAATCCCGGCGAGATCCTGCCGCTGGCGCGACTGGCTGCGCCGCATGTCGCTGTCATCACGATGGTGAGCACTGCGCATATCGGCCACCTGGGCAGCCTTGCGGCGATCGTCGCGGAGAAGGCCAGCCTGTTCGGCGGCCTCGTCCCCGACGGCATCGCAGTGCTGCCGGCGGCGGGCGCGCATGCCGTGGCATTGCGGGCGCGGGCGCCTGGTGCGGTGCTGACGTTCGGCGACGATGGCGATGTGACCGCGGTGCTGACCGACGCGGACGCCGGGGGCACCACCATCACGGCCCGCACCGGGGGTGCGGATCTGCGGTTCCGCCTGGCCGCCCCTGGGGCGCACATGGTCGCCAACGCGCTGGCTGCCCTCGCGGTCGCGACAGCGTTGGACCTGGACCTCGCCCGGGCCGCGGCGGCGCTCGAGGCTTTCGCCCCCGGCGCCGGACGCGGCCAGCAGCGCCACATCTGCGATGGCACCGTCCTGCTGCTGGACGAAAGCTACAACGCCTCCACGGCATCCGTGGAGGCCGCCCTCGACGTGCTTCGCCTGCTGCCGGCGGCGCGCCGCATCGCCGTGCTGGGCGACATGCTCGAACTCGGCACGTTTGCTGAAAGTGAACATGTCGCCCTCGCCCCGGCAGTGGCACGCGCAGCCGATCTGCTCTATGCGTGCGGCCCCCTCACCCGGGCGCTGTTCGACCGGGTGCCATCTGCGCTCCGTGCCCACCATGCGGACACTGCCGAGACGCTGGCGCCCATCGTGGCCGCCGCCGTGCGTCCCGGCGACGCGGTGCTCGTGAAAGGCAGCCTCGGCAGCCGGATGCGCGCCGTGGTCCGTGCCCTGGAGGATGCGGGGCCGTCCACGCCCGGAGGACCCGGCTAGTGTTGTTCAATCTTGCCCGCGGCCTCTCCGACCAGTTCATCCTGGCCAACCTGTTCCGCTACATCACCTTCCGCTCCGGCGCCGCGTGCCTGACTGCGCTGTTCCTGAGCCTCGTGCTGGGGCCGATGGTCATCCGCTGGCTGAAATCCGTCCAGCACGGCGGCCAGCCCATCCGCCTCGATGGGCCGGAGCGCCACCTGATCGAGAAGAAAGGCACGCCCACCATGGGCGGCGTGCTGATCCTGACCTCGCTCACGTTCTCGACTTTGCTTTGGGCGGACCTGCGCAACGGCTATGTGTGGGCGGTGCTGCTGCTGACGCTCGGCTATGGCGCAATCGGCTTCGTCGACGACTATCTCAAGCTGTCACGCCGCGACACGAAGGGCGTCTCTGGCCGTACGAAGATGCTGGCGCAGCTGGTGATGGGCCTGGTTTGTGCGATCGCAATCATGATCCTGACGCGCGGCCCGCTCGGCACCGGGCTGACGATCCCGGTGTTCAAGGAGGTGCTGATCCCGTTGGGCTTCGCCTTCCCGCTGGTGGGCATGTTCGTGATGGTCGGCAGCAGCAATGCCGTCAACCTGACCGACGGGCTGGACGGACTGGCGATCGTGCCGACCATCATCGCCGCCGGGGTTTTCGCGCTGATCGCCTACCTGGTGGGCAACCGGGTGTTCGCCGACTATCTGCAGTTGCATCCCATCGCGGGCGTGGGTGAGCTGGGCGTTTTCCTTGCCGCCCTGGTCGGCGCCGGGCTCGGCTTCCTATGGTTCAATGCGCCGCCCGCGGCCGTGTTCATGGGCGACACCGGCAGCCTCGCGCTGGGCGGCGCATTGGGGGCGGTGGCGGTCGCGACGAAGCACGAGTTCGTCCTGGCGATCGTCGGCGGCCTGTTCGTCGTGGAGACTGTGTCCGTCATCATCCAGGTGTTCTGGTACAAGCGGACCGGGCGCCGGGTGTTTCTGATGGCACCGCTGCACCATCACTACGAGAAAAAGGGTTGGTCCGAGCCCACCATCGTGATCCGCTTCTGGATCGTCTCCATGATCCTGGCCCTGGTGGGCCTGGCGACGCTGAAGATCCGATGATCTGGTCTCCCACCCTTTTCGCAGGCAAGCGGTTCGCCGTCGTGGGGTTAGGCCGCAACGGCCTGCCCGCAGCCCACGTGCTCACCGCGATGGGCGCCGAGGTCGCCGTGTGGGACGACAGCGCGGCAGCACGGAACGGCGCCGGCCTGCCCGTGCACGACCCGGCCCAGGGCTATGCCGGCTTCGACGCCCTGGTCCTCAGCCCCGGCATCCCACACAGCCTGCCTGCTGCCAATCCTGCGGCCGTGGCGGCCCGTGCGGTGGGCATCCCGATCCTCAGCGACGCCGAACTGCTGTTCCAGGCCGTGCGCCGTCAGGGATCGAAGGCGCGCTTCGCCGGTGTGACCGGCACCAACGGCAAGAGCACGACGACCGCCATGCTGCACCACATTCTCGCAACCGCTGGCATCGACTCCGCGGCAGGCGGCAACCTGGGTACCGCCGCCCTCGCCCTGCCACCGCTGGGGGACGACGGCGTCTACGTGCTGGAGATGTCGTCCTATATGCTGGAGCGCCTGACCACGCTGCGCTTCGACGTGGCCGCCCTGCTGAACCTCAGCCCCGACCACCTGGACCGCCACGGCGGCATGGCAGGCTACATCGCGGCCAAGCGGCACATCTTCGACCGCCATGGCGCTGCAATCCTCGGCCTGGACGACGCGGAGACCGCAGCGCTCGCCCGGACGATGCCATGCACCACCATATCCGGCAGCCAGCCGGCAGATATTTGGTGTGACGGCACGATGCTGCGCGACGCCGACGGCCCCGTCCTGCCCATGGCCGAGGCGCCCGCCCTGCCGGGCCCGCACAACGCGCAGAACGCCGCCGCCGCAATCGCCATGGCCCGCGCGCTCGGCGTGCCCGACGAGGCGACGATGCGCGCCATCGCGACGTTCCCGGGCCTGCCGCACCGCCAGCAGCGGGTGGGCGTCATCGACGGCGTCGCCTGGATCAACGACAGCAAGGCCACCAACGCCGCCGCCGCCGCGCAGGCACTCGCCTGTTACGACCGCGTCGTCTGGATCGCCGGCGGCATGGCGAAGGCCGGCGGCATCGAGCTGTTGCGGCCGCTCCTGCCCCGGATCGTGCACGCCCTCCTGATCGGCCGCGACGCCCCCGTGCTGGCCGCGACACTCGCCGACGCCGGCGTCCCACACAGCATTCCCGGCACGCTCGAGGGTGCGGTCGCCGCCGCCCGCGGCCTGGCCCGGCAGCTCGACGCCAGCACCGTCCTGCTCTCGCCCGCCTGCGCCAGCTGGGACCAGTTCACCGGCTTCGAGCAGCGCGGCGACCGTTTCCGCGCCCTCGCCCTCGGCAGCGCACTAGAGAGGAGCGCCTGATGCCCGTCCTCAGCCGCGCCGACACGTCCATCCTCGGCCGCTGGTGGTGGACGGTCGACCGCTGGACCCTGTTCGCGGTCACCTCCCTGATCGGCTTCGGCTACATCATGATGCTCGCGGCCTCGCCGGCCGTGGCCGAGCGCATCCATCAGTCCCGCGACATCTTCATCGCCAAGCAGGTCGTGTTCCTGGCGCTCGCCGGCATGGTGGTCGTCGGCGTATCGCTGCTGTCGCCCCGCGGCGTGCGCCGGCTGGCGCTGCTGGGCTGCGTGGGGGCGATACTGTTCACCGCGCTGACCCTGGTGCACGGCGTGGAGATCAAGGGCGCGCGGCGGTGGATCGCTTTGCCGGGCATGAGCCTACAGCCCAGCGAGTTCCTGAAGCCGTGCTTCGCGGTGGTCACGGCCTGGTTGCTCAGCGAGGGCGCGCGCAGCCGCCGCTTTCCCGGCCGCGTGGTCGCCTGCGGGGTGTTCGTCCTCATCGCACTACTGCTGAAGTCGCAACCCGACATGGGAATGCTGGCGGTGGTGGGCGCGGTGTTCTTCGTGCAACTGTTCGTCGGCGGCCTGAACATCTTCCTCGTCGGCGGCGCCATGGGCCTCATCGGCGCCGGCGCGGTCGGCGCCTACACCTTCTTCCCCCATGTCCGCAGCCGCGTCACCCGGTTCCTCGACCCGTCGTCCGGCGACAGCTACCAGGTCAACACCGCGCTCGAGGCCTTCGGCAATGGCGGCCTGCTCGGCCGCGGCCCCGGCGAGGGCCGTGTGAAGGACGTGCTACCGGACGCCCATGCGGACTTCGTCTTCGCAGTCATGGGCGAAGAGTTCGGGCTGGTGATCTGCCTGCTCGTGCTCGGCATCTTCGGCTTTATCGTCCTGCGCGGCCTGCTGCGTCTGCTCGCTGAACAGGACCTGTTCATCGTCCTCGCCGCAACCGGCCTCGTCACCAGCTTCGGCCTACAGAGCTTCGTGAACATGGCCAGCTCGCTGCACCTGATCCCGACCAAAGGCATGACACTACCCTTCGTGTCGTACGGCGGCTCCTCGGTGCTGGCGGTGGCGCTCGGCATCGGCATGCTGCTGGCCCTCACCCGCCGCCGCACCCGCGGCGAGGAAGGCCTGCGATGAGTAATGACCTTCAAGTCCTCTCCCTTGGGACAGGGTTGGATGAGAGTTTCGCGCCGCCCGGACAACCGGCAGGCGCCTACGGCACACCCTCACCCCACCCCTCTCCCAACGGGAAAGGGAACGGCAGGCACATCATCATCGCCGCCGGCGGCACAGGTGGCCACTTCTTCCCCGCCGAAGCCCTGGGCGCGGCTTTGCGCGAACGCGGCCACCGTGTCGCGCTCATGACCGACGCCCGCAGCGGCGGCGAACGCTCACCGGTCTTCGCCGGCCCGGACGCACACGTTCTGAAAGGCGCCGGCATCGTCGGCCGCGGCCCCACCCGCGCCGCCCGGGCCGCGGTCGCACTCGCGGCGGGCACGCTGCAGGCACGCACCATCCTCAGGGCACTCCAGCCCACCGTAGTCGTCGGCTTCGGCGGCTACCCCAGCGTGCCCCCCGTGCTCGCAGCCCGCCTCATGCGACACCGCCCCCGCATCCTGCTGCACGAGGGCAACGCCATCCTGGGCCAGGCCAACCGCAGCCTCGCGATCTTCGCCGACCACCTGGCGCTGGGCATGCCGGACACAAGGCGCCTGCCCTCCGGCAAGCCCACGACCGTGACGGGCAACCCACTCCGCCCGGGCATCGCAACGCTCGCCGGGCGCGAATACCACGAGCCCGAGCCCGAAGCCCCCATCCGCCTGCTGGTCACAGGCGGCAGTCAGGGCGCGCGCGTGCTCAGCACATCACTCCCCCCTGCCCTCGCCCGACTGCCGCAGGCGCTGCGGGCACGCCTGGTGGTGACGCAGCAATGCCGGGCCGAGGACCTGGACCACGTTCGCGCCGCCTACGCCGCCTCGGGCATCGCTGCGGAGCTGTCGCCGTTCTTCTCGGACATGCCGGCCCGACTGGCCGCCGCGCACATGTTCATCGGACGCGCCGGCGCCAGCACCGTCGCAGAACTGACCGCAATCGGCCTGCCGGCCATCCTGGTGCCGCTGCCCTCGGTGGACAGCCACCAGCGCCACAATGCCGAAGCCGTCGGCGCCTGCGTGATCGAGCAGCCGGAGTTCGAGCACGACCCAGCGCGCGTCGCCCAGGCGCTGACCGATCGCCTGCATCCGGACGCATTGTCCGCACGCGCCCACGCCATGGCGGCCCACGGCATCGCCGACGCGACCACGCGCCTGGCCGACCTTGTTGAAGATCTCGCACTAAGGGCAATGGCATGAGGGCGCTTCCGCTCGGGATCGGCACGATCCATTTCGTCGGCATCGGCGGCATCGGCATGTCCGGCATCGCCGAGGTGCTGCACACCCTCGGATATGCCGTCCAAGGCAGCGACATCGCCGACGGCGCCAACGTCCGCCGCCTGAAGGATGCCGGTATCCCCGTCGCAATCGGCCACGACGCCGCCAACGTCGCCAACGCCCAGGTCGTCGTCGTCAGCACCGCCGTCCGCGCGGACAATCCCGAAGTCCTGGCCGCCCGCAAGAAGCTGGTCCCGGTCGTGCGCCGGGCCGAGATGCTCGCCGAGCTGATGCGCCTCCGCTGGGCCATCGCGGTCGGGGGCACCCACGGCAAGACCACAACCACCAGCCTGGTCGCCTGCGTGCTGGAGGCCGCCGGCCTCGACCCCACCGTCATCAACGGCGGCATCATCAACGCCTACGGCTCGAACACCCGCCTGGGCGAAGGCGAGTGGATGGTGGTGGAAGCCGACGAGAGCGACGGCAGCTTTCTGCGCCTGCCCGCCACCATCGCCATCGTGACCAACATCGACCCCGAACACCTCGACCATTGGGGCACCGCCGAGGCGATGCAGGCCGGCTTCGACCAGTTCGTCTCCAACGTGCCGTTCTACGGCTTCGCCGTCCTATGCATCGACCATCCCGGCGTGCAGCAGATGATCCCCCGCCTGTCCGACCGCCGCATCGTCACCTACGGCTTCTCGCCCCAGGCCGATGTCCGTGCCGAACGCCTCGTCACCGACAAGATGGGCGCCACCTTCGAGGTCGCCGTCACCGACCGCAACCGCGGCGTGACCCGGCGCATGGGCCCGTTCCGCCTTCCCATGCTCGGCAGCCACAACGTCCAGAACGCGCTGGCCGCCATCGCGGTCGCCATCGAGATGGAGGTGGACGACGCCACCCTCCGCTCCGCCTTCGCCAGCTTCAAGGGCGTCAAGCGCCGCTTCACCAAAACCGGCGAGAGCGGCGGCATCACCGTCATCGACGACTACGGCCACCATCCCGTGGAGATCGCCGCCGTTCTGAAGGCCGCCCGCCAGGCCGGCGCGCGCGACGTGATCGCCGTCGTGCAGCCGCACCGGTACTCTCGCCTCGCCTCGTTGTTCAACGAGTTCACCACCTGCATGAACGACGCCGGCACCGTCATCGTGGCCGACGTCTATGCCGCCGGCGAAACGCCGATCCCAGGCGTCACCCGCGACGCCCTCGTCGATGGCTTGCGCGCCAGCGGCCACCGCAGCGTCGTCCCTTTGCCCCAACCCGAGCACCTGGCCGAGATGGTCCACGCCATCG
This sequence comes from Rhodospirillales bacterium, assembly GCA_043748985.1. Lineage (GTDB taxonomy): Bacteria > Pseudomonadota > Alphaproteobacteria > Acetobacterales > Acetobacteraceae > JBBROS01. The sequence goes on from JAYVEG010000306.1 coordinate 38,002, forward strand.
CCAAGCCCGGCGATTTCGTCATCTGCCTCGGCGCCGGCACCATCACGCAATGGGCCGCCGCCCTGCCGGAACAGCTGGGCGCCCTCCAGACCCCGCAACGGCGGGCCGTATGAGCGCCGCCATCGCCGCCCATCACCTGATCGACCAGTTGCCGCCCATGGTCGGCCGCATCCAGGCCGACGCTCCACTGGCCCAGGCAACCTGGTTCCGCGTCGGCGGCCCGGCCGAAGCCCTCGTCCGCCCGGCCAGTGCCGCAGACCTGGCCCGCTTCCTGGCGGACCTCCCGCTCGCCATCTCCATCACCGTCCTGGGCGCCGCGAGCAACGTCATCGTCCGCGACGCCGGCATCCCCGGCGTCGTGCTTCGCCTCGGCCGCGGCTTCAACGACATCAGGATCGAGCCGGATGGCGTCGTCGTGGGCGCCGCCTGCCTCGACGCCACGGTCGCCGAGCACGCCGCCGCAGCCGGGCTCGAAGGGCTCGAGTTCCTCTCGGGCATCCCAGGCTCCATCGGCGGCGCCGTCGTGATGAACGCCGGCGCCTATGGCGGCGACGTGGCACATTGCCTGGATTGGGCGGAGCTCGTGTCCCGCTCGGGTGCGCTGGTCCGCATTGCTGCGGCCGGGTTGGCCTTTGCCTATCGCCACGCGAGCGTACCGCCCGGGGCCATCGTCGTCCGCGCTCGCTTCCGCGCGCATCCCGGCGATCCCGTCCGCATCGCCGCCCGCATGGCCGAGATCCGCGCCAGCCGAGAAGCCACACAGCCTGTGCGCGCCCGCACCGGCGGCAGCACGTTCCGCAATCCGCCGGGCCAGAAGGCGTGGGAGCTGATCGACGCCGCCGGCGGCCGCGGCCTGATGCGCGGCGCCGCCCAGGTCAGCGAGAAGCACTGCAACTTCCTGCTCAACACCGGCGGTGCCACGGCATCCGACCTGGAAGGCCTGGGCGAGGAGTTGCGCCGCCGGGTTCACGCCATGAGCGGCGTGTCGCTGGAGTGGGAAATTAAACGGTTGGGCGTGCCCGGTGCGGCCCCCTGGAGGTCGGCATGAAGCGCGTCGCGGTGCTGTATGGCGGTATGTCCGCCGAACGGGAGGTCAGCCTCTCCTCCGGCCGCCAGGTGATCGCCGGCCTGACGGAGGCGGGCTTCGACGTCTTGCCCGTGCTGGTGGGACACGATCTCGGCGCCGTGCTGCGGGCGCTCGACCCGAAGCCGGATGCCGTGTTCAACGCGCTGCATGGCCGCTTCGGCGAGGACGGCGCCATTCAGGGCGTGCTCGACTGGCTCAACATCCCCTACACCCATTCCGGAGTCCGCGCCTCGGCCCTGGCGATGGATAAGGAGGCCGCCAAGGCCGTCTTCGCCGCAGCTGGCCTGCCCGTGGCGCGCGGCCGTGTGGTGGACGTGGCGGAGTTGGAACACCACGACCCCGTGCCGCTGCCCTACGTGGTGAAGCCCGTCAACGAGGGATCCTCCGTCGGCGTGCAGATCCTTCAGAAGGGCGACAACCGCCGCGCCGAGATCGCCCGCGGCTGGCGATTCGGCCCCACCGCCATGGTCGAGGAATACATCCCGGGCCGCGAGCTGACCGTCGCCGTCATGGGCGACCACGCGCTGGCCGTCACCGAAATCCACGCCGATGCCGGGGTGTTCTATGACTACGAGAGCAAATACGGCGACGGCGGCAGCCACCACCAGGTGCCCGCCGCGGTCCACCCCGAGACCTACGCCCGCGCCATGGACGTCGCACTCGCGGCCCATAAGGCGCTCGGCTGCCGCGGCGCCACCCGCGCCGACCTGCGCTACGACGACACGGCAGGCGAACCCGGCCGCCTCGTGCTCCTGGAGGTGAACACCCAACCCGGCCTGACACGGACCAGCCTGCTGCCCGAACAGGCCGCGCACATGGGCATCTCGTTCCCTGCTCTGTGCGCCTGGATGGTGGAGAATGCCGCGTGTCGGGCGTGACGACCCGCGTATCCCCCGGCGGCCGGCCTCGCACGCGGTCACGCCCGGAAGGGCTGTCCGAGCCGCTGCGCACGCCCGCCAAGCCGCCCCGCGGCCTGAACGAACGGCCGTCCCGATCCGCCCTGATGTGGCGGCGGCAGAAGCGCCTGATCCGGCCAGCCGCCCTGCTGCTGGTCGGTCTGCTGGCAGTGGGGGCCATCGCCTCGCTGGTCCGCACGGTGCAGCCCGGCAGCACGGTCGCGAACTGGCGCGAAAAGATCGGCAACGCCGTCGGCCTGCCGGTGCAGCGCGTCGTGGTCGAGGGCCGTGAGAAGACGCCCGAGCCCATGCTCCGCGCCGCCCTGGGCGTCAGCGTCGGCGACAAGCTGCTGGGCTTCTCGCTCGAAGCCGCCCGTGCCCGGATCGAGCAGCTCGCCTGGGTGCAGACCGCAACGGTCGAGCGCCGGCTGCCCGGCACTATCGTGGTCACCCTCGTCGAACGCCGCCCCTTCGCCGTCTGGCAATCCGGCGGCAAGTTCGTCCTGATCGACCGTCTCGGCCAGCTGGTCGCCGAGCAGGATCCGGAAAAGGACAAGACCGCCTTCGCGACCCTGCCCCTCGTCGTCGGCCCCGGCGCGCCCGAGGCCGCCGCCGCCCTGCTCGACACCCTCGCGGGCTACCCCGACCTGCGCGGCCGCGTCGTCGCCGCCGTCCGCGTGGGCGAACGCCGCTGGAACCTCCGCCTGCACAACGGCGCCGACGTCCTGCTGCCGGAAGGCCAGGAGCAGGCCGCCCTTGGCCGGCTGATGGAGCTGCAGGCCAGCCAGCAGATCCTCGACCGCCCGCTCGCCTCCGTAGACATGCGCCTGGCAGACCGCCTGGTCGTCCGACCCGCGCCGGATCCCAAGCCGGCGACCACACCACGCAGGCCAACATGAGGCCGGCCCACGTGAGGCAGAGCGCATGAAGGACATGCCGCGCACCCGATTCGGCCGTGCCGAGCCCGACGCCTCCCGTGGTCCCGGCGAAGGTCCGGTGTTGCCGCCCTCGCTGCCGCCAGAACCGGCCCGCGCGCGCCCGCTCCGCAGTGGGCTGTTCGGCGTGCTCGATGTTGGCAGCACGAAGGTGTGCTGCCTGATCGGCCGCGTCGATCCCGACGGAACCGTGCGCGTCACCGGCTTCGGCATGAACGCCGCCCGCGGCGTCAAGCAGGGCGGCATCACGGACCTGCTGCTCGGCGAATCCGCGGTCCGCAGCGCCGTCGCCGCCGCCGAGGACATGGCCCAGTACCGCCTGCGCGAGGTGGTGGTAAACCTCAGCTGCGGCCACCCGGAAAGCCACCAGGTCACCGTGCAGTCGCAGATCGGCGGCCGCACGATCAACGAGCAGGACCTCCGCCGCGTCGTCGGCGATGGCCGCAGCCGCGTCAACTACGACGGCCGCGACACCGTCCACTGCCTGCCGCTCGGCTTCGACGTCGACGAGACACAGGGCGTCGTCGATCCTCGTGGCCTGCATTGCGAGCACCTGATGGCCCGGCTCCATGTCGTGGACGCCGGCGCCACTGCGCTCCGCAACCTGATGACGGTCATCGAGAACGCGGACCTCAAGGTTGCCGAATTTGTCAGCGCCCCCTTCGCGGCGGGGCTGGCCACGCTGGTCGCCGACGAGCGCGAACTCGGCGCCACCGTCATCGACATGGGTGGGGGCACCACCGACCTGGCAGTCTTCAGCGACAACCACGTGGTCTACACGGCCCAGCTGTCCGTCAGCGGCGGCCACGTCACCAACGACATCGCCCGCCTGCTCTCCACCCCCGTGGCGCACGCCGAGCGCCTCAAGACGCTCTACGGCAACGCGGAATCAAGCCCCGACGACGAGCGCGAGATGCTGCCCGTGCCGCTGGTGGGCGAAGAGGAGCACAACATCCATCGCGTGCCGCGCAGCCAGGTGGTCGGCATCATCCGGCCGCGCCTGGAGGAAACGTTCGAGCTGGTGCGCGACAAGCTCGAGACCGCCGGCCTGGGGCGCGATCTCGGCAACCGCGTCGTGCTGACCGGCGGCGCCAGCCAACTGGTGGGTGCGCGGGAGATGGCGGCCCGCATGCTGGATGCGCAGGTGCGGATCGGTCGCCCACAGGCCATTCGTGGCCTGCCGGACCTGCATGACGGGCCGGCCTTCGCCACCGCCGCCGGCCTGCTGCACTGGGCGGCCGGCGCCGGACGTAGCCTTGCCGACCTGAAGCTCGACGACGACACCCCACCCGGCATGTTGCGACGGGTGATCAATTTTCTTCGCGATCGCGTCTAAGCCCGAGCCCGACTCCGACCGACTGTGCCAGTACCTTAATTATCCGACCGAAACCCGAACGCCGCAAAAGACTGGGAGCCCGCCAATGACCCTCAACCTGACCGTCCCCGTGCAGACCCACACGGACTTCACGCCGCGGATCACCGTTATCGGTGTGGGCGGTGGCGGAACCAATGCGGTGGACAACATGATCGCGCTCGGCCTTCAGGGCGTCGACTTCGTGGTGGCCAACACCGACGCGCAGCAGCTGCAGCACAGCAAGGCCGACCGCCGCATCCAGCTTGGCCCGCATCTCACGCAGGGCCTGGGCGCGGGGGCAAAGCCGGAGATCGGCCGCGCCGCGGCCCAGGAGGCTGCTGACGAGCTGATGCGGCACCTTGAGGGCACGCACATGGTGTTCATCACCGCCGGCATGGGCGGCGGCACGGGCACCGGTGCGGCGCCAGTGATCGCCCAACTGGCGCGGGAGCGCGGCGTGCTGACGGTGGGCGTGGTCACAAAGCCCTTCACCTTCGAAGGCGCCCGTCGAACGAAGGCCGCCGAGCAGGGCATTGCCGAACTGCAGCAGTATGTCGACACGCTGATCGTCATCCCCAACCAGAACCTCTTCCGCCTCGCCAATGAGCGAACCGGCTGGAAGGAAGCGTTCAAGCTGGCTGACAACGTCCTTTACATGGGCGTGCGCGGTGTCACCGACCTGATGATGTCGCCCGGGTTGGTGAACCTGGACTTCGCCGACATCCGCACCGTGATGGCCGAGATGGGCAAGGCCATGATGGGCACTGGCGAGGCCGAGGGCGAGAATCGCGCCATTCGCGCCGCCGAGGCCGCGATCAGCAACCCGCTGCTGGAAGACACCAGCATGGCCGGCGCGCGCGGCCTGTTGATCAACATCACCGGCGGCGAGGACATGACGCTGTTCGAGGTTGACGCCGCGGCGAACCGCATCCGCGAGGAAGTGGCCGACGACGCGAACATCATCTTCGGCTCCGCGGTGGATGAGAACCTATCCGGGCGCATCCGCGTGTCCGTCGTCGCAACCGGCATCGACCTGGCCAGCCAGGTGGAGGCGCAGCGCCCCCGCCTGGTCGCCGTAGGCGGCGGCGGCGCACAGGCCGTGTCGCAGCAGCCGGCTCAGGCTGCCGTCCCTGCAGTGGCCTCGTCGGTCACGAATTTCGCGCCGCAGATGCCGAGCCCTGCCCAGCTGCTGACGCCCCGCCCCGTGCAGACCGAGGCCGCGCCAGAGCCGTCCGCAGCGCCGGCCGCTTCGCGCAGCTACGTGCCGCCTGCCCCGGCACCGCGCCCGGCAAGCGCCCGCAGCGCCATCTTCTCCGAGCCCAGCCACGCGCCCGTCTCGGCACAGGCGGCTCCTGCGCTTTCTCCGGCCCGCTCGTTGTTCGGCATCATGACCCGCGGCATACGGGGCCGGGCCGCCGCAGACCCGGGCGGCCACGGCGAACAGAGGCCCGAGCCGCAGCGTGCGGAGCCTAGCTTCCCCACGGGCCAGCAGGCGCCCTCGCAGCCGCAGCACCAATCTGACGAGGCACTCGAAATTCCTGCCTTTCTGCGCCGTCAGACATCCTGAGGAAGTATGCCTTATCAGCGAGTTGTGCGGTAATATTGAGAAACATTGATTGATTTTCCGTCCTGGCGCATCGCGACTACGGTGCACCCAGGACGAAACTTCAGCGTCCATTCCTGCCCGCGGACACAGCCGGCGAACGAGGATGCGAATGGACGGTTTTCCCTTCCTGCCAACCGAAGACCCCGCATCGCTTTCGGTTCCAGGCGCCGTCCAGCGCACACTTCGCACGCCGATCGGCTGTACCGGTGTCGGCCTTCACTCGGGCCTGGCGGTCTCGGTGCGGTTGGTTCCGGCGCCTGCCCATCACGGCATCGTCTTTTTCCGCACAGACCTCGGAATCGCCATCCCCGCCCGTTTCGACTGCGTCGTCGATACCCGGCTGTGCACCGTCATCGGCGTGGACAATGCCCGTGTCGGCACCATCGAACACCTGATGGCCGCCCTGGCGGCATCGGGCATCGACAACCTGGTGGTCGAGGTCGATCAGGCCGAGATCCCTGTTTTGGATGGCTCGGCGGAACCCTGGCTATTCCTCTTGGACTGCGCCGGTTTCGAACTGCAATCCGCACCGCGTGCTGTGATCGAGGTGTTGCGCACCGTTCGTGTCGAGGACAGCGATGCCTTTGCCGAGTTGCGACCAGGCCATGACGGCTTGGCGATGGCGTTGTCCATCGCCTTCGACGCGACAGCGATCGGCCGCCAGGCGCTGACCTTCACCCTGGAACCCGAGTCCTTCCGGCGTGACCTGGCGCGGGCCCGCACCTTCGCCCAGAAGCATGAGATAGAAGCCCTGCAACGGATGGGCCTCGCCCGCGGCGGCAGCCTGGACAACGCCGTGGTGGTGGATGGTAGCCGCGTGTTGAACCCCACCGGCCTGCGCATGGCCGATGAGTTCGTTCGCCACAAGCTGCTGGATGCCGTCGGCGATCTTGCGTTGGCCGGGGGCGCGCTGCAAGGCCGCTTTATCGGCCATAAGTCTGGCCACGCGCTCAACAATCGTCTGCTCCGCGCCCTGTTCGCCGATACAGCCAACTGGCGCGTCGCGATGGACGTGTCGCAGTTGCTTATCGCCGCCTGACGCCGCTTCAACCGGCCTGGCTTCGTGCTATAGAGCGCGCCATGAACCTGATTCGGCTGATCCTCCCACTCCTGTTGCTGCTGTCCGGCTGCGAGACGCTGAACTCCCTGGCGCCCTGGAACGGCAAGGATGACGCTCTTCGCCCCAAAGAGAACGCAGCATCGAAATCGGTCGAGGACCTGTATAACAACGGCGTCGATGCCCTGAACCAAAAGCGCTACAAGACGGCTGTCGAGCAGTTCGATGCAGTGGAGCAAAACTACCCCTACTCCTCCTGGGCCGTCAGCGCCCAGTTGATGCATGGCTATACGGAATATCTGCAGAACCACTACACCGAAGCCGTGGGCGCACTGGACCGTTACATCCAGCTCCACCCCACCAGCGCCAACGTCTCCTACGCCTACTACTTGCGGGCCCTGTGCTTCTACGAACAGATCGCTGACATCCAGCGCGACCAGAAAGGCACGGAGCAGGCCATGACTGCTTTGCAGGACGTGGTCAACCGCTTCCCCGAAAGTGCCTACGCCCGCGACTCACGCCTCAAGATCGACCTGTGCCGCGATCATCTGGCGGGCAAGGAGATGGAGATCGGCCGCTTCTACGAGCGTCAGAAGCTTTACACCGCTGCCCTCGGCCGCTTCCAGCGCGTCGTGGACGACTATCAGACAACGAACCACACGCCCGAGGCGCTGCATCGGCTGACGGAGATCTATCTCCTGCTCGGGTTGACCCGAGAAGCGTCTCGAACGGCTGCCGTGCTGGGCCACAACTACCCCGGCAGTCCCTGGTACGAGGACAGCTATCGCAACCTGGCCGACAACGGTATGGCGCCCCCGGTGACAAGCGCGTCGGCCGGGTCCGGCGGGTTCTTCTCGCGCACGCTCGGCAGCATCTTCTAGCGATCCCGACGGCGCCATGCTGACCGCGCTCTCGATCCGCGACGTCGTGCTGATCGAGCGCCTGGACCTTCGGTTCGGCCCCGGACTGACCGTGCTGACCGGAGAGACCGGGGCCGGAAAGTCCATCCTGCTCGACAGCCTCGGCCTGGCACTGGGCGCCCGTGCAGATGCCGGACTGGTACGCACAGGCGCCGACCAGGCGAGTGTCGCGGCCAGCTTCTTCCCCCCACCCGGCCATCCGGTGCTGGCGCTGCTGCACGAGAACGGTATCGCGCCCGAGGACGAGATCGTCGTGCGCCGCATCGTGAACCGCGACGGCCGATCCCGCGCGAGCATCAACGACCAGCCAGTGGGGGTCGCACTGCTGCGCCGGGCCGGACAGACCTTGGTGGAGGTGCAGGGCCAGGGCGACCAGATGGGCCTGGCCGATCCCGCAAACCACCTGGCGCTTCTGGACAGCTTCGCCGTCGAACCCCCGGTGCGCGCCGCCGTGCGGCAGGCATGGTCCGGCCTGCAATCCGCCGTCGCGGCCCTGGATGCAGCACGGGCCGCGATCGAGGCCGCCCAGCGCGAGGAGGAGTGGCTGCGCCACGCAGTCGAGGAACTGTCGGCCCTGGCACCCACCGAGGGGGAGGAAGACCGCCTGGCCGCCGAGCGCCAGCGCCTCCAGCACGGGGAGCGCCGGGCCGAAGCCATCGCCACCGCGCTGGCCGAGATCGCACCACGGGACCGCCGCAGCGGTGGCCCGGCCTCCGCACTCCGCAGCGCCAGCCGCGCCCTGCAACGCCTCTCGGCCCCGGGACAGGACGCCACGGACAACCAGGCAGCCCCAGCCATGGCGGCGCTGGACCGCGCCGAGGAGGCGCTCGCCGAAGCCGAAACCCTGCTCAGCCGCCTGGCCAGCGAGGCCGAAGCCGACCCGCGCCTCCTGGAGGCTGCCGAAGAGCGGCTGTTTGCCCTGCGAGCCGCAGCCCGCAAGCACGGCGTCGCCGTAGCGGGCCTACCGACTTTGCTGGTGTCGCTCCAGGATCGCCTTGCCGCGCTGGACAGCGGCACGGCCGCCATCGCCACACTGGAAGCCACCGCCGCCGCATCCCGCGCCGCCTATGCCGCCGCCGCCGAACGCCTCAGCCGCGCGCGCATCGCTGGCGCCAAGCGCCTGCAGTCCGCCGTCATGCAGGAACTGCCACCGCTGCGGCTCGACCGCGCCCGCTTCGTGGTGGAGGTCCAGCCTCTCAACGAGGCCCGCTGGGCCGCCAACGGCGCCGACCAGGTCCGCTTCCTGATCGCCACCAACCCGGGCCAGGCCCCCGGCGCGCTTGATAAGATCGCCTCGGGCGGTGAGCTGTCGCGCCTGATGCTCGCCCTCAAGGTGGCCCTCGCCGGCGGCGGCACCGTGCCGACCCTGGTCTTCGACGAGGTCGACAGCGGCATCGGCGGTGCCACCGCGGCGGCCGTCGGCGAGCGCCTCGCGCGGGTGGCGGACGGCGTACAGGTCCTGGTGGTCACCCACAGCCCGCAGGTCGCGGCCCGCGGCACGTCGCACCTCCAGGTCCGCAAGACCGCCGGCAAGGGACGCGCCGAAACCAGCGTCGTCCCCCTGGACCACGCTGCCCGGCGCGAGGAGATCGCCCGCATGCTGGCCGGCGAGACGATAACAGAGGCCGCCCGCGCCGCAGCCGACAGCCTGCTGGGGGTCGCGTCCCCCACCCTGCTGTGACGGCCCCCGCTGTAACGCCTGCAAAACTGACCGAGGACGAGGCCCGGGCCGAGCTGGCCCAGCTCGCAACCGTCATCGCCGAGGCCGACGCAGCATACCACGGCCAGGACGCGCCGACGCTCACGGATGCTGAATACGACGCGCTCCGGACCCGCAATGCGGCAATCGAAAAGCGCTTCCCGCACCTGGTGCGCGCCGACAGCCCCCGCCTGCGAGTGGGCGCGGAGCCCGCCAGCGGGTTCGCGAAGCTGCGCCACCTGGTGCCGATGCTGTCGCTCGACAACGCCTTTGCGAGCGAGGACTTCGCCGAGTTCCTGGCGCGCATCCGCCGGTTCCTGGGCCTGCCCGCGGACGCGCCAATCGCTTTGGTGGGCGAGCCCAAGATCGACGGCCTGTCGGTCAACCTGCTGTATGAAGACGGCCAGTTCGTGCGCGGCGCCACCCGCGGCGACGGGGCGGAGGGCGAGGACATCACCGCCAACCTGCGGACGGTGAAGACGGTTCCCGCAAGTCTCAACGGCCCGGCGCCGGCCCGCATCGAGATCCGCGGCGAGGTCTTCCTCTCAAAGGCCGACTTCCTCAGCTTGAACGCCACGCAGGAAAAGGGAGGCCATAAGACCTTCGCCAACCCTCGGAATGCAGCCGCCGGGTCACTGCGCCAACTCGACGCCAGGATCACGGCGGGGCGGCCCTTGTCGCTGTTCGCCTACGCGCAGGGCGATGCCAGCGCGCCAGTCTCGACAACCCATTCCAGCTATTTGAAGCAGCTCGAAGACTGGGGCTTCCAGGTCAACCCGCTGTCCCGCAGGCTGGGCACGGCGGAGGCGGCGGCTTCGTTCCAGGCAGAGGTCGGTCTGGCCCGCGCGGGACTCGCCTACGACATCGACGGCGTCGTCTACAAGGTCGACGACCTCGCGCTGCAGCGGCGCCTGGGCTTCGTCGGCCGGGCGCCCCGCTGGGCGATCGCATGGAAGTTCCCCGCCGAGCAGGCGACGACCCTGCTGGAAGACATCCGCATCCAGGTCGGCCGCACCGGCGCGCTCACCCCCGTCGCCTGGCTGGCACCCATCAACGTCGGCGGCGTGATCGTCACCCGCGCTACGCTGCACAACGAGGACGAGATCGCCCGCAAGGACGTGCGCGTCGGCGATACCGTCGCCGTGCAGCGGGCCGGCGACGTCATCCCCCAGGTGCTCGGCCCCGTCTCCGGCCAGCCCCGCGGCCCGGCACCCTACGTCTTCCCCGACACCTGCCCCGTCTGCGGCAGCGCCGCCGTGCGCCTGCCGGGCGAGGTCGTGCGCCGCTGCACCGGCGGCCTCGTCTGCGCCGCACAGGCGGTGGAGCGGCTGATCCACTTCGTCTCCCGCCGCAGCTTCGATATCGAAGGCCTCGGCGAAAAGACGATCCAGGAGTTCTTCGACCTCGGCTGGCTGCGTGAACCCGCAGACGTCTTCCACCTCAAGCAGCATCGCGAAGCCCTGTTGCAGCGCGAAGGCTGGAAGCTGCGCTCGGTCGAGAACCTGTTCCGCGCGATCGACACGCGCCGCCGGATCGAACTGGCCCGCTTGATTTTCGGCCTCGGGATCCGCCGCGTGGGCGAAACCAACGCCCGCCTGCTCGCGCGCCACTACGGCAGCTTCGCCAACTGGCACGCCCAGATGCTCGCGGCCACCACGGTCGGCAGCGAGGAACGCTCCGCCCTCGGCAGCATCCTTGGCGTCGGCGAAGCCCTGGCCGGCGAACTGGCGGCGTTCTTCATGGAACACCGCAACCGCGAGGCGCTGGATCGCCTGGCCGCCGAACTGGACGTGCAGGACGCCACCGGCCCGGCGGAAGGCGGCGCGTTGTCCGGCAAGATCGTCGTCTTCACGGGCACCCTGGAAACGATGACCCGCCCGGAGGCGAAGGCCCGCGCGGAAGCGCTCGGCGCCCGCGTCACCGATAGCGTCAGCAAGAAGACCGACCTCGTGATCCTGGGCGCCGACGCAGGCAGCAAAGCCAAGAAAGCCGTCGAACTCGGCGTGCGCACGGTCAGCGAGGCCGAGTGGCATGAGATGACGGCAAGCCTGCCTTAATCCTGCCAAAGCCTGCCCCCATGCTGCAGATGCGAGATAGGATCATACCATGGGCGGCTTCTTCGACGGGTTCACGCTGGCCACGCACCGTGTCGGAGGCGGCGAGCTGCGCGCCCGCATCGGGGGTAGCGGCCCGCCGCTGCTGCTGCTGCACGGCAATCCGCAGACCCATGCGATGTGGCATGCCGTCGCGCCCGAATTGGCGAAGACCCACACGGTTGTCTGCCCCGACCTGCGCGGATACGGCGGCAGCTTCAAGCCCGCTCCCAGCGCGGATCACGCGCCCTATTCGAAGCGCGCCATGGCGCAGGACATGGCCGAGCTGATGACCGGGCTGGGCTTCGAGCGATTCGGCGTTCTCAGCCACGATCGCGGCGCCCGCGTCGCGCACCGCCTGGCGATCGACAACCCGGCGCGCATCGAGCGCATGGCCGTCTTGGATATCGTGCCGACCATCGAGCACTTTGAACGCACCGACATGGCCTTCGCACTTGGCTATTATCACTGGTTCTGGTTCGCCCAGCCGCATCCCTTCCCCGAGGAGCTGATCAATGCGGCGCCCGCAACCTGGTTCCACGCGCACACCTCGCGGGAGCCGAAGCCGCCGGGCTTCTTCCGGCAGGAAGCGATGGATGACTACCTGGCCGCTGCTCACGATCCCGAGATGATTGCCGGAATGTGCGAAGATTATCGCGCCGCCGCGACCATAGACCTTGAACACGATCGGATCAGCCGATCGCAAGGCAGCCGCGTCCAATGCCCGATGCTGGTGCTATGGGGTTCGAAGGGCCGGATTGGTGGTTGGTACGACCCCATCGCGCTATGGACCGAATACTGCAACGGTCCGATCTCTGGTGCCCCGGTCGATAGTGGCCATTATCTGGCCGAGGAAGCACCAAAGGAGATTCTGGCCGCAGTCCGACCCTTCTTTAATGTGGCTTCGAGCGCGGCTATCAAAGCCGTCGCTGGTTAGCGCGCACTCGGCTCAGCGGGAACTTTGCGGCGGCCGCGGCGGATCGACCGCCTCGTCATGCAGCAGCTTGGCCCCCAATGGATCGACCGCGTTGTTTCCGCCGGGCGACGTCGGCGGCGGCGTCTTGGTGACAGGACCCGTTCCGACCGCAGGCGCGCCGGTGCCCGATGGGGTCGGCTGGTGATGCGTGCCGTCATAGACGTTGGCGTTGCGGGCGGGCTGCGCCTGGGCGGCGGCGCCTACAACGGCGGCGAAGGCTGCGACAACGAACGTGACGCTGCGGATCATGGGACGAACTCCTGTAACTGGCATCAGTGACGCGGCAGCCCCACCGGGGTTGCAGCGTCCATGCCCGCGTCCTGTCCCGCCGGCCGGTCGCTACGGCCGCGCGGCACACCGTTGTAGGGCCAGAACCCCGAACAACGCTGCGGACACCACGACCAGGATCACGGTCGCGAGCGCATTCAGCTCCGGTGTCACACCCAGCTTCAATGCCGAGAATACCACCATCGGCAGCGTGCTCGATCCCGGCCCCGACACGAACGTCGCGACAACCAGGTCGTCCAGCGACAAGGTGAACGCCAGCAGCCAGCCCGACAGCAGCGCCGGAGCGAGCAACGGCAGCGTCACCAGCGCGAAGGCCCGGACCGGGGACGCGCCCAAATCCATCGCCGCCTCCTCCAGGTCGATCCCGCCATCCCGCAGGCGAGACTCGATCACGACGGCAACATACGACAGGCTGACGGAAACATGCGCGAGCGTGATCGTCAGCGCGCCGCGCCTGGCCGGCCAGCCGATCCATTGCTCCATCTGCACGAACAGCAGCAACAGGCTCAGCCCGACCAGCACATCCGGCAGCACCAGGCGTGCGGCCAGCAGGCTCGCGAAGACCCCCCGGCCGCGGAACCCGCCGAACCGGGCCAGCGCATAGCCCGCCGCCAACCCCAATGCGGTCGCACCCGTGGCACTGACGGCCGCAATCCGCAGCGACAGCCCTGCCGCCTCCAACAGCTTCTGGTTTTCCCACAACGACCCATACCAGCGCAGCGAGAAGCCCGAGATGACAGTCGTCAGCCGCGACGGATTGAAGCTGGTCGCCACCAGCAGCAGCACCGGCACATACAGAAAGGCATAGCCGAACACGAGGCAGGCCGGCAGGAATCGCCCCTGTTTCATTCGCGTGTCCTCAGCAGCGCCATCGGGATCAGCAGCCCGATCAGCAGCGCGGTCGCCACCGTCGCCGCCATCGGCCAGTCGCGGTTGGCGAAGAACTCGTTCCACAGCGCGCGCCCGATCGTCTGTGCGCCGGGTCCGCCGAGCAGTTCTGGGATCACGTATTCCCCCACAGCCGGGATGAACACCAGCGCGAGCCCGGCCACGACGCCGGGCATCGACAAAGGCAGCGTCACCGTCCGGAACGTCGTCCAGGGGGACGCCCCCAGGTCGGCCGCCGCCTCCTCCAGCGCTGGGTCGCGTTTCGACAGCCTAGCATACAGCGGCAGGATCATGAACGGCAGGTAGGCGTAGGTGATGCCGATATACATCGCGGCGTCGGTGTAAAGCAGCGTGACCGGCGGCAGGCCGACCGCCCGCAGGGCCACGTCGATCCAGCCCCCTTCGCGCAGCAGCCCGATCCAGGCGGTGACTCGGAGCAAAAACCCGGTCCAGAACGGCAGCATCACCAGCATCAGCAGCGGGTTGCGCCACCGCTCGGACGCCCGCGCGATCGCCAGCGCCATGGGATAGCCGATCACCAGGCACAGCACCGACGACACCCCCGCGACCAGCAGGCTCTTGACCGCGGCATCGAGGTAGAACGCATCGGCGGTCAGAACCCCATAATTGCCGGTGTCCGGGTCCTGCAGCAGCGGCGTGTAGGGCGGCACGCCGGACACGCTGGTGCTGAACGACAGGGCCGCCACGATGACGACCGGGGCTGCCACGAACAGCAGCAACCAGGCCCAGACCGGCGTCAGCACCAAGGCCCGGCGGGTCATTCCCGCAGCATCACGCAGGCATCCGGCCCCCAGGCGACGGTGGCGGCATCCCCGTGCGCCGGTATTCCGGCCATCGCCCCATCCGCCAAAGGCCTCAGCACGTTCAGAGTGGTGCCATCGTGCAGCCGCACCGCCACCTCCACCACGTCGCCGCGATAGGCCACCTCCGCCACAATCCCCGCCACGCGGTTGATCCCGTCGCCGCAGAGACGCAGCCGCTCCGGCCGCAACGCCACGTAGACAACCCCACCCTGCCCCACCGGCGCCGCCCCCGCCGCCTGCACCAGGCCCACCGCCGGAATGTCGAGCACCGCATTCGGCCCGGCCTCTCGCACCGTGCCCGTCAAGATGTTCGCGCCGCCCATGAACCCGGCGACATAGCGCGTGGCCGGCCGCTCGTAGATCTCGGCCGGCGTCCCCACCTGCGCCAGGCGCCCCTGATGCAGCAGTCCGATGCGGGTCGCCATGGCCAGCGCCTCGTCCTGGTCGTGCGTCACCAGCACGAACGTCGTGCCCGTCTCCCGCTGGACCCGCAGCAACTCCTGTCGCGTCTGTTCGCGCAGGTTGCGGTCCAGTGCGGACATCGGCTCGTCCAGCAGCAGCAGCCGCGGCCGTGGCGCCAGCGCCCGGGCCAGGGCAACACGCTGCCGCTGGCCGCCGCTCAGCGCGTCAGGCTTGCGCGTGGCGAGATCCGACAGCCGCACGAGTGCCAGCAGCGCGTTCACCCGCGGCCCGATCTCGGCCTTCGGCGCGCCTTGCCGCCGCAGCCCAAAGGCCACGTTGTCCGCCACTGTCATGTGCGGGAACAGCGCATAGGACTGGAATGTCGTGTTGACCGGTCGGCGATGCGGCGGCAGGGCCGTGATGTCCTGCCCGCCCAACACGATCCGCCCGGCCGACGGCGTGATGAACCCACCCAGCGCCCGCAGCAGCGTCGTCTTGCCGCTGCCGGAGCCGCCCAGCAGGACGAACATCTCGCCACTGCCGATCTGGAGGTCGAGGCTGTCCAGCGCCACCATCGGGCCATACCGGACAACGAGCCGCTCGATCTCCAGATGCGCCAAGCGTCAGCCGTCCAGGATCAGTTGCCGGCCTTGAACCGCGCCCACATCCGGGTGCGGAGCCGCTCGGCCGTCTGGGGCGGCGCCTTGACGGTAAAGAACCGACCCATCGCCGCGTCGGTCGGGAACACGTTGGTGTCGTCCTTGATGGCCGGCTCGATCGTCGCAAGGCTTGTCGGCACCGCGTTGGCGTAGTGCACCTTGTTGGTGATCGCGGCCATCACATCCGGCCGGAGCAGATAGTTGATCAGCGTCATTGCGTCGGCCGCGTGCGGCGCGTCCTTCGGCACGGCCAGCACGTCGAAACTCAGCTCCGCGAACTCCTTTGGCGCGATGTAGCGCACCATGGCCTGCTTTGCCTCCGCCGCCCGGCCGGCCGCCTGGATCACGTCGCCCGAATACGTCATCGACAGGCAGACCTGGCCAGCCGCCAACGCCTCCACCGCGCCCCCGCTCGTGAACGTCCGGATGTACGGGCGGATGGCTTTCAGCGTCTTCTCCACGTCGGCCAGGTCCTTGGCGTCAGTGCTCTCGGGGTTACGGCCCAGGTATTTCAGCACGCTGGGGATCGTGTCGATCGCGCTGTCCATCAATGTGATGCCGCAGGGCGCGATCCGCTTGGCGTTGGCCGGCTTCAGCAGCAGGTCCCAGCTGTCCATCGGCGCATCCGGTGCCAACGCCTTGATCTTGTCCGGAATGGCGCCAAGCCCGATGGTTCCCCACAGATAGATCGCGCCATAGGCGTTGCCGGGGTCGCTGCTGGCGACGCGGTCCATGAGCTTGGGGTCGAGGTTCGCGAAGTTCGGGATCCTTGACCGGTCCAGCTTCTGCAAGGCGCCGGCGGCGATCAGCCGGCTGAACGTCGGCTCGCTGGTCGGCACGATGATGTCGTAACCGCTCTTGCCCGCGAGCATCTTGCCCTCGAGCGTCTCGAGGCTGTCGTACATATCATACTGGACCTTGATCCCCGTCTCCGCGGTGAACCGTTCCAGCACGGCCGGGTCGATGTAGTCGGTCCAATTGTAGACGTTGACGACCTTGTCCTGCGCCCACGCGCCCTGTGCGCACCCGGCGGACGCAGCCACCAGCACGACCAACACGCCGCCCAGAACGCCAAGCAATCGCCGCATCGCATGCCCTCAGAAGATGTCGCGACCCTAGCGGTGGGGATCGTCGTTTGGAAGTGGCTTGCGCAGGCTGTCCGGCCCGGAATGGCGCCCGTCCTCCAGCGCCAATGTCATCAGCAGCCGTTCCATGGCGCCCAGCAGGGCCGGGTCGTCCGTGCGATCGGGAATGACGGGCCGGGCAATCAGCTGGTCGAGACGGATGCGGTGTCCGTCCAGCTCAGCCTTCAGATCACCCACCAGGAACTGCCGTGTCCGCCAGGCGATCGGCCGCACCACGGGACGCACGACACTGTAGGCGAGGAGCACAAGGCGCTTGGCAAGGCCGCGCCGGACCGGTTGGGCCGCAGCCAGCGTCTGCGGCTCGGGCGACGCAACGGCCGGGGACGGTCCGGACGGAGCAGACGGCCAGACTGCCTCCATTTGCGGCTGGTTCAGTCGGACGACCTCCCCCTCGAGTGCCTCGATCGCATCGAGCCGGGCCGCGGCCAACCCTTCGGCGGCGGCGACCAGGTCCCATAACGGCGCGTCGTGCACGGTGTAATTGTCGAAGACGTTGGGCTGCACCCGGAAGTGCCGCTCCAGCCGGGCATGCTCCTCTGCCAGGTAGAACCGGTTGAGCCCGTCGAACCAGACCGGCCTGTAGCCCGCGGCGATCAACCCGGCCTCCCACGGCACCTCGGCCGGCGTCGCATCCAGCGGGGCCGTCGCCTCGATGACCAGGATCCAGGGCCGCCAGGCCGCGAAGTCGGCGCTGGCCAGCACCTCGGCCTCCGCGCCCTCGGCGTCGATCTTCAGGAAATGCACGGGACCGTCGACATGCGTGCGGC
>JAYVEG010000307.1:0-2565 GCA_043748985.1 Rhodospirillales bacterium
GGTGCAACCGACCTGATTCTGTCGTGCCGAGCCTAAACCGTCCATCGCAAACGGTCAGGGGCACGACGGTTGCCCACCCGGTAACATAGGCTAGAACGAGGTGCCCCGGGCCTTCTTCTCGCTCGCAGCGTGACCACTGCTGTCCTACGCGAGCAGCCCCTTACCGTCGGGCTACGCCGTCCCCTGCTTCCCTGCCACCTTCGGCACCGCCTGCGCGTCCCGCCGCAGCCGGTTCTCCCCCAGGAACAGCAGGATCGGTGCGGCGATGAAGATGCTGCTGCTCGTGCCCACCACGATCCCGAACAGCATCATCAGCGCAAACCCCGACAGCGACGGCCCGCCGAACAACGCCAGCGGCAGGCTCGCCAGGAACACCGTCATCGACGTCCCCAGCGTCCGGTTCAGCGTCTCGTTGATACTGAGGTCGATCAGCTCCCGCAGCGGCATGGTCTTGTACTTTCGCAGGTTCTCCCGCATCCGGTCGTACACAACCACCTTGTCGTTGGTCGAATACCCGATCACGGTCAAGATTGCTGCGACCATCACCAGGTCGAACTCCACCCGCGTCACGACCAGGAACCCGATCGCCTTCGTCACGTCCAGGATCAGTGTCACGACAGCCCCCACCGCGAACTGCCACTCGAACCGGAACCAGATATACACCAGGATCATTAACAAACTGATACCAAGCGCCAGCATCCCGTTCCGGAACAGCTCTTCCGAAACCGACGCCCCCACCGCATCCGTCCGCACGATCCGCGTTCCCGGTGCCGCCTGTTCCAGCCCCTGCCGCACCTGCGACACCAGCGCCTGCGTCCCGCCGGTCCCATCCTTGGGCGGGTCCAGCCGGATCAGCGCCTGGTCCGCCGCGCCGAACCGCTGGACCCCCGCATTTCCTACATTCGCCGCTACCAACCCCGCCCGCAACGCCGCGAAATCCGTAGGACCCGGCGTCCGAACCTCCATCACCACCCCGCCCCGGAAGTCGATCCCAAGGTTTAGCCCGGGGGCGAAGAACAGGATCACCGATGCCGTCGACAGCACCGCGGACACTATCAGCCCGAGGTACCGACCCCGCATGAATTTGATCGTCGTGCCATCCGGCACCAGCCGGAACATCGGCCGCAGAAACATGTGTTGGAACATGTGCGCTACACCGGCAAGAGTTTAGGCTTCGTCGAAACGTACCACCGCACCGTCAACAGCCGGGCCACCAGCGTCGCCGTGAACAGCGTCGTCACGATCCCAACCGTGATCGTCACCGCGAACCCCCGAACCGGCCCCGACCCGAACACGAACAGCATCACGTGCGCCAAAAATGCCGTCGCGTTGCTGTCCACGATGGTCCCATACGCCTTCCGGAACCCCGTCTCCAGCGCGTTCAGCGGTGTGCGCCCGGCCCTTACCTCCTCCCGGATCCGCTCGATGATGAGGATGTTGGCATCCACCGCCACCCCCAGCGTCAGCAATATCCCCGCCATGCCCGGCAGCGTCAGCGTCGCCTCCAGCAGGTTCAGGACCGCCACCTGCAGCACCAGGTTCAACACCAGTGCAACGTTCGCGAACCACCCGAACAGCCCATAGAACACCGCCATGTAGGCCATCACCAGCATCAGCCCCGCCAGCAGCGAGTACGCCCCTGCCCGGATGCTGTCCGCCCCCAGCTCCGGCCCGACGGTCCGTTCCTCCACGATCGTCAGCGGTGCCGGCAACGCGCCCGCCCGCAGAAGCGTCGCCAGGTCGCTCGCCGACTGTGCGGTGAAGTTCCCGCTGATCTCCCCGCGTCCCCCGGTGATCGGCTCGTTGATGTTCGGCGCCGTGATCACCTTGTCGTCCAGCACCACCGCAAACCGGTGCCCCACCTGCGCCCGGCTCACATTCGCGAACTGCCGCGCGCCCAAGCTGTCAAACGTGAAGTTCACCACCCAGCTCCCGGGGTGGTTCGCGCTCTGACCCGGCCGTGCATCCGTGAGGTTCGCCCCGTCTACCTCCACCCGCTTCCGGACCGCGAGCTTCTGGTTCGGCTGCCCCTCCATCGCCAGCACGTCTACCCCCGGCGGCGGGTTGGCGAGGTTCGCCGTCTCGTCCACCAGCCGGAACGTCATCCGGGCCGTCTTGCCGATCAGCTCCTTGATCCGGTTCGGGTCCTCGATCCCCGGCAACTGCACGACGATCCGGTTATCCCCCTGCCGCGTGATCTGCGGGTCCAGCACCCCCGTGTCGTCGATCCGCCGCCGCACGATCTCGATCGACTGCGCGATTGCCGCACTCGCCCGCTCCCGCAGCACCGCCTGCGGGATGACCAGCGCGATCTCGCCCCCGGTCGCCTCCACCCCGTAATCGTTGGTCCCACTCGCGCTGGCCGCCTCCCGCAGCAGCCGCACCGCGTCGTCCTGCTGCGGACCCGCCGCCATGCGGATCAGCACTCGGTCCTGCGCTGGCTGGCTCACGGGCGGCTGGTATCCTGTCACCTTCCCCCGCAGCACCGTCCGCGCCCCGTCCGCCAGGCTGTCCAGCCGCTCCTTCTCCACCGCTGCCACGTCCAGCTCCAGCAGCAGGTAGCTC
>JAYVEG010000308.1:0-2538 GCA_043748985.1 Rhodospirillales bacterium
CAGCTGCCGATCGCGATCGACGTGGTGGAACGGCCGCGGCATGTCGTGGGCGCCACAGCGGCCTTCTCCACGGATCTAGGCGCCTCGGCAGGCGTCACATGGTCCCACCGCAACCTGTTCGGCCAGGCGGAGCGGCTCGACCTGGGTGCTGCCGTCACCCAGTTGGGCGGCAGCGCCAGCCGAGGCAGCGGCTACGACGTGAACGCCGCCCTGACCAAGCCCGACGTGTTCCGGCGCGACCAGACCGTGACCGTCAGCCTCCGCGCGGTGAAGGAAAACCTCGACGCCTACGACCGGACCGCCTTCCTGGCCGGTGTGCAGGGCAGCCGCAAGCTGACGGACACGCTGACGGCCACGGCCGGGGTGCAGGGGCAACAGTCGCACATCACGCAGGAAGGAATGACGCGCGACTACACGCTGGTGGGGCTGCCGGTCGGCCTGCGTTACGACAGCACCGGGGCGCAGGGATTGTTCGAGCCGACGCAGGGGATCAAGGCCTCGATGACGGCGACGCCCACCGCGTCGCTCGGCGCAGGCTCCAACTTCGCGATCGTGCAGATTTCCGGCAGCACCTACTTCGACCTGGCCGCGCCGGGGCGCAGCGTCATCGCGGTGCGGGCGACGCTGGGCACCGTGCAGGGCGCGGGCCGGTTCCAGGTTCCCCCCGACCAGCGGCTCTATGCCGGCGGCAGCGCGACGGTGCGGGGCTACAAGTATCAGTCCGTCGGGCCGAAATTCGCAGACCTGCGGCCCACCGGCGGGACGTCGCTTGGGGCGGCGACGGTCGAATACCGGCAGCGCTTCGGCGAGAGTTTCGGGGCGGCATTGTTCGTGGACGCCGGCCAGGTGGACAGCAAAAGCACGCCGTTCGCCGCACAGCTGCGGGCGGGGGCCGGCGTGGGTGCGCGGTATTACACGCCGATCGGGCCAATCCGCCTGGACGTGGCGCTGCCGTTGAACAAGCAGCGCGGCGACGACACGTTCGAGCTCTATATCGGCATCGGGCAGACTTTCTGATGATCCGCCGCCTGCGCAAGGTCCTGCTTTGGCTCGTTGCCCTCGTCATCCTGGTGCCGGTGCTGGTCGTGGGTGGCGTGTTGCTCGGCCTCAACACCGACATGGGACGCGGCTTCGCGGAAAAGCAGGTCAATGCCCTCGCCGGCGCCAACCTGGCCCTGAACGGCCTGGGCGGCCGGTTCCCGGATCGGCTGCGGCTGGGGCATCTGGACCTGCGGGACAAACAGGGTGTGTATCTCCGTGCCGACGACGTCCGACTGGACTGGTCCCCTCTGGCGCTGCTGCAGCGCCAGGCGCTGGTGCATGTGCTGTCCGCGCGCAGCCTGGTCTTCGCCCGCCTGCCGGTGTCCGACTCGGCGGCCGTCGCTGATCCCAACGTGGCGCCGTTCAAGCTGCCGGTGCGGGTGACGGTCGAGGCCCTGGACATCCCTCGGCTGGAGCTGACCGAGCCGCTGCTCGGGGCGGCCGCGGTACTTTCGGTCACGGGACAGGCCGACGTCAGGGCGCTCGACGCCGGCACGGCCACGCTCACGGCCAATCGGCTGCCGGGCGCCGGCGCGATGGGGGGCGCCTATCACCTGCAGGTAACGATCGGCGACGGCGTCCAGGCCCACCTCACCCTCGACGAGCCGGACGGAGGCCTGATCGCCGGCATCGCGAAGTTGCCGGCGATCGGCGCGATCAAGCTCGATGCCACGGCAACCGGACCGAAAACCGCGCTGGCCACCACGATCGCACTCTCGGCCGGGCCACTGAGCGCAAAGGCCCAAGGCCTGATCGACCTGGAGAACGACCGGCTGAGTGCCGACATCACCGCTACCGCCCCCGCCATGCGCCCGGCGCCTGGCGTGGCCTGGCGTGCCATCCAGTTGCAGACCCATGTCGCCGGCCCGTTCACCACACCCGACGCCACCGGCCACCTGGTCGTCCAGGCGCTGGAGGCCCAAGGCGCCAGCCTGGACAACCTGACCGCAGACCTGGCCGGCAATGCCGGCCAGGTTTCGGTGCGCGCCCGGGCGGACGGACTGCGCATTCCGGGGCCGAACCCGCTCCTGCTCGCCGGTGCGCCGGTGCTGGCCGAGGTCACCGCCCGGCTCGATGACCCGGCCCGGCCCGTCCGTTACCGGCTAAGCCATCCCATGGTCGCGATCACCGGCACCGCGCGGACCGCCGGCGCGCTGGCGGCAGACGCCACGCTCACGCTGCCGGACCTGGCCCCGCTCGCCGCCATCGCGGGGCTCGATCTGGCGGGACGCACCACGCTCAACCTTCACGCCGCCCAGCCCCGGACAGGGTCCCCCGAGGGCACGACGACGCTGGCCGCGGATGGCATCGTCGGCCTGACGGCCGGCCCGGCGCCAGGCCCGGCGCTGATCGGGACAGAGGCCCGCATCGAGATCGCAGCCACCACCGCCGGCAGCACCGTGACCGTCACGAAAGCGCGCATCCAGGGTGCCGCGATCACACTCGAGGCAAGCGGCCAAACGACGGAGGCGGGGATCGACGCGACGGCCCGGCTGG
>JAYVEG010000309.1:0-8550 GCA_043748985.1 Rhodospirillales bacterium
GTGCAGGCGCTGCATCACGTGCGCGACCACCATCAGGCGATGGCGGCCCCGCCGGCGGAACGCGTCTGGGTGATCGACGAGGCGCAGCGCTGCTGGACAGCGCCCTATGCCATGCGCAAGACGCAAAACCAGGCTCAGCCGCTACTATCGTCAGAGCCCGCGATCCTCCTGGACGCAATGGCCCGGCATGACGGCTTCGCGGCGATCGTCTGTCTCCTGGGCGGCGGCCAGGAGATCCATGCCGGCGAGGGCGGCCTGGCCGGCTGGGGCGAGGCGCTGATAGCGCGGCCGCAATGGGGCGTGGTGGCCCCGGCAGCGGCGGCGCAAGCCACCGATCCGCGGCAGCGCCTGGGCGCAGGACCGGGCCGCCGCTTCGATCCCGATCTGCATCTTGGGGCGGCGGTGCGGGCCTGGCGGGCGCCGGGCGTCGTGGGGTGGGTCGGGGCGATGCTGGCGGGTAATGCGGCGGACGCGCGCGCAGTCGCGGCCGATCTGCCCGTTCGCGTGACCCGGTCGCTGGAGCAGATGCGGGCGGTGCTCCGCAAGGGTCGGTCCGAACGCGGCAGCCGCGTTGGCCTTGTGGCCAGTTCAGCCGCGCGACGGCTGCGGGCAGAGGGTCTGGGCGGGCTGCTGTGGCACCAGGACGAGGATGCGGTCGCCAACTGGTTCCTGGAAACCTGGCCGGACATACGAAGTGCGGATGCGCTGGAGGTGGCCGGCACGGAGTTCGGCGTGCAGGGGCTGGAACTGGACCATGTCGGAGTATGCTGGGATGGCGATCTGGTGCGGCAGCGCGGCACATGGGTGGCCCGCGCCTTCCGGGCGACCGCCTGGACCATGCCGCGCGATGCGGAGGCGCTGTCGAACCGGTTGAACGCGTATCGCGTGCTGCTGACCAGGGCGCGGCGCTCGACCGTCATCTGGGTGCCACGCGGCGACGCGGCAGACCCCACGCGCGCACCAGACCGCTACGATGCGATCGCCGCGTTCCTTGCCGAATGCGGGGCCTTGCCGCTGGAGGCCTCGACGGGCAGCGTCGAGGCGACGCTGACGGAGCCCGTGCTGCTATGATCAAAATATTGATTGCGTTGCTGCTATGGGCCGGACCGGTCTTTGCGGCTGACTTGAAGGTCTCCACCTGGAACCTGGAATGGCTGACGCTACGGCCGCAGGGTGATCCGGATCTACCGGACAACGTGGTGCCGAAACGGGCGGAGGACCGCGCCATGCTGCGCCGCTATGCCCTGCAGCTGGATGCCGACGTCGTGGGCTTCCAGGAGGTGGACGGCGCGCAGGCCGCGGCGGAGGTGTTTCCCCCGGAACGCTATGCCCTGTTCCTGACCAACGACCGGGTGACGCAGCGGGTCGGGTTCGCGGTGCGGCGAGGCCTGGTGGTGGAACAGAATCCGGACCTTGTGGGACTGGACGTCACGCCCAACGCGGTGCATCGGCTGCGGTCCGGGGCGGATATCACCATCGTCACCCCCGGCGGGCGCCTACGGCTGTTGAACGTCCATCTCAAGACCGGGTGCCACCAGAATCGCCTGTCCAACCAGGGTCGCAACTGCCAGACGCTGGCCCGGCAGGTGGCGCCGTTGCAGGGCTGGATCGCGCAACGGCGGGACGAGGGTGCGGCGTTCGTCATGCTCGGCGATTTCAACCGGGTGATGGACGGCCGCGACGACCTGCTCGCCGCCCTGAACGCCGCCGCACCGCTGGCGCGCGTCACAGAGGGCCAGGGGACGCCCTGCTGGGGCGGCAGCACCTTCATCGACCACATCCTCGCCGGCGGCGCGGCTCGGGGCTGGATGGACCCGGCCTCATTGCGGGTGATGGTCTATCGCGAGACCGACGCCGCGTCGAAGGAACGGCTGTCGGACCACTGCGCTGTGTCCGCCCGCTTCCGCCTGCCGGGATGACGCTGTAAAGCGGGGTCCGACCAAAGGGAGAACGCGACGTGAAAAAGACGATCCTCGTGACCGGGGCGAGCGCCGGGTTCGGCGACGCCATCGCGCGGCGCATGGTGACGGACGGCCACCGCGTGATCGCGCTGGCCCGACGCGCCGACCGGCTGGCCGCCCTGCACGACGCCCTCGGCGACGCCGTACTGCCCATGGCACTCGATGTGACGGACGCCGACGCCGTCGCTTCCCTGCCCGGCAGCCTGCCGGAGGCATGGCGGGCGGTCGATGTGCTGGTGAACAACGCCGGGTTGGCCCTCGGCGTGGCAACCGCGCAGACGGCTCGCCTGGTGGACTGGGAGACGATGATCGCCACCAACGTCACCGGCCTGATGCGAATGACCCACGCCCTGCTGCCCGGCATGGTGGAACGCGACAGCGGCCACATCATCAACCTCAGCAGCACCGCCGCGCTGTATCCATACCCCGGCGGCAACGTCTACGGCGCCAGCAAGGCCTTCGTCAGCCATTTCAGCATGAACCTGAAATGCGACCTGGTCGGCACCGGCGTCCGCGTCACCGACCTCGAGCCCGGCCTGGTCGGCGGCAGTGAGTTCAGCAAGATCCGTCTGGGCGATCCCGAAAAGGCCGCCGCCGTCTACGCCGGAACCACGCCGCTATCGCCGCAGGACATCGCGGAGGCCGTCGCATGGGTCGTGGGCCTGCCGGCCCACGTCAACATCAACCGGATCGAGATGATGCCGACCTGCCAGAGCACGGGTCCGCTGTTGATCAAGCGCAAAGGATAGCCTTGGCCTCGTTCCACTTCCTGCATGCCGCGGACGTCCATCTGGACAGCCCGCTGCGAGGGCTTGCGCGCTACGAGGGCGTTCCAGCCGACGAGGTGCGGACGGCAACGCGCACGGCGTTCAACCGGCTGGTGGACACGGCGATCGAGCACAAGGTCGCGTTCGTCGTGCTCGCAGGCGACCTGTTCGACGCGGCGCCGCGCGACGTGGGCGGCCGGCTGGCGGTGGCGGCCGGGTTCGGGCGGCTGATCCAGGCGGGCATCGAGGTGTTCGCGCTGCACGGCAACCATGACGCAGAGTCGAACCTGACGCGCGGATTGCCAGCCCAGGCGGGGGTGCACTGGTTCCCGACGAAGGAGCCCCGGACGCTCCTGCACGCCGCAACCGGGACGGCGCTGCACGGGCAGGGGTTCGCGACGGCCGCCGTGCTGGACAATCTGGCCGTGCACTACCCCGCCGCGAGGCCGGGCGCGTTCAACATCGGCGTGCTGCACACCGCCCTGGGCGGCGCCCAGGGCCATGAGCCCTATGCGCCCTGTGCCATCGAGGAGCTGGCGGCGCGCAACTACGACTACTGGGCCTTGGGCCATGTGCACGGCCACGCGGTGCTCCACAACGACCCGCCCATCGTCTATGCCGGCGCGCTGCAGGGCCGCAGCATCCGGGAAGTCGGTCCGAAAGGCGCGGTCCTGGTGGAGGTGGTGGACAACCAGGTGCAGGCCACGACCCACCTGCCGCTGGATGTCGTGCGCTGGGCGCTGGTGCGGGCGGACGTGACCGGCACTGCCAGCGAGGCAGCCGTCGAGCAGCGCATCCTGGACGCCCTGCGGCGTGCCGTGGCGACCGAGGCGGACGGCCGTCCGCTGCTGGTGCGGCTGGTGCTGTCCGGCGCCACGTCGCTGCACGGGGCGCTGCAGCACTGGCCGACCAGCCGCCGCGACGAATTGCGGGAGCTGGCCGCAGGCGTGCCGGCAGAACTGTGGCTGGAAAAGATCGTCGTCGATACGACGCCCGACGACGACGCGGCTGTCGCGCCCGTAGCTTCTATGGGTGATCTCGCGAGCCTGCTCGCCGCCGATCCCGCCACCCTGACCGACCCCATGCGGTCCGCACTCGACCTGTTCGTCGGCCGCCAGTCCGCAACCGAGCCCGGCGGGCTGGTGGAGGCCGCGCGTGCCGGCGACTGGGGCCGCATCATCGCCCGGGCGGAGTTGGCGCTTCTGGCCCGGTTGGGCGGCGCCGGCTGATGCGCATCCGCACGCTGGAACTGCGCCGGTATGGCCATTTCGTGGATTGCCGGCTGGACTTCCCGGCCTCGGCCGCCGATTTCCACCTGATCCTGGGCGCCAACGAGGCCGGCAAGTCCACCACGCTTGCCGCGGTCACAGACCTGCTCTGCGGCTTCCCCCCCACGACGCCGTATGCGTTCCGCCATGCGACGTCGCAGCTGCGCGTGGCCGGTATGCTCGAGGCCGGGGACACGACGCTGGAGGTGGTTCGCCGCAAGGGCCATCCGGCAGAGGACGCGGCCGGCCGAGCCCTTGATACAGACGCCTTCCCCCCCGGGCTGAGCAGCCTGCGCGGCCTTGGGCGCGAGGCCTACCTGCGCACGGCCGCACTGGACCATGAACGGCTGCGCGAGGGTGGACGGGACATGCTGAACCAGCAGGGCGACCTGGGCCAGGCGCTGTTCGCGGCCGGCACCGGCCTGCGGCACCTGCCCGAGCTGCAGCGCGACCTGGCCGAAACCTGCGACGGGATCTGGGGCGAACGGCGCAAGAAGGACCGCCGATGGTATCTGGCGCTCGACGCGCTGGAGGACGCGCGGCGGCGCGCAAAGGACGCGCTGGTGCTGCCGGCAGCCTGGGCCGCCGCATCCCGCCGGGTCGACGCACTGCTTGCGGACCGGGCCGCGCTGGAGGCGCGACGCAGCGCCCTCGCGGCAGACCAGGCCGCCACCCAGCGGGTGCGCCGGCTGTTCATCCAGGTGCAGCGCCGGGCCGCGCTGAACGCCCGCGTGGCCGCAATCCCGCCCAGCCCGTTCACACCCGGGGAGACGACACGCTGCGCCGCAGCGCTGCAGGCGCTGGCGGCCGCGATGCAGGACGAGGCCCGCATGGGCCGCGAGGCCGCCGCTCTCGACCTTCGCCTGGCCACGATGGCAATCGATCCCACGGTGCCGGCCCAGGCGGCCGCCATCGAGGCGCTGGTCCGGCAGGCCTCGCAGGTCGAGCAGGGCATGACCGACGCCGCCCCGCTGCGGCGCGACCTGGCCGTGGACGACGCGGCGGTGGCGCGGCACCTCGCAAGCCTGGGATGGGCGGACGTGACGGCAGAGGCGGCCGCGGCGGCTCTCCCGGACACGCCGACGCTGGCCCGCCTGGATGTCCTGGCGAAGCGCCATGCGTTGCAGGCGGACAGGGCCGGAAAGGCCGCGTCGGAGCTGCGCCGCACAACCGCCGCACTCGCAGCCGAGCACCCGGGCGCGGCGCCGGACCCTACGGATGACGGCGCCCTCGGGCTCGCACAGCAGGCCGGGCAACGGGCGATGACCCGGCATGACGGGCTGCACAAGGCCATGCGTGGGCTGGCCCAGGCGGAGGCGGCGCTGGCTGCCGCGATGGCCCGGCTTTTGCCCTGGCATGGCGATCCCGCCGCCCTGGCCGCGATCGCGGTCCCCGCAGAGGCGGAGATCGCCGCCGCGGGGATCGCGGTGGCAACCACCGACGCGGCGGCCGCGACACGCGCGATAACCCATGCCGACGACCAGCTGGCCCACAAGGCCCACGACCGGCAGCGCCTGGAGACCGCGGGCCTCGCCGTCTCGCTGGACGCTCTGGTCGCCGCCCGGCATGCGCGCGGCGCCGTATGGGACGGCGTGCGGCGGCATCTCCTGGAAAATGCAGCGCTGCATGACCCGGCCGCCGCCGTTGCGCGCTTGGACCAGGCGATGGCGGCGGCCGACGCCCTGGCGGACCGCCGCTTCGACCGATCCGCCGAATCGGCGCACCTGCAGATCCTGACGGACGAAACCGCGGCGCTGGTGCTGACACGGACGCAGGCGGCCCGCGCGGCCGACCAGGCCGCGGCTGCGCTGGCGACGGCGCAGGCGGCTTGGACGGCGCGGCTCGCCGATGCCGGGCTGCCGGCCATGGCCCCGGAACGGCTCCGCGCCTGGGCGGTCGAGCGCGCCGTGTCCCTGGAGGTCGCCGCCAAGTGCCACCAGGCCGAAGGGGCGCTGGACGAGGACCGGGCGGCCATCGCGGCGGCCGAGGCGGCGCTGGCGGCCATACTCGGCGCAGGGGTGCAGACCAGCCTGCCGGCACTGCTCGACCTGGCCGCCGCCACGGTGACGCGCCGGGCACAGGCGGCAACCACGCGGGCCGCGGCAGCGGGAAAGCGCAATGCGGATCGGCAGACCCTGCAGCGGGCCCAGGACGACCTGGCCGAGGCCGCGGCAGCCCTGCAGCAGACGGAGGTGGACTGGGCCGCGGCGGGGGCCGGCACGCGGCTGACCAGCGTCGCGCCGGCCGAGGCGGAGCCCGTGTTGCATCAGGTCCGCGCTCTGGCAACGTCGGTGTCGGACGCGGCCCGGCTGCGCGAGCGGGTGCAAGGCATCGACGCCCGAACCGCCGCCTTCACACACCGGGCCGCAGCCGTGGCCGCACTCTGTAACGAGGCCCCGGGCACGCCGGAGGCGCAGACGCAGGCGCTCGATCACCGGCTGTTCGCCGCCCGCAGCCTGGTGGCAGCCCGCAATACGCTGGACGAGGAGCGGGCCGCGCTGCTCCATGGCAAGGCCGCAGCCACCCGTGCGGCCGAGGCCGCGCGCGAAACCCTGGCGCCGCTCGAAACCACGGCCGGCGGCACCGACCTGCCGCTGCTGGAAACCGCGCTGGAGCGGATCAAGGAACGCCGCCTGGCCGAGGCGGACCTGCGCGCGATCGACCGCGAGATCATGGACAGCGAGGGCCTCCCGCTGGACCAGGCGCTCGCCACGGTCGAGGGCGCCGACCTGGCAGCAGCGATCGCGGCGGACCAGCGCCTGGGTGCCTCGTTAAATGAAGTGCACACCGGGTTGCAGGGGGTCGCGGCGGAGCTGTCCACCGCGCAGGCAGCGCTGACCGCGCTCGATCGTGGCAGCGAGGCCGCCGCCGCCGCCGCGGATGTGGAAATGGCGGCCGCGAGCCTCGCGGCCGAGGCCGAGGATTTCGTCCTGCGACGGGCCGAGCTGGTGCTGATCGAGGCGGCGATCGAGCGATATCGGCAACGCCAACAGAACCCGTTGCTGGAGCGGGCTGGCGTGTTGTTCGCGACCTTGACGCTGAACCGCTACAGCCAGCTGCAGGTGGACCGATCCGGCCGGAAGCCGCGCCTGATCGCCCTGCGCGGCGAGGAGGCGGTGGATGTCCATGCCATGAGCCAGGGCACCGCCGACCAGCTGTTCCTGGCCCTGAGGCTCGCCGCCTTCGAACAGTCCTTGGCCGCCGGCGCCGTCGTGCCGTTCCTGGCCGACGACCTGTTCGTCAACTTCGACGATGCCCGGGCAGAGGCCGGGTTCCGCGTGCTGGGAGAACTCGCCCGGCGCACGCAGGTGCTGTTCTTCACCCACCATGACCACTTGCGCGAAATCGCGGAGCGGGCGCTGCATCCCGACATCGTCTATGCCTGCGCGCTGGGCAGCGGCTGAGCGCCCGCCTATCCCGCCGCCGCCCCGATGCACGCACCCACGGCAAAGGCCGCCACCGCGACCGCAACTGCGGTCCCCGCCGCCCAGACCAGCGGCCAGCCCCAGCCGCCATCGCCGAAGCCGAGGAGCCTCAGGCTCTCCAAGACAGTATCAGCGCGAAGTGAGGGCGAGCTTGAACCACAGCATGGACAGCCTCGCCAACGTGCCGTCCGCCGTCGCCTCCTTGATCGTGCCACCGCTGAAGCCAGGGCCGGTCAACACCAGATCCTGTCCGCCAGATTTCTCCATCGCGGCCCGAACCACCGCGGCCGACAGCAGCGCAGCATCCGCCCGCCCCGAGGACAGCTCCAGCAGCACCTCGTCCGACGACCTGTAGGCCCGCACCTCGACCACGCCCTTCAGGGAGATGTTGGCGAAATCCGCCTGAAGGGTGCTGCCCTGCACCCCCAGCACCTTGCCCTTCAGCCGCACCTTCATCGCATCGATCGCCGCCTTCGCGCCGGCCTCGTCGGTGCCCAGGTCGAACCGGCCACCGCTCCCCGGCAAACCCTCCAGCCCGCCGCCCTTCAACGTCGCGAACTGACTCGGGCTGCTGACATACGGTTGCGTGAAGTCGATCACCTCGCGCCGCTTGGCGGTGATCGACATCCCGGCGATGATCGCATCGTACTTGCCGCCGGTCAGCCCGGAACGATACCACCGCAATTCTGCGCAATGATCTCGCATTTGGCCTTGATGCGCCGGCACAGATCATTTGCCAGGTCGATCTTGAACCCGGCCAGGGTGCCGTCGGACTTAGTGAAGTTGTACGGGGGACGCCCCCTCCGTCGCGCTGCGGATCACCGGCCAGTCCTTCGCGGCCGCCGATTGCACCGCGCCAACCGCCAGCAGCACGCATGACGCCGATGCAAACCGGGGCAGGCCGCTCGATCGCGCAGGCATCGTCGTGGTGCGGGTCTCCTTTGGAACGCTCGGCTGTGAAGGGAACCCAGCGCAATCCAAAGGAGAACCCGATCAGTCAGCTGACCGTAACGCCTTTCCAGAACGCGACCCGGTCCTTCACCTGCATCGCTCCCGTTTTCGGCTCCGGATAATACCAGGCCGCGTCCTTGTTTTCCTTCCCATCAACCACGACCGAGTAGTAGCGCGC
>JAYVEG010000310.1:0-2536 GCA_043748985.1 Rhodospirillales bacterium
CAGGCGGCTGGCCAGGCTGTCGAGCAAGCCGCGCATGGTGGGGGCGGAGAGGGTGAAGCGCTCCTGGCCGTCGCTCTGCCGGCCGCCGACACGCGCGGCCAGCATGCTCGCCATTGGCGCCAGCAGCACGGGCGGCGGTAGGCCGGCAAGGCGGGCGCGCGACTGCTGGAACGTCTCGGCCCAGCGGACCTCCGGGCTCAGACGCACGACCTGATAGATGTTCCAGCCGATACCGAAGGCCAACACCAGGAAGATCAGCGCGTTCAGCAGCGGGTTGGTCTGGAACGCGACAACGAGTGCGTGCGAAAGGAACCCGGCCACGACGCCGACCACGGCCAGGAACACCACCATGCGGATGAGGTAGACGGCAGGGCGGGTCATTGCGGCGTGGTCACCTTCATGGCTGGGTCGGTGACGAGGCGGCGGGTGCCACAAACCCCGTCTGCGTCACGTCGACGCGGTCGGGCGGCCCGTCCGGCTGACCGGCCAGCGCCGTAGCCCCGAGCGCGCGCACGTAGATGCGCGTGGACACGACGCCCTCGCTCATCAACACGGCGCGCACCGCCAGCGCCCGCGACAGCGACAGGCGCCGCGGCGTCGACGGATCGTCAGGCAGCCCGTTGGTGTAGGCATGGACGTTGAAGGTCACGGTCGGATTGCCGCCCAAGGTGCGTGCCAGATTGCGCAATGCGGCTTCTGTCGACGGGTTGAGGTCGGACTTATCCGGCCCGAATGTCACGCGCACGCCACCCGGGATGGGTGATGCATCGCCGATGGCGTCCGCCAGGACGGGGATCGGGATGGCGGGCACGGGTTTTGGCGGCGCGGTCACGGAAGCGGCGATGGCTGCGGGCGGCGGTGGGGCCGGCGCAACGGCGACGGGCGGCGGCCGCGGCGCGGCGGGTTTGATTGGGGGCTTCGTTTGCGGTTTGGCCGCCAGTGTCGCGGTCGGTGTCGCGACCGGTGTCTTACCAGTTTTGGTGACTGGCTTGGTGTTGGAGTGCTTGCGTTCCGTCCGCCGGGTCTCGCTGGCGGGAGGCGGGCGCGGAGGTGCGGCGGAAGGCGTCAGCCGGTCGAGCGCGCCGGAATTCACCGCCACCTGCGCCACCGCCGGATGATGCGCCGCGATGCCTGCGAGCAGGATGCTGGTCAACAGGATTGGGCGAGTGGCATTGCGAATCACCATGCCATCGTATCGCCCCCGTCGTCCCGCCGCCAGGGCGCGCGCGCCGTGCCGGTCAGGCTCGGCTGGCCGCACCCACACCATCGGCCACGACCTCCAGCAGGCGCGGGTGCAGCGTCGGGTTGGCGGCGACCACGTCAACGCCCGTGTCGGCCAGCACCAGTTCGCGGCCCGCCGTGTCGGTGGCGAAGCCCCCGGCCTCGCGCACAATCAGCGCGCCGGCGGCCATGTCCCAGGGGTGCAGCCCGAGCTCCCAGTAGCCGTCGTAGCGCCCGGCCGCGACCCAGGCCAGGTCGAGCGCGGCGGCGCCGAAGCGACGGATGCCGGCGACCTGCGGCATGAGCACGCCCAGCGTGCGGGCGAAGGCCAGGCGGCGCTGCGGGGCCACGGCGGCGAAGGGTATGCCCGTGGCGAACAAGGCGTCCTTGATCTCGCGCCGGGCGGAGACGCGAAGGCGCCGTTCGTTGAGGAAGGCGCCGACGCCCTTTTCCGCCCAGAACATCTCGTCCGTCACGGGATTATAGACGCAGCCGGCCATAATCTCCTCGACGAATTTACCGTTCGGCATCTCGGTGCGCTTTTCCAGCGCCACGCTGATGCACCAGTGCGGCACGCCGTGGAGGTAGTTGGTGGTGCCGTCCAGCGGGTCGATGATCCAGCGCCACGACCAGTTCGGGCTGCCACGGACGCCGCCTTCCTCCAGCAGGAAGGCGTAGCCGGGGCGGGACTTGGTCAGCTCCTCGACGAGGATCTGTTCGGAGCGCAGGTCGGCCTGGCTGACGAAGTCGCCTGGGCCTTTGACGCTGACCTGCAGTTGCTCCACTTCCGCGAAGTCACGCAGCAAACGCCGCGCGGCCTTCTGGATGGCGTTCTGCATAACGGTCATGTGGGGGGAGAGCTGAAGGGCCATCTAGCGCGCGCCACAAGACGAAAGCCGGTCGCGTCCGGCCGCGGTTTTAACCGGTGCCAGGACGCTCACCCCTTGGCGCGTTCGACGTAGCTGCCGTCTTCGGTCTTGACGACGATCCGCTCGCCGGCCTCGATGAAGGGCGGAACCAGGCACTTGACGCCGTTGCTGAGCTTGGCCGGCTTGTAGGAGGACGCGGCCGTCTGGCCCTTCACCACCGGGTCGGCTTCCTCGATCGTCAGGATCACCGTCGATGGCAGGTGCATGCCGACGGGCTCGTCCTCGACCAGGTCCAACTCGACCTTCATGTTGTCCTGCAAGAACGCCACCTGGTCGCCGAGAATGGCACTCGGGACGATGGTCTGGTCGAAGGTCACCGGGTCCATCAGCACCAGGTTGTCGCCGTCGACGTAGCTGAAGGTGAATTCCTTCGTGTCCGTCATCAG
>JAYVEG010000311.1:0-2533 GCA_043748985.1 Rhodospirillales bacterium
CGGGTGGTGATGTCGAGGCGGGTGACCTCCGCGTGGGCGGTGGTGGCCAGAAGGAGCATGGGCAGGAGCCAGCGTGCGGCGCGGGTCATGGTCGGTTCCTCGATCGTTTTGCGGGAGGGTAGCGCAGTGCTGGCGTTGAGCAAGGCGCCTGGGATGGTCAGCCCGTGCTGGAGCGGAACCCGCTGCGATCCTTGGTCCGGACCGTAGACTTGCAGGATGCGCACGTCACCGGCGGTGTCGTCGCGTCCGGTGTCGGATGTCTTCGCACCCTTTGGCGGGGCGTGCGCACGTGGCTCGCAATTCAGGCCGGGACAGTCTACATGCTGCATCTCGCACTCGCAGCATTTTGGAATTCCATGCTTCAGATCGATGGGCTCGTGTTCAACGCCTGGGGCCGGCGTTTCTTCGACCGCGCGACGGTCACGCTGCCGGCCAACACCAAGGTGGGGCTGGTGGGACGCAACGGGGTGGGGAAGTCGACTCTGTTCAAGCTGATCCTGGGGGAGTTGCAGCCGGATGGGGGGGAGATCGGGTTGCCGCGGGCCGCGCGGGTGACGGCGGTGGCCCAGGAGCATCCGGCGACGCCGGTAACTCTGCTGGAGACGATCCTGGAGGCCGACACCGTGCGGCATGGGTTGCTGGCCGAGTTGGAGGTTGCGGCGCCGGAGCGGATTGCGGAGATCTATGAGCGGCTGGAGGAGATCGGGGCGGACCGGGCTCCGGCGCGGGCGGGGGAGATTTTGGCCGGGCTGGGCTTCTCGACTGCGGACCTGGAACGGGTGATGAGCGAGTTTTCTGGTGGGTGGCGGATGCGGGTGGCGCTGGCGGCGGCGTTGTTCGCCGAGCCCGACATGCTGCTGCTGGACGAGCCGACCAACTACCTGGACCTGGAGGGTGCCATGTGGCTGGAGGCACGGCTGAAGAAATATCCGAACTCGGCGATGATCATCAGCCATGACCGGGAGCTGCTGAACAACTCGGTCGACGCGATCCTGCATCTTCAGGGGGGGAAGCTGGAGCTTTATACCGGCGGGTATGACGATTTCGAGAAGCGGCGGGGCGAGAAGGCGCGGCTGCTGTCGGCGTCGAAGGTGAAGCAGGATGCGGAGCGGGCGCATCTGCAGAGCTTCGTCGACCGGTTCAAGGCGAAGGCGAGCAAGGCGGCGCAGGCGCAGAGCCGGATGAAGCGGCTGGCGAAGCTGGAGCCGATCGAGCTGACGATCGAGGAGCGGGTGGCGCCGTTCCTGCTGCCCTCCCCTGCCCGGCCGTTGGCGCCGCCGCTGATGCGGCTGGAGGATGCGAATGTAGGCTATGCGGACGGGGTGCCGGTGCTGCGCGGGATGGACCTGCGGCTGGATATCGACGACCGGATCGGGTTGTTGGGGGTGAACGGCGCGGGCAAGAGCACCTTCGCGAAGCTGGCCGCGGGGGCGCTGGAGCTGAGTCACGGGAAGTTCCAGCGGGAGCGGCGCATCCAGGTGGGGTGGTTCCACCAGCATCAGATCGAGGCGATGGACCCGAACGACACGCCGCTGGACATCATGCGGCGGGCGCGGCCGGAGGATAGCGAGACATCGTATCGGTCGCGGCTGGCCTCGTTCGGGATCGGGTTCGACAAGCAGTCCACCACGGTCGAGAACCTTTCGGGCGGAGAGCGGGCGCGGCTGCTGCTCAACATGGTGGCGATGGCGGCCCCGCATCTGTTGATCCTGGACGAGCCGACGAACCATCTGGACATCGACAGCCGGCGGGCGTTGCTGGACGCGTTGAACGATTACCAGGGCGCCGTCATCCTGATCACCCATGACCGGTCGTTGATGGAGTTGGTGGCGGACCGGCTGTGGCTGGCGGCCGACGGCACGGTTGCGCCGTTCGAGGGTGACATGGACGACTATGCCCGCTTTGTGCTGGAGCGGTCCAAGGTCGGGGCGGCGCCGGGGCAGTTGCGGGAGCGCAAGGCCAAGCACGAGCCGAAGGCGAAGCATATGCCCCAAGGCAAGAGCGGGGCGAAGAAGGGGAAGAAAGCCGCGTGACGAAGGACGAGCTGACGGCCTGGGCGATGGCGAGTGGCTGGACGATGGCCGGTGGCCACCCGTCTCTGATGAAGCCGCGCAACCCCAAGGAAGCGGTGATCCGCATGGTGCTGAAGGCCACCGTGGTGCATGTCGAGGCCAAGAAGCCTGCAGGCAAGTGGGAGAAGTTCTCTGGTGCCAGCTATGCCGAGGTGGTGGCGGATGAGGAGACCGGGATGCCGTTAGGCCTGGGGTTCGAGACGTTTCCGGGGTTCCGGATGCTGATGCAGGAGAACCGGGACCGGCAGGTGTTTGCCCGTTTGGGCTGACTGACCTGGGCGTTTCGTTGGCGCCCACGGGCCGAGACGCTCACCCCGCCCGTCTTTCGCAGGCGGGAGAGGGGCGGTGACGTCAGACGGTGCCGCCCGGGCGTAGCAGACGGATCATCAGGCCGCCGTAGACCACTGCCGGGACAGCCAAGGCGAGGCCGAAGCTGGTGACGGCGAACAGGCGCCGGCTGA
>JAYVEG010000312.1:0-23106 GCA_043748985.1 Rhodospirillales bacterium
GGCGAAGAAGGGTGATGCGATCGAGGTGAAGATCCTGATCAGCCACCCAATGGAAAGTGGGCAACGGCGGGACGAGATGGGGACGTTGGTGCCGCGCATGGTGATCAACGATTTCCGCTGCGTCTATAACGGGGTGGAGGTCGTGCACCTGACCCTGTTCCCCGCCATCGCCGCCAACCCGTTCCTGGCGTTTGCCGCCAAGGCGGATGCGTCGGGCGAGCTGGTGTTCTCCTGGAAGGACGATAGCGGCGCGTCGCAGACGGAGACGGCGCGGGTCGAGGTGGTGTGAGGCGAGGGCGGCGATCCACCGTGTCATTGCCGGGTCCGACCCGGGGATCTCGTTCCAACAGCGGTGGGCTCTCTCCGCAGGGACGGGGCGGCCGGATCAAGCCCGGCCATGACAAGCTTTTCGCTTTGCTGCTTCTCCTGCTGTGTGGGGCCGCGCCCCATAGCGGCTACGACGACGCCTCGCCGGCGGTGCGCGCCATGCAGGACGACGACAACCAGAACCCGGCGTTGCTATGGGTGCAGCAGGGCCAGGCGCTGTGGGACCAAGGCTGTGCGTCGTGTCATGGCGCGGTCGGGTCGATGCGAGGGGTAAGCGCACGCTACCCCGCCTATGACCCCGCGCTGGGCCGGCCAATCACCCTGGCGGGGCGGGTAAACCAATGCCGTACTGACCGCGCGCATCAGCCTGCCTGGGGCACCGACAGCGACGAGATGCTGGCGGTGACAGCGGTGGTGGGACTGCAGTCGCGGGGGTTGCCGATGGCGGTGGACGGGGCGGGGCCGGGGCGGACGTTCATCGAGCAGGGCAGGGCGCTGTTCACGCTGCGGCAAGGGCAGTTGAACCTGTCTTGCGCGCAGTGCCACGACGACCTGGCCGGGCAGCGGCTGGGCGGGGCGCGGATCCCACAGGGGCAGCCGAACGGCTATCCGCTGTATCGGCTGGAATGGCAGTCGATGGGATCGCTGGATCGCCGCCTGCGGAACTGCCTGACCGGTGTGCGCGCCGAGCCGCTGCCGCCCGGCAGCCCGGAGATGGCGGCACTGCAGTACTATCTGGGATGGCGGTCAAACGGGCTGCATGTGGAGACGCCTGGCGTTCGGCCCTGAACGGCTCTGGGTCAGCAGGTCTGGGTCGCGGTCGCCTCGGTGCCGTGCGCGTCGAACGGCATGGCCAGCGCGCGAACGAAGCCGTCGTCGCCGGCCAGGCCGGCGTGGGTATCGAGGCCGAACACGACGGCCTCGGTCGGCAGGACGGCAAAGGTGCCGAACAGACGGTCCCAGACGCTGAAGACGTCGCCGAAGTTGCGGTCGGTGTAGGGACGGACACGGTGGTGATGGACGTGGTGGACGTTTGGCGTCACGAGGACCCAGCCCAGAACCCGGTCCCACCGTCCATGCAGGCGGAATGTAGTGTGCGCCAGGATGTTTGAGACCGTCTCGACCGTTTGGCGCATGACCAGCAGTTCCAGGGGCACGCCAAGGATCGCGACCCAGAGGATCAGGAAGCCGTTGCGGCAGACCGTCTCGCCGGGGTGTTCGCGCACCGTCGTCGACACGTCGATCGCCTGGTCGGTGTGGTGGACCAAGTGGAAGCGCCACAGCACCGGCACGCGGTGCATGGTGTAGTGGTACACCCAGTCAAGCAGGTCCAGCAGCACGAACATCGCCGCATACTTGACCCAGGCGCTGTCGTGACCGGGCAGGAGATACAGCAATCCCCAGCCGTGCGCCGTTGCCCAGAGCGCTATGTTGCCGCAGCAGGTTGCGAGCACGACCTGGATGGGCAGGGCCGGAAGCACGAACAGCGCGTTGACCCGTGTCCGCCGCTTCTTGCGAACGACGCCGCTGCCAGGCTGCAGGCGTTCCAGCCACCAGGCGGCCGTGATGACGATGCCGAACAGCGCCGCCTGGATGCTGGTGGCGTGCTCGACAAGGATGGACGTGAAACCGGACATGGGGGGCCCGCCGCCTATGTCTGCTCCAGCCGTTGGCGGATTGCGGCCAATAGCGCCTCCATGTCACCGCCATGGGCGCCCATGAAGGCGGCGTAATCGTTGCGCCGGGTCAGCCGCAGGCTGGTGCCCTCGGCGATGATGTCCTGGATTCGCAACCCGGCGGACGTAGGGCGGACGAGCCAATCCACGCGTACATCCTTTTGCCCGGGCCGCGCGACGATGCTGGGCACGAGAGTGCCGTCGTCGCGTTCCATCGCCGAGCTGGTTTTCACCTTGACCCCCTTGTAGGCGCTGATCTGCCCGGTGACGCCGTCCAGCAGCACCTGGTGGAACATCTGCAGGAAGCGGCCCTGCTGCGCGGGCGTGGTGGTGCGCCAGAATCGGCCCAGGCAGAACCGGGCGATCTCCTCGGAATCGACGGACTGGTCGACAAGGGCCTGCAATCGCGCGGCCTTGGTGGCCTTGACTTCGTCGCCATCGATGATCGCCGTCATGCGATCAGCGGTTGCCTGCACGAAGGCCGTGGCATTCTGGTCCGGCCCCGCGGCAGATGCCGGCAGCGCGGCCATGGTCAGAACGCCGCACCCCGTCGCGGCCAGCATAACCCGTCGTTTCATGTCGGAGTTGTCTTCCCATTGGCGAGATGCGCGACCAGCGCCATCCTGAAGGCGCTATAGCCCGGGGACCTGTCCTGCCAGACTAAATTCCGTTTTAGTGGCGTCGCTGACTGTCTCGGTCACCGCGCCGGGCAGGACGTCCGGGCAGGTGATCTGGACCACACATCCGGGGTCTGCGTCGCCGATGCGGAGCATGAAGCCATGCAGCGTCATGATGGCGGCGACGAGGCTGAGCCCCAGTCCGCTGCCATCCACCGTGCGGCTTTTTTCCATGCGGTAGAAACGCTGCAACACGCGATCCCGCTCGGCCGAAGGGATACCGGGACCGCGGTCTGCGACGCGCAGCATTGCGACCGAACCAGACTGGTCCAACGCCACGGTCACGACCGAGCCGGGTGGCGCGAACTTGACCGCGTTGTCGAGCAGGTTGCCGACCGCCTCCACCATGAGGTCACGGTCGCCCATGACGGTGGGGTGGGCTGTCAAGGCCAGCGTGAGACGGATGCCGCGATCCTCGGCGATCGGTTCGTACAGCTCCACCGTCTCCGCCACGATGCCGGCCAGGTCCATCGGTGCGAAGGCGGCGCGGCGGGGGCCGTGCTCCATCTCGCCGATCCGCAGGATCGCGCCCACCACAGCCAGTGCTGCATCCACCGCGGCGATCGTGCGGTCCGATGCGAGCCGGAACTCGTCGACGGTCTGGGCCTCGTCGCGGCTGCGCTCGAGACGCATGCGCACATGGGTCAGAGGTGTGCGCAGGTCATGAGCGATGTTGTCTCCGACGGCCCGCAGGTCCTCGACCAGGCGTTCCATCTGGTCGAGCATGCGGTTGACGGCGGCGCTGACCTTGTCCAGCTCGTCGCCGGTGCCCAGGATGGGTAGGCGTTCCTGCAGCGCACCGGCCATGATCCGATTGACGGCCTGGTGAACGGTGCCGATCCGGCGCTGGGCACGCCGGGCGAGCAGCATGCCGCCGGCCAGTGACAGCAGGATCATCGGCACAAGGCCGAGGACGAGGGCGCGGCCGATGAGGTCATCGACTTCCTTCAGTTCATCCACGTCGTATCCGAGCACCAGCAGGTGGCCGTCCGGCAGCCGCGTCGCGAGTCCACGCACGGCTTCGGGATCGTTGCCGTCATGCTCCCGTCCGATCGGCCCGAACATCGCGCGATGCGGCAGGCCGTCGGCCGGCAGCCCGGCGGGGACGGCCAGTAGGTTGCCGGCCATCCGATGGCCCTCCGTGTCGAACAGACCGCCATAGAGCTGGCCATGCGGGTCCGACGCAAGCCAGGCTTCAAGGCCCGGGCCGGCGCGATCCCGTGCCGAGGCGAGCAGGACATGGCTTTCACGCAGGATGGCCGTGTCGATCCGTGCCTGCTCGCGGATGGCTGTCTGCCAGTAGATGAAGGCGAACAGCAGCAGCGCCATGGTGGTGAAGCCGGCGGCGATCGCGAGGGTCCAGCGAACGAAGGCGGTGCCGGCCAATCCCACCCATCCACCCGCCCCTCCATGGCTCATGACGGTGCATCCAGGATGAAGCCGACGCCGCGGATGCTCGCCATCATCTCCGTCTCGTCCGGCCCGTCCAGCTTACGACGCAGCTTGCCCATGTGCACGTCGACCAGGTTCGACTTGGGGGTGAAGCGGTAGTTCCAGACGTCTTCGAACAGCATGGTGCGCGTCACCGTCTGCCCGACCCGGCGCATCATGTATTCCAGCAGCTGGAACTCGCGCGGCAACAGGTTCAGCACGCGATGGCCGCGTCGGGCCGTGCGTCCGATCAGGTTCAGCTCCAGCGGTCCGACGCGTAGGCTGGTTTCCGGGCCGCTGGCGGGACGGCGCAGCAGCGCCTCGATCCGGGCGGCGAGCTCGGCGAAGGCGAAGGGCTTGCCCAGGTAGTCGTCGCCGCCCGCGCGCAACCCGGCGACGCGCTCGTCGACGCCATCGAGCGCACTCAGGACGAGGGCCGGGGTTCGCACACCCAGCCGCCGCAGCGCGTCGAGCAAGGCAAGCCCGTCCAGGCCGGGCAGCATGCGATCGATCAGGAGCACGTCGGCCTGTCCCATGGCGGCCGTCTCGAGCCCGATCGGACCAGTGGCGCAGGACACCACCTCGTAACCCCGGTTGCGAAAATAGCCGGCGATCTCGTGTGCGGTCTCCGCATCGTCCTCGACCAGCAATAATCGACTCATCTTCCCATTCCCTGCGTGTCGGGCGGTGTTGCCGCGGCGGCCGGCTCCGACCGACCGACCGACGATGCAGCGGGCGGGATCGGCGCACAAGCACGTGACCGGGGTGGCGGCTGTCATGAAATGGGTGTCAAGCCATCGTGTAGCCCACACAGGTCGGAGCGATGCGCCATGGATGACAAGACTGTCGAAATGATCGACCTGTGGTGGCGGGCGGCGAACTACCTGAGCGTCGGGCAGATCTACCTGATGGGCGATGACCCGATGCTGCGGGAACCCTTGACAATCGAAGGGGTGAAGCCGCGGCTACTGGGTCATTGGGGCACGACGCCGGGGCTGAACTTCATCTATGCGCACCTCAACCGGGTGATCCGCGCGCGCGACCTCGACATGATCTATGTCTGCGGACCCGGCCATGGCGGCCCGGGGATGGTGGCGTCGACCTGGCTCGAGGGTAGCTATTCCGAGATGGTGCCGGCCGTTCCGCGCAACCTGGCGGGCATGGGCCGGCTGATGCGGCAATTCAGCTTCCCGGGCGGCATCCCAAGCCACGCGGCGGCGAACGTGCCGGGCTCGATCAACGAAGGCGGCGAGCTCGGCTATTCGCTGCTGCATGCGGCCGGCGCCGTGTTCGACAATCCCGGCCTGGTGGTGACCTGCGTGGTGGGCGATGGCGAGGCCGAAACGGGCGCGGCAGCAGCAAGCTGGCATGCAACGAAATTCCTGGAGCCGTCGCGCGATGGCGCGGTGCTGCCGATCCTGCACCTGAACGGCTACAAGATCGCCGGTCCGACGGTGCTGGCGCGCATCCCCGAGGACGAGCTGCTGGCGTTATTCCGCGGCTATGGCTGGGCGCCGGTGATCGTGTCGGGGCACGACGCGGGTCCCATGCACCGGGCGATGGGCGCGGCGCTGGACGACGCGCTGGACCGGATCGCGGAGATCCAGAAGGCCGCTCGGGACGGCAACCGCACGCGGGCGGCATGGCCGATGATCATCCTACGCTCCCCGAAGGGTTGGACGGGGCCGAAGGAGGTGGATGGAAAGCCGGTCGAGGGCACGTGGCGGGCGCACCAGGTGCCGCTCGACAAGCTGCGCGAGCATCCGGAACGGCTGCGGCAGCTCGAAGATTGGATGCACTCCTACAAGCCGGAGGAGCTGTTCGACGGCGCCGGGCATCCGGTGGCCGCGATCCTGGCGCAGATCCCGGCCAGGACGATGGGGGCCAACCCGCACGCGAATGGCGGCATGCTGCTGCACGATCTGGAATTGCCGGATTTCCGCGACTACGCGCTGGACGTGCCGGCGCCCGGTGCGGTCGATGGCGAGGCGACTCGCACGCTCGGGCTGTTCGTGCGCGATATCATGAAGCGGAACATGTCGACCTTCCGCCTGTTCGGCCCCGATGAGACCGCAAGCAACCGGCTGGATGCGGTGTTCGAGGTGACAGACCGGGAGAGCATGGGCTCGCTGCTGCCGACCGACGACCATGTCGGGCCGGACGGACGGGTGATGGAGGTGCTGAGCGAGCATCTGTGCCAGGGCTGGCTGGAGGGCTACCTCCTGACCGGCCGGCACGGGCTGTTCAGCTGCTACGAGGCGTTCATCCACATCGTCGACAGCATGTTCAACCAGCATGCGAAGTGGCTGGAGGCGTGCCAGAAGCTGCCGTGGCGGCGGCCCGTGGCCAGCCTGAACTATCTGCTGACCAGCCACGTGTGGCGGCAGGATCATAACGGCTTCAGCCACCAGGACCCGGGCTTCATCGGGCATGTCGCGAACAAGAAGGCGTCGGTCGTGCGGATCTACCTGCCGCCGGACGCGAATACATTGCTGAGCGTGGCCGATCACTGCCTGCGCAGCCGGAACTACATCAACGTCATAGTCGCGGGCAAGCAGCCGGCGCCGCAATGGCTGGACCGCGACGCGGCGGTGCGGCACTGCGCGGCGGGGGCCGGGCTGTGGGAGTGGGCGAGCAACGATCAGGGAGAGGCGCCGGACGTGGTGATGGCCTGCGCCGGTGACGTTCCCACGATGGAGTGCCTGGCCGCGACCGACATCCTGCGCCGGCATCTGCCGGAGTTGCGGGTGCGAGTGGTCAACGTCGTGGACCTGATGGCGCTGCAGCCACAGAGCGAACATCCGCACGGCCTGTCCGTGTCCGTCTTCGACAGCCTGTTCACGCGCGATCGGCCGGTGATCTTCGCGTTCCACGGCTACCCGTGGGTTATGCACCGCCTGCTGCATGGCCGCTCGTGTGCAGCACGCTTCCATGTGCACGGGTTCATGGAGGAAGGCACGACGACAACGCCGTTCGATATGACGGTGCTGAACAAGCTCGATCGATTCCACCTGGCGATGGCGGCGGTAGAGCGGGTGGAGCGGATGACGGACGTGTCCGCCCACCTGATGCAGCACCTGCGCGACCGGCTGGTGGACCACACGGCGTATGTGCGGATGCACGGCGAGGACATGCCGGAAATCCACGACTGGCGGTGGCCGTCTTGAGTGCAGTTCTGACGCTGAACGCTGGGTCGAGCAGCCTGAAGTTCGCGCTGTTCGACGAGGGTCGGGCGATGCTGCGGGGCGAGTTCGAGGATGTGACGGGCACGCCGCACGCCGTGGCCAAGGCGGAGGATGGCTCCGTGTTGGACGCCCCGAAAGTCGAGGGCGCGGGGCACGAGGCCGTGCTGCCGGCGCTGTTCGCCTGGGTGCAGGCGCATCTGGCCGGCCGGGCGCTGGCGGCAGTGGGGCATCGGATCGTGCATGGCGGCGACGCCTTCACTGGCCCGGCCCGCGTGGACGAGGCCGCGATCGCGGCGATGGAGGCGCTGGTGCCGTTGGCACCGTTGCATCAACCGCACAACTTGGCTGCGATCCGCGCGGTGTCCGCCGCACAGCCGGGGCTGGCACAAGTGGCCTGTTTCGACACAGCCTTTCACCGCACCCTGCCCGGCGTCGCCCGGCGCTGGGCGCTACCGGATCGGCTGGGCCTGCGGCGCTACGGCTTCCACGGACTGTCCTACGAATGGGCGGCATCGCAACTGCCGCATGACCTGGCAGGGGGCCGTGTGATCGTGGCCCATCTGGGCAGCGGAGCGAGCCTGTGCGCGATGGTGGCGGGCCAGAGCGTCGAAACCACGATGGGCACCACGCCGCTGGATGGGCTGGTGATGGGCACCCGCTGCGGCACGCTCGATGCGGGCGTCGTGCTGTATCTGCTGCAGGAACGTGGGATGACCGCGGCGGCGGTGGAACATCTGCTGTATCACGAGGCCGGACTGCTGGGCCTGTCGGGCGTCGCGGCCGACATGCGCACCCTGCACGCGAGCGAGGCCCCAGCGGC
This sequence comes from Rhodospirillales bacterium, assembly GCA_043748985.1. Lineage (GTDB taxonomy): Bacteria > Pseudomonadota > Alphaproteobacteria > Acetobacterales > Acetobacteraceae > JBBROS01. Next base: position 8,117 of record JAYVEG010000312.1, read on the forward strand.
GGCCGGCGCCGTGGAGCTGTTCGCCTATCGGGTCGCGCAGTTGGCTGGCGGCCTGATGGCGGCGCTAGGGGGGATCGACGGGTTCGTATTCACCGGCGGGATCGGGGAGCACGATGCGCGGGTGCGGGCGCTGGTCGCGGACCATCTGGGCTGGATGGGCATTGCGCTTGACCCTGACGCCGCCGTGCCGGGGCGGATCAGCGCGGACCGCTCGGCCCTGGAGGTCCTGGTTATCGCAGCCGACGAAGAGGCTGTGATCGACCGGCAGGTCCGCGGGGTTCTGCGGCGGGGGTGACCCTGTGTCTTCTCCCTCTCCCGCAAGCGGGGGAGGGCTTTTCCGTTCGCCGCGGTTCTGCGCGTCTATTCCGCGGCAGTCGCATAAGGAATGTTGCGGCCGCCATACCGGCGCACCCGCACGTTGGCCTGCTCGGCATGCCCGGCAAATCCCTCCAGCATGCACAAACGCGACGCGTAGGCCCCTATCATGGCGCTGGCCTCGTCGGTCAAGACGCGCTGGTAGGTGCAGGTCTTCAGGAACTTGCCGACCCACAGGCCACCGGTGTAGCGGGCGGCCTTCCCCGTCGGCAGGGTGTGGTTGGTGCCGATGACCTTGTCGCCATAGGCCACGTTGGTGCGGGCGCCCAGGAACAGGGCGCCGTAGTTCTTCATGCCGTACAGGAACACATCGGGATCCCGCGTCATGACCTGCACATGCTCGGACGCGATCCGGTCGGCTTCGACGATCATCTCCTCTTCCGTGTCGCACAGGATGACCTCGCCGTATTCGGCCCAGGACTTGGCAGCGATGTCGGCGGTCGGCAGGATTGTCAGCAGGCGCTCGACCTCGGCCATCGTGGCGTGCGCGAGCTTTTCCGAGGTGGTCAGCAGCACCGCCGGCGTGGTCGGGCCGTGCTCGGCCTGGCCCAGCAGGTCGGTTGCGCACAGCTCGGCATCCGCGGTGTCGTCGGCGATGATGAGTGTTTCGGTGGGGCCGGCGAACAGGTCGATCCCCACCCGGCCATACAGCATCCGCTTGGCCTCCGCGACGTAAGCATTGCCCGGTCCGACAATCATGTCGACCGCCCGGATCGTCTCCGTCCCGATCGCCATGGCGCCGACGGCCTGCACGCCCCCAAGGCAGTAGATGACGTCCGCCCCGGCCATGTGCTGGGCGGCAACGATGGCCGGCGCCGGGAGGCCCTGATAGGGCGGGGCCGCGGTGGCGATGAACGGCACGCCGGCGACCTTCGCGGTGATGACGCTCATATGCGCGCTGGCCAGCAGCGGGTACTTGCCGCCGGGGACATAGCAGCCGACGGACTGCACGGGGATGTTCTTGTGGCCCAGGACGATGCCGGGAAGGGTCTCGACCTCCAGATCGGTGATGCAGGCGCGCTGCTTCTCGGCAAAACCGCGCACCTGGTCTTGTGCGAATCGGATATCGTCGAGGTCCTGCGGGCGAAGCTCGGCCATGCAGCCGCGGATTTCGGCGTCGGTCAGGCGGAAGTCCGCGCGGTCCCACTTGTCGAACTTGATGGACATTTCCCGCACGGCGACGTCGCCGCGGGCCTCGATGTCGTGGAGCAGCGTTTCGACGGTGGCACGGACAGAGGCGTCGTGCGCGGCGGCGGTGGCGGCTGAGACGCCGTGCTTCAGATGTTTGGGCATCGTGGCTTCCTTGGTTGGCCGCAGGTTCGCGCGACAGCACGATGACCGCAAGGCGCTGCGTTTCCCAGCAGTCTGTAATACGATCCCCTAGGGTTCAATTCCCCGCTCGCGAGGGGCCAAGACCCATGGCGGTGTCCGTAGGGCATCGTCCCATGGTGGCGTCTCGCACCAACTGGTTGTTAAGCGCCTGCCGGTATCGTCCCGCTGCGCGAGGGGCCGGTCGACGCGTAGCCGAAAAACAGCGCCAAGCTTACGACGATCTCGGGCGCGGCGGTCAGGGCCAGGATGTCGCCGGATATGTAGGTGGCGACTTCGGCATAGTGATCGCCACGGGGAGCCCGATAGGCGTCGACGCGACGACCCTTCAGGTCGACGATCCAGTATTCAGGAACCTGGGCGCCGGCATAGACAGGGAGCTTCACGGTGCGGTCGAAGTGCAGCGAGGTGTCGGAGACCTCGATGACAAGCAGGAGGTCGGCCGGACAGGGTCCGTGCCCCGTGGCATAGAAGTCGGCCCGGCGGCGCAAGACGGCGAAGTCAGGCTCAGGGACGTTCAGGTTGTTCAATCGGATCGAACCCTGCGTCCAGACCGTCGCTCGGCCGGCACAGGCGAGAACAAGGGCCTCGTTCAACCCGGCCACATCGCCTGAGTGACCCTGTCCGGTTGGCGCCACGTCGAGCAGGTCTCCATCGATCAATTCCAGACGTTGATCGGTGGCAAAGATGCCGGCGTCGGCCATGCGGAAGAATGCACTTGCGTCGAGTTTGTGCCGGACCGGGCTAGAGATCACGTCGTCCACGCGCGCCACCATCATCGCTGATGGCAGGCTAGCATGGTTGAGAGTGGACCTGCACCGGGTTCAGTGCGCGGCCGCCCAACTTGCCCCGATGCCGGTCTCGACCACCAGCGGGACGGTGATGGTGGCTGCGCGCTCCATGACGTCCTTGGCCAGGGCCGCCAGCGCCGGGGCTTCGGCTGCGGAGGCTTCGAACAACAGTTCGTCATGCACCTGCAGCAGCAGGCGCGCCGACAGCCCGGCATCCTTCAGCGCGGCCGGCAGCTTGACCATGGCGCGCTTGATGATGTCGGACGCGCCGCCCTGGAGGGGGGCGTTGATGGCCTGGCGTTCGGCGTAGGCGCGGCGGGGGGCGGATTTATCAGCGATGCCGGGCACCCAGCAGCGGCGGCCGAAGGGGGTGAGGACGTAGCCATGGATCCGGGCTTCTGCCTTGGTGCGTTCCATGTAGGTGCGGATGCCGGGGTATCTGGCGAAGTAGGCGTCGATGTAGAGGCGGGCTTCGCCGGGTTCGATGGACAATTGACGGGCGAGGCCGAACGCGCTGATCCCATAGATGATGCCGAAGTTGATGGCCTTGGCCCGGCGCCGGGTCATCGCGTCCATGCCCTCCATCGGCACGCCGAACACCTCGGATGCGGTGCGGGCGTGGATATCCTGGCCGGTCTCGAACGCCTCCTTCAAGGGCGGGATGTCGGCGACATGGGCCAGCAGGCGCAGCTCGATCTGGCTGTAGTCGCAGCTGACCAGCACGTGGCCGGGTTCTGCCACGAAGGCCTTGCGGATCGCGGCCCCTTCCTCGGTGCGAATCGGGATGTTCTGCAGGTTGGGATCGGTGCTGGACAGGCGGCCAGTGCTGGTGATGGCCTGGGCGAAGCTGGTGTGGACGCGACCGGTGTCGGGGTTGATCTGCTGGACCAAGGCCTCGGTATAGGTGCTGCGAAGCTTGCTGAGTTGGCGCCAGTCGATGATGCGGGCGGGCAGAGGGTGGCCCTGGTCGGCGAGGGATTGCAGCACGCTGACATCCGTAGCCCAGGTGCCGGAAGCGGCCATGCGCTTGCCGCCGGGCAGCTTCATTTCGTCGAACAGGATCTCGCCCAGCACCTTCGGGCTGCCCAGGTTGAACGAGCGGCCGGCCATGGCATGGATCTCGGTTTCCATGACGGCCATGCGGACTGCAAAGTCGGCGGACATGCGGCGGAGTTCGGTTTCGTCCACCTTCACGCCCGCTTGCTCCATCGCTAGCAGAACGGGGATCAGACGGCGCTCCATCTGTTCATACAGCGCCAGGCTCTTGGCCTCGCGCAGCCGGGGGCGGAGGATCTGCCACAGGCGCAGGGCCACGTCGGAATCCTCGGCGCCGTAATGGGTGGCGCGGTCCAGCGCCACCTGGGCGAAAGGGATGCGGTTGCGGCCGGTGCCGGTGACGCTGTCGTAGGTGATTGGCTGGTGGCCGAGGTTGCGGAAGGACAACTCGTCCAGCCCATGGCCATGGGCGCCGGCGCCCTGGCTGTAGGAGATGAGCATGGTACAGTCGACGGGCCCGATACCCGGGATGCCGGCGCGCTCCAGCACCATGAGGTCGTACTTGGCATTGTGCAGGACCTTGAGCACGGCCGGGTCCTGCAACAGGGGGCGCAGGGCTTCGATTGCGGCGTCGGGGTCGATCTGGTGGATGGGCGGCGGCGCGTCGGGGCCGGCGAGGTCGAGTTGGCCGGCCACGGGCGCCGGGCCATGGCGCAGCGGGATGTAGCAGGCCCGGCCCGGCCCGGTGGCGAGCGACAAGCCGACCAGGGTCGCACGCATGGCATCGAGGCTGTCGGTCTCAGTGTCCAACGCCACCACGCCGCGGTCGCGCGCCTCGGCGATCCATTCCGCCAGGCGCACCAGCTCGGTGACGCACTCGTAGTTGTCGAATGCCGGTTGCTCCGGGCTGGCATAGTCGGCGGGCTCGGGCGAGGGCGGCGGCGCCTCGCCATCCAGACCCAGCCGGGTCGCAGTACTCCGAAACCCCATGGCGTGCAGCCAGGCGGCGAGGGTTGGGCGGTCCGGCTCCTTGGCCTTCAGGTCATCGAGCGGTAACGGCAGCGGCACGTCGCAGGCCAGCTCCACCAGCCGGCGGCTGATGCGCGCGGCCTCCGCATGCTCGATCAGCATGTCGCGGCGCTTGCTGGGCTTCATGGCAGGGGCAGCAGCCAGCACGGCCTCGACCGTGCCGAACTCCTGGATCAGCTGCGACGCCGTCTTCGGCCCGATGCCTGGCACACCCGGCACATTGTCGACGCTATCGCCCATCAGCGCCTGCACTTCCACGACCTTCGAGGGGTGAACGCCGAACTTCTCCATCACTTCCGCGGCGCCGATCGGCTTCTGCTTGATGGGGTCCTGCATCATGACGTTGTCGTCGATGAGCTGCATCAGGTCCTTGTCGGACGACACGATCGTAGTGCGCCAGCCGCTGGCAGTGGCGGCCCGGGCATAGCTGGCGATAAGGTCGTCCGCCTCCCAGTTCGCCAGCTCGATGGCCGGCACGCCGAAGGCTGCCGTCGCATCGCGCACCAGGGCGAATTGCGGAATCAGCTCGGGCGGGGGCTCCGGCCGCTGGGCCTTATACTTGTCATACAGCGCGTTGCGGAAGGTGGTGCGCCCGGCGTCGAAGATGACGGCCAGGTGGCTGCCCTCGTGATTCTGTAGCAGGCGCGCCAGCATGTTGGTGAAGCCGAATACGGCGTTCACCGGGGTGCCGTCCTTGCGAGTCATGGGCGGCAAGGCGTGGAAGGCGCGGAAGATGAAGCCCGATCCGTCGATCAGGATCAGGTGGCAGGTCTTGGCTTCGGATGCTCCGCTGGCGTCCGGCATCAGTGCTCGACGTCCCCGGCGCCCTCGTTGAGGACATAGATGCGCGAACAGTACGGGCAGAAAGTCTGCTGGTGGTCGATGTGCAGCCACACGCGCGGATGACCCAGCGGCCCATCGCCGCCGTCGCAGGCGACAGTGCGGCTGTCGACGTGAATGGTCTCGGTGGTGCCGAGCTGGGGGGTGGGCGTATCGGCGCCGAACGGCATGGAGTTCTCATTGTCTGGGTGGGGTGCCGGATGATAACCCTCATGGCTGTGAGTTCAACCGCGCCTGCCTGGATATGTCGTCTCATCATGCGCGCATCGCTCGCAGGCGCGATGCTGGCCGCTTTGGCGGGCTGCACGGGACTGCCGACCTATGGCGTGCCGTTGCCACCGCTGCCGGGGCGGATGCTGCAGGCGGATGACTCGTTCACGATGGCGGATGGCGCGGTGCTGCCGGTGCGGACGTGGTTGCCGGCAGGGCCGCCGCGGGCGGTGGTGCTGGCGTTGCACGGGTTCAACGACAGCCGCAACGCCTGGGAGATCCCGGCCGACGCCTTCACCGCGGCCGGGATCGCCGTCTTCGCGCCGGACGAGCGCGGGTTCGGGGCGGCACCGCAACGCGGCTTCTGGCCCGGTGCCACAGCGTTGGCCGACGATGCCGCCGCCATGCTGCGGGCGCTGCGGGCGCGTTATCCTGGTGTTGCGCTGTTTGCTATGGGCGAGAGCATGGGCGGCGCCGTGCTGATGACTCTGGCAGCTCGGCCGGATGCGCCGTCAGTTGATGGCTGGGTGCTTCTGTCGCCGGCGGTGTGGGGACGCCAGCAGATGGGCTGGGGCATGAGCGCCGGGCTGTGGCTGGTGTCGGGCTTGGCGCCGGGGCTGAGTGTCACCGGTGCGGAGGTGCCGCTGAAGGTGATGGCAAGTGATAACCGTGATGCGCTGATCCGCCTGGCGCGGGACCCTCTGACCATCCGGCGCACGCGGTTTGATGCGCTGCGGGGTCTGACTGACCTGATGGATGCCGCCCAGGATTCGGCAGCACTGCTGCACGGCCGGGTGCTGGCACTGTACGGCGCACGGGATACGTTGGTGCCGGCCGAGGCGATGGCGCAGGCCTGGGCGCACATGCCGGGGGATGTCCGCAGAGGGCTTTACCAACAGGGCTACCATCTGCTGCTGCGGGACAAGGAGCGAGGCGCGCCGACGGGCGACGTGATCGCATGGATGCTGCAGCCAAACGAGTGGCTGCCGTCCGGCGCGGATTTCACCGCCTCGGCGTGGGCGGCGGAGCGGCGATAACGCTGCGCGTCGTATCGGGGCGGTAAGACAATAAAGCAGGGGCAACGAGCCAGTTGCTCGTTGGGATGTCCCGAGCCCATGTCATCGACACGCAAATGTCTTCAATTTGTCATTCGTTTAGGCCGATTGTCGCCGGCAGCCTGGTTGCCATCCCTGCTGGGTCGGCTCTTGTTGAGCGGCAGCCCAACAACCATCATCGAGGAATTTCGGCTTGACCGCTATCGAGGCCGCCACTGCCATCTTTGGCGGGCTGGGTTTGTTTTTCATCGCGATCCGCGAGTTGTCCGCTGCCCTGCGCCGCCTGGCCGGCCCCGGGCTTCGCAAATTGATGGCGCACGCTGCGGGCGGCCCGGTGCGCTCGGCGCTGACCGGCTTCGGGATCGGCCTGGTAACACAAAGCAGCAGCGCCGCAACCTTCGTCACAACCAGCCTGCTCAGCGCCGGTGCGATCTCCAGCCGTAGCGCATTCACGGCGGCCGCCTGGTCGAACGTCGGCCCGGCGGCCCTGGTGCTGATCGCTACGGTCGATCTGCGGCTCGGCGCGCTGTGGCTGATCGGCGCGATCGGGTTCGCCAGCGTGCTGGGGGTCGGCACCAGGCCCAAGGTCAAGCCGCTCGCGGATGCAGGATTGGCGATCGCGGTGGCCCTACTGGGGCTGTCGATCGTAAAGAGCGCGACCGTGATCCTGAAGAGCGCGGACCCCGCGGCGTTCGCAGCCGTGCTTCCCCACGATGCCGTGCTGTTGCCGTTCATTGCTGCAACGGTCATCGCGTTCGTGGTGCAGTCTTCGTCCACCCCCACCATCTTGTCGATCAAGCTGGCCGAGGTGGATCTGCTGTCGTTCGATCAGCTCTCGATGACGGTCTATGGCGCCTCGCTGGGGTCCGGACTGGCGCTGCTGCTGGCAGGTAAAAGCCTGCATGGCACGGCGCGCCAGGTCATCTATTTCCAGGCCTTGTTCAAGGCGGCCTGTGCCGTGTTGTTCGTGCTGTTGTGGGAGATCGAGACGCATGGTCACGTGCCGCTTGCGGCCAAGGTGGCGCTGTGGGTGGGCCATGACACCGCGGGCGGGGTCGCCGCGCTGTTCCTGATGGTGCAGGTGGTCGGCTGCCTCGCTTTGGCGCCGCTGTGGCCCGCCTTCACACGCCTGGTCACGCGCCTTGCGCCGCCCTCCGCCGCGGAGGGGTTGGGGAAGCCCGAGTATATCTACCCCGAGGCCGTGTTGGACTCGGCCACCGCGCTCGATCTGGTGGCCCGGGAGATCGAGCGGTTGCAGGGGCGGCTTGCGAATATCCTGGATGCCGCGCGGGACGATGTGGCGGCAGGTGGACCAGACCATGGCGCGTTGATGGAGGGCGGGCAGCTGCTCGAAACCGAGATCGGGGCGTTCCTGGCCGACGTGCTGGCGCGGGAGTGCCCGGCCGGCGACGTCGCCCGCGCGGTTCAACTGGAAGCACGGCTCGATCACGCGCGGTCGCTGCGGGAGACGGTGGGAAGTCTTGTCGACATCCTGTTGGCGGTGCGCGAGGACCCGGTGCGGGCGATCGTCCGGCCCTTGGCGGAGTCGTTGCACTTCCTGCTAGTGCAGCTCGCCGAACGGCAGGGTGAAGCGGACGATCAACTGCTCCAGGAGCTGACCGGCGATCGCGGCGAGATGATGGAGGCGCTGCGCCGGCAAGTTGCGGATGGCGGAACGGCGCCCGCCTATGCCGGGCAGGACCAGGTGTTCCGCGCGACGATGCTGTTCGAACGTGCGGTCTGGCTGGTGCGTCGGATGGTTCTGGTGGCGCCGTCGGAGGGCGAGGATACCCGACAGCAGCAGGCCGCTTGGCAAGGCCGGGGTAATTCGCTAAATGACGCTCTCCGGACCCGTAGCTCAGCTGGATAGAGCGCTGCCCTCCGAAGGCAGAGGTCACGCGTTCGAATCGCGTCGGGTCCGCCAATCATTAGAATGGCTTAGGTGCTTCGCCGGCTTCGGTTCGAACTGCCTAGGTAGCATATAGGTAGCTGCAGCGGTGACCTTCAGCGTCGCGCGTGAGGATGTTGGTCGCGCGCGGACACAGCCCGGCGGCATGCAAGGGTGCTAGCCTGTGCAGACCGATTGATCATGCAGCATCGGTCATCGAAAAATATATGTCACGGCTTCGACATTTACGACCGACCACCTTCTAGGCGCTCTCGGCCCTGGTTGGCAGTTCACACAGCCATCGGCCAGTTCCTGAAGCGGTCCTCAATAGGGCGGTCCGCTGGCTGAAACGCGCCCAACCTCGGTCACTCGCGTGCGATGGGCGAGTTTCTGGAAGCGGACGTCAGTGCCGAGGGCTTGCAATTGCCGGGTGGAAGGAAACGTAAAGACCTGCTTCGGCGGCGAACCGAAAAAAGCATGCTGGCCGGTGCTCAAAGCATTGGCATGGGCTGAACAGCCCAGGGGAAGAGTTCAACCGGGCCGGGCGGGAAAGCCGCAGATAGCCCAATGGCAGCTGCAAAGGTGAAGACTATCACTGCGGCGGTCATCGCCAGGGCGCATCGGACTGCAGCGCGGTCGCTGGCTCTGGTATCGCTGGTGTCGAACCAGTAGGGGTCGTTGGGTGTCATCGCATCGAACATGCCGGCCGCCTGCAATCAGTGGGTAAAGACGAAAGTGTCGTGCGGGGCGTCGAACCTCGCGCCAAGGCGCCGGGCGATGCCGAACTGAACGGGGTCGGGCGGGCAGAGCAGCATGCGGCTGCGCCGTGCACCGGCGGCGGCGGCTCGACTGAGCGCACTGGCCATCAGCGCCAAGCCGAAATGGCCGGCACATGGGTCCGGAGCATCATGTGCCGGTTCCACGTTTTCGGTCGGATGGTGAGGCTCGCTCAAATAAGGATGTGGTGATTTCTTTCGGTCCATTTCGATGGGAAAAGGCTTGAGACAGAGGGCAATCTCAGCCTCGCGACACTCGCGGACTGGATAGGGGTGCACCTCTGCAATGCCAAGGATCTCACCCCTCTCGATCCAGGCCAGGACGATTGCGGTGTTCCAGTCGAGCGCCTCGTAATGGGCACGCACCATGACGGGGCTCATGACGCGGTGAAAACGCCGGTAGCGGGTCTGCTCCGGCAGTGTGCCGACGAAGCTTGCGGCACGGAATGCCTCAGCACGGCGGAGGCAGACGATGGGAGCGTCGTCGTGTCCGATGGAGGCGGCGCGACGGGCGATGGTTTCAAGCATGATCTTCTCGTTTCCTGCTGGTGCCACTGGGCAGTGAGGGGGAAAGGCGCGGGGATCGTGTGACCTCAATCCATCCGGTATCCGGAATGCGCTTTGACGTTTGAGCCCGGACCAATGAATGACGTGCTCATCACCGCCAGAACGGCTTCGAGACTTCGCTCTCAATCTCCTGCCCGGTTGTTAAAAGATCGAGCCGAAGACGATAGTCGCTGGTCACGAGATAGCCGCGTTCAATGCTGCGCCTGCGCCAGGCTCGAAACCGAGCAAGCAGCCAGGTCAAGGGCGCGATCTGAGCCTGGAGTTCCAGGGGGCGAGGGGTGCACGCCGGGCGATACATTTCGGGGGGGCTGAGATGTTCCATGCGCCGACCAAGGCCAGACATGGCCGCAACAGTCCTGAAGTCAGAGCGAAATACGTCCGAAGTTCATCCGAAATTCAACGAAATCAGGACTTTCTGCGACGTTTTAGGACGCCGGCAAGTGTCGCCCAGCAGCGATCTTCCGGCTGACTGGACTGCTGTTTGCCTGCAAACAGGGGGCGCATCCGCGAGGGTCAGTGGCTCTTAGGGCTCGTCTTTTCAGGCAGCTTATGAAGCGTGCTGGTGCAATCGTTTGCTGACGCTTCCTTAGTCGCCGGGCTCGATCCAGCCAATCCGGCGCAGCGGGGCCAGCACCGCCGTCTCGAAACGGGCGCGATAGCGGGCATCGTCTGACAGGCCAAGCGCTCGCAATGGCCGCAGCACAGGCGGCGGGTGCCGCTGCCGCAGATCGGCATCGAGCGTCTGCGCCTCGGCAAAGCGCCCGGCAGCATGCAGCGCAACCAGACGATACAGTAGCCGTTCCTCTGCTGGGAAATTAGGCCCACTGGACGTCAGGAAATCACCGGCGGCCTCGGCCGGTTTCCCCGCCAGCAGTTTAGCCAGGCCCAGATAGCCCCGCCACCGTCCTGAGTACTCGTGTCGGGGATTTTCCAGCAACACGGCGCGCAGCGGCGGTTGGGCGTCTTCGAAGGCGCCCAGCATAAGATGCATGACGCCAACATTGGCTCGGTCGATGATCCTGGCGGGGTCTGCGCCGGCACGCTCGTAGAATATGATCGCTTCGGCAAAGCGGCGCTGCTGCCGCAGGACCGTCGCCTGTGCCGCCAAAGAGCTCGACGCCTTTGGGCTGGCTGCCTGCGCCACTGCTGCAAGGCGCTGCGCCTCACGCAGGTCCCGCTCCGGGTCCTCGCTGGCGCCGATGGAGCGCAGATTCGCATAGGCGAAGGTTGCTGCGGCCGCGGCTTCCGCCAGTTCCGGTTCGAGCTCCAGCGCGCGGAGGTATAGCGCCAGGCTCGCGCGCAGGCGTGCCTCCTGCGACCCGTCGCCGTGCAGGGCCGCCCACCCGGCCCGCAGCAGTTGCCGCGCCTCCGTCCCTGAAGAGGGCGGTGCCGCTGCCACGAAGGCGGGCGCAGCACGGGCATTTGCGGCACTGACGGGCGAACGGTCCGTGCCGATCCAGGCGGCGGCGGAAAGCGCCATACTGCAGCAGCCGACGGCAAGGGCTGTCCAGGCCACGCGTCTGCGGGTTCGCATGCTGGCTGGTGCCGATGTTTCCGCGGGAGGTGTTGCGGCGCAGGGGCTGGCTTCTGGGCCTGCTTCTGGGCCGGTTTCGGGGCCGGTTTCGGGGCCGGGTCCTCGGACAGGCGGCGACGGCGGATCGGCGGCCGGCACGACCGGGCGTAGGCGCGTCGCCATCCTGTAGCCCCGCCGTGCGTGGGTCTCCAGCACACCCGCTCCAGCGGTCCCCAACGCGCGACGAATTTCCGAAACGCATTGCGTCAGGCTGTCATCAGTGATGGCGACATCGCCCCAGACGGCAGTCAGCAGAGCGTCACGCGACACGACCTGGCCGGCATGGGCCAGCAGATGTGCGAGCACCGCCGTTGTCTTGGGTCTCAGCGTTACCTCACGCGCCCCGGCAGTGAGGACCCCGCGCGCGAGATCGAGGGTGAAGCTATCGAAGGCAAGGAGCGTTCCCTGCTGGTCGGTTACGTCCACCACACGCAAGCCCTCGTTCAATCCAAACCACGTCGCGGGATATTGTTCGGCCAAAACTTACTGCATTGCAACGTGTCTCGCAGGCGGCCGATGATCACAACTCGTGAAGGTTGAGCGACGCGTTGAGTCGGCACGTGCGTGGGACTGGCGCTGCGAGACCTCTCGCTTGAGGTGGCGCCGGCCTTCGCCTTACGCGACCGCATCGAGAGATCGCTTGGATACGACGTCGCGGCAGCAGTCGTGCGGTAGTCGAGGGTCCGAGTAGCGTCGATGCAGGTCGGCTACGCGGCTGGTAAGGCAACGACCGCTCGTCTGTCCCGCCTGGACCAGAGCGGACGGTCTGCCGCCGGCCAGATCCCGCCATTGGCCGAACGTCCATTTCAGGGCTCCTCGGCGCGAAAGCATGGCTCCCCGTGCCGCTTCGGCAATTCGCTCCTCCTGAGGCGCAGCCCAAAACGCATTTCGCTACGACTGCACGTATCCCCTGACGAGATGACTTATCCGACAAGCTGCACGTGGCCTCCGGGATTGTAGCCAAGCCGCGGCTGTTTCACCTGCTCGACCTGCACCGGGGCCGGGTCACCGACCAGCTCTATGATCACCCGCATTGGAGTGTCAGCCAGCTTGTTCTCGGTCATCGCGGTCCCCTCCTGCCAGCCCAGCCGCGCCTTGGTCCACCAGATCGCCGCTCGCACGTCTGGCAGGACTGCCGGGCGGCCCTCGCTGGCCTTCGAGCCGACAGCCATCCGATGCAGCGACGCGACCACGGCCGCGTTTGCCTCGGCTGCGCCCGTGTCTATCTCGTGGCGAAAGTGTCGGCGTAGCGTCTTCGGCGTGACGCCGATCACGCTGCAAATCGCTGTCTGCTCGATGTCGCCGGCGACCATGACGCGAACGGTGGCGCGATCCTTGTCGGTTGGTTGGAAGGACGGGCGATGTGCCGCACGCTTGGTGGGCAACGGCCCGGTTTTTACCTTCGCGCGCGCCTGCGTAGAGGGAGAAACTGCATTGGCCGGCGCGCGCGCCGGCCGCCCCGCGCGCGCTCCCGTCATGCGCAGCGGCGTGCTTGCAGCCTTTGCCCGTCCGCTCCGACCGTCTCCATCTGTCATGCGCGTGCCTCCGTTTGGGGGCATGTATACGCCCGAAACTGCGGGCCCGTGGCGTTGGAGTGCGAAATGATGCTGGTTTGCCTTATCCTCTCGCACATGGTCGTAGGAAGTAGACGAGGGGCCCGCCGCGCGTCTCTCGCGGGCATGCGCGCCAAGGCACCCTTGCAAGCGCAAACGTATCTGGTGGAAGAAGGCTGCTTGCCGTTCCCGCAAAGTAGCGCGTCGCCTGCATGATACGTTGACGACCCCACCAGCTGATAGACCCACTGCGCAACCACCTGACTCTTGATAACTGCAATTAACATGAGTTTGAATGACTTATGAAGACTACTTCGGCCACTGTTATCGCTACCCCTAAAAGAGCCCTAAATGCCCTGGCCGTTCTCGCCAGCCAGGCGGAGGAGCAGTACGCGGCCAACCTCAGCAGAGATGCCGAGACATCGCGCGGCACCCGTTCTGCCGCCACGGAGCGTGCTCTGCTTGGCGACGTGCTGCGTTTCACGGCCTGGTGCACCGATGCCAAGCTTGAACACATGCCGGCCACAGCCGAGACCGTCGCTTGCTTTATCGATGCCCAGGCTGCGGCCGGGAAAGCGCCCGCGTCAATCAGGCGCTATGCCGCCTCGATCGCTGCCTATCATCGCTCGGCCGCGGCACCCAATCCGATGGAACTGAAGATTGCGACAGATGCGCTTCGTCGCATCACTCGGGCCCGTGGCGAAAAGCAGCGTCAGGCAAAGGGAATCAATGACAATCTCGTCGTGAGAATGCTGGTCGCTTCCGGAACAAGGCTTGTCGACCTGCGTAACAGGGCGCTGCTGATGGTCGCATATACGAGCATGTGCAGGCGGGGCGAATTGGTGCGGTTGCTTGCCGAGGACCTCAAGGCCGACGCGGACGGGTTCGGTACCGTCATCGTCCACAGGTCCAAGACTGACCAGACTGGAAGGGGAGCCTCGGTGGCGGTCACGACCGACGCGATGCATCACTTGCAGGCGTGGCTTGCTGCGGCTCGAATTGAGAACGGCCCAATGTTTCGTAGCGTCAACCGACACGGACAAGTGGGAGGGCAACTCGACCAGGGGTATGTCTCCACCATCTTCAAAGCCATGGCCAAGCGCGCCCGGCTGAGCCCGGGCTAGGTTGCGCAGATCAGCGGGCACAGCACCCGCGTTGGCGCATGCCAAGACATGGTGCGTTACGGCGCTGACGTAGCTGGCGCAATGCAGGCGGGCCGCTGGAAGTCAGCGACGATGGTCGCGCGCTATTGCGACGGCTTGGATTTGAAGCGCGGCGCGGTTGCCACGGTCGCCGCCAGACGCGAGAAATTCGCATAGGCTCTTCTCGCCCTCTAAGCTCGATCAACGCGGCCGTCGGCACTCCGTAGCAGTCCCCGGTTATCCGAATGCGCTGCTTGAAGCTTAAGCCCGGCACTCACCTGATCGCGCTGGATTACTTCTGCGACTTCGCTTTCGGGCGCCCCCCGCCGGGAAGCGATTTTGGCAAAGGCTCGTCGGGCGCCGGCACGACGAAGAACTCTGAAATTTGGGCACTGAGGGCTTCCGCGAGGCGATCAAGCACAGCAACCGTGGGATTTTCCAAGCCACGCTCAAGGCGGCTGACGTAAGTACGGTCGACCGTCGCATCGACGGCAAGGTTCTCCTGTGACAACCCCCGCCGCACTCTCATGCGCCGCAAATTGCGCGCGACAAGCGCCTGCACGTTCATTTGGACAAGCGAACATCTTGTGCCCTATAAAACCACGGACTATGGGCCTACCATTAATAATCGCGTTGGCAGGTTGCTGAAGCCTTTGGTCGATAAAGTGGAAAGATATGACCAGTTCGGAGGACGACTATTTTGTAGCGCTGGAGACCGTCTACGAGGCAGTTCGAGACTATGCGCGACCGGAAATGGACGGGTTAGTCAGAAAGCTAATGTATCGCCTACAACGTTTCCCGGCTTCAGGGATCTACGGCAATGACTACATCTTCAAAACGCAATGGGATGAGTACTGTCACGAAAT
>JAYVEG010000313.1:0-8504 GCA_043748985.1 Rhodospirillales bacterium
GGGGCAGCCGCAGCAGGACCGACGACAGCCCGGCGTGTAGCCGCGTGTGCAGGCCGGTCAGGACGTTCTCCAGCACCGTCATGCTCTCGAACACGCGGATGTTCTGGAACGTCCGCCCCAGCCCAGCCGCAGCCCGCCGCTCCGGCGGTGCCGCGCCGATATCCGCGCCATCGAGCACGATCCGTCCGGCACTGGGTGGCACCAGCCCGCTGATCAGGTTGAACAGGGTTGTCTTGCCGGCTCCGTTCGGGCCGATCACGGCGTGGACGTCGCCTTGCGCCACCACCATGTCGACGCCGTCCACCGCCACCAGCCCGGCAAAGCGGCGCGTCAGCCCCTCCAGCCGCAGCAGGCTCACGCGGCCCGCCTGCGCATCCGCACCGCGAGCAAGCCGTTCGGCAGGAACAGCACCGCCAGGACGATGATGACCCCGTTCACCACCAGGCGCACGTCGCTGATGCCGCGCAGCAACTCCGGCAGCAAGGTCAGCACCCAGGCGCCCAGGACCGGCGCGATCGGAGTGCCGATGCCGCCCAGCAGCGCATAGGAGAGGATGGTCACCGCCGGCTCGAACCCATATTCGTTCGGGCCGATAAAGCTCGAGACATGCGCGGACAGGCACCCCGCGAGCCCGGCCAGCGCCGCGGAGGCCAGCAGCGCGCCCATCTTGTAGCGACGGACCGGCACGCCCATCACGGCCGCGGCCGTCTCATCTTCCCGCATCGCCTCCATCGCGCGGCCGATCCGGCTGCGGCCTACAAGCCATAGCCCCAGCACGGCCAGGAACAGCAGGCCGTAGATCATCCAGGTTTCGCCACGGTCCGGGATGCCGGACAGGCCAAGGGCGCCGCCGAAATAGTCGATGTTCAGGTAAACGGCGCGCAGCACCTCGCCCAGGCCGATCGTCGCGATGGCCAGGTACACGCCGGCCAGGCGCAGCGTGGGGACGCCGATCGCCAGGGCGAACAGTACTGGCACGACGATGCTGGCAGGCAGCACCAGCAGGAACGGTAGCTTGAGCTTCAGCGTCATCAGGGCCGAGGAATAGGCGCCGAGGCCCATGAACGCCGCCTGTCCCAGGCTGAGCTGGCCGACCGCGAGCACGACATACATCGACAGTGCGAGCAGGCCGTTGATGCCCAGCGCATGCACCAGGTTCTGGTAGGTCCATAGGAAGTCGTCCAATCCCGAAGGCATCCAGTCCGGCATCAGGCCCGCCGCACCACGGCGCGGCCGAACAACCCGGCCGGCCGCGTCCACAGCACGGCGACCAGAATCAGGAAAGCAACCGCCTCCTTCAGCCCCGAGGACAAGTAGCCGGCCGTCATCACCTCGATGATCCCCAGCGCAAACCCGGCCAGCACCGCCCCGCGCAGATCGCCCATGCCGCCGACGATGATCACGACGAAGCCGCGCAGCATCATCGTCTCGCCCATGTAGGGGTGGATGGCGTTGAAGTTCAGGCCGATGAGGACGCCGCCGGCGCCAGCCAGGCAGCCCGACAGAAACGACACCAGCGCCGCCACCCGCCCGGTGTCGATCCCCATCAGCTGTGCGGCGTCCGGCTTTTCCGCCATCGCCCGGATCGCCAGGCCCAGCCGGGTGCCGCGCATCAAGGCGACCAGGGCTGCGACCAGCACCGTCGTGGCTGCCAGGATCAGGACCTGGGCCGCGGTGATGCGGACGTCGCCAACCGTCCAGGCGTCGGCGCTGATTACGCCAGGCGGCAGGCGCCGGATGTCGGTGCCGAGCCAGGCCGCCAGCGCCGCGTACAGCGCCAGGACGCCGCCCAGCGTGACCATCAGGAACGACAGCTCCGGCGCGTGCAGGCGTCGCAGGCGGGTCAGGAGGATGGCATCCAGAACGACGGCGATCCCGCCGGCGCCCACCGAGGCCAGGGGCAGCGCGGCCCAGATGGGCAGGCCGAAGTTGCGGGTCAGCCAGAGTGCGAGCAGCGCGCCTGCGGAGAAGTAGAACCCGTAGGTGAGGTTGATGACCCGCAACACGCCGAACATCAGCGTGAAGCCGAGGGCGAACAGGGCATAGGTCGCGCCCAGCAGGACGCCGTTGACAAGCTGTTGTGCCAGCATCGCGGCGCTATAGGGCCGAAGGCGCGACCAGTCCAGCCAGTCGGGCCCGAGATGTTGTTTTCGGCATCATATCGGGCGGTAAAAAATGCAGAAGGGGAGTGCTATGCGAACGACGCCGGCCGTGGGGACGAGCAGGGGTGATCCTGGTCGATACCCCAGGTTTGGCTAGACCATTTTCGCTCAGCTGATCCACGTCTCGACCGCCTTCTGGCGAACGATGGTGTCCTTGGACAAGACAAGCGTCGGGTGATCGGTCTGTTCGGGACTTTGCCGCAGGCCATCGCGGCCACCGATTGGGAGGTCGTGCAGATCGTCGAGCGACACTCGCTTGGGGGATCGGGATCGGATTTATCGATGCCCACCTTATTGCGGCAACGATGCTGAGCGACGATGCGACGCTGTGGACCCGAGACAAGCGCCTGGCCGCGGCGGCAGAGCGATTGGGATCGCGGCCTGAACCCGGCTTACTGACCCGTCCACTCAGGCTCATGCCGTGGCAAGCAGGCTGCGTCGTGTAAGCGTCATGTCTGGCCCTCATATCCGCCAACCGTGCCACGCTTCATGCTTTCACTCCAGATCAAGAAGGCTATCAGCTGTATTGACGGTTGGATGACGAGGAGTGCATCAATCAAAGTCTGCGACAAAAGGTTACAACGCGCTCCTTGCCTCGACTTGTATGTTGTTGGTAGGTTGCTGGTCTGATGATCATGCTCGCAACGATCCAATGCGACATCAAGGCCGATCCGCGGATCAACGGCCGGCACGTCCGAGCTGCAATGCTGCGGGCCGCCCAGGGTGGCGCGCGGCTGGTGCATTTTCCAGAGTGCGCGCTGTCCGGCTACGTGGACTCCGAAGTGTCCGATTGGGACCAGGTCGACTGGGCGGCTCTGGCGGAGGAGTTGGAACAAACGGCGACTCTGGCCCGGCGATTGGGTATCTGGGTGGTGCTGGGCTCCAATCATCGCCTCCCGCCCAGACGCAACGGCGCTCAGCTCTGGCCGCATAACAGCCTTTATGTGATCTCCGACACCGGAGTAATTGCTGGGCAGTACGCAAAGCGCCTGTGTTCGAATACCGAGCTGACCTACTGGTATACACCCGGAAAGGACCCGTTGGTCTTCGACGTCGACGGCATTCGCTTCGGCTGCGCACTGTGCATTGAAGTCGTGTTCCCGCATCTATTTACCGAATACGAACGGCTTGGCGCGCGATGCGTGCTGCTTTCTTCTTACTCCCACGACCCGATCCACGGTGTGATGGCCCGCGCGCACGCCGCTACCAACGGCTTTTGGGTCAGCCATGCAACGCCGGTTGCATGTAGTCGCACGCTGCCGACGACCATAATCGGCCCGGACGGCGGCCTGATCGGGGAGTGCGCCGCCCACAAGTCAGGCATGCTGCTGCACAAGATCGATCCCGACGCAGAACGCTACCGCGTCGCGATCCGCGTGGCACGGCCCTGGCGCGCCCGCGCCAGATCCGGCGAACTGCACGCGGGTCGCGCCCAGCCCGTGGAGTCGGGCTCGCAGCCCCGGCTCAGCGTAGGGATTCCCAAACCGCGCGGACACTCCTTAGATAAATAGGCGCGTGATCCCCAGACCGGTCCTGGACGACGTGCTGCCCGCCGCCGTCGATCCGGCGGCGATCAGATACCGCTTGGTGAACTGGTCCACATAGGCCGGAGACTTGAACTTCGTGATATCCACCTTGTTGCTGATCGCTGCCTCTTGCGACGGCAAAGACTGGAATGCGATCTCCTTCGGGATATCCAGGGCGACCGTCACCACCTCGCGCAGGGTCTTGTCGCCCAGGATCTGGTCGACCGACGTGATCCCAGAGGCCCGGCTGCGGAAATCCAGCGCGTTCGAAAGCCCTGGCGTCGCCGCGTCCAGGCTTTGGCGCCAATTGACCTCGGCATAGCCGTTGGTGATCGTTTTGAGAACGGCCGGGTCCTTCAGCACCGTCAGACCCTTGTTGGCGAAGTTATAGGTCTTGGCCACGCTCAGCCACGTCGTCGTCGCAAGCGTGCTGGCGAGGTTTCCGGTCTTGGTCGTGTCCGACAGCAAAGCCTTGGTGGCCAGCGCCGTGTAGTCCGTCTGGTCGCCGAGACCGTTCGCCGTAAGCAGCACCTTCCGCGCGGCCGGGTTGGCCAGCAGCTCCGCAGGCGTCTTCGCGCTTGCGACCGCCGCGAGGAACATCGCGATATCCCGCTTGACGTCGGGCTGGTGCGCGACCGTGGCCACCGCCTTCGTCTCGGTCTTCAGCGCCGTCTGCAGCGCCGTCACAGGGTTGCCGCCTGACGCGGTTCCCGTCCCGTAGATGATGCTCAAAAGATCCGGCGTCGAACTCGTCGACGTCGGCAGCAGAGTCAGGGCGGATAAATCCAGGACCATGCCGGGCAGACTAGACCGAGTCTGTTACCAAACCCTTAACGCAGCTACATGCCTCGTCATGTCCAACGCCATCCCGATGGTCGCCGCCGCCCTCCTCATCGAGGCCGTCTTCGGCTACCCCGACGCCCTGTTCCGCGTCCTGCGCCATCCCGTCGTCTGGATCGGCGCGCTGATCGCGGCCCTCGACCGCACCCTTCCGCGCACCCGCGCCGCCGGCCTCCTCGCGCTCGTGGTCCTGCTGGCTGCCACGGTCGCCGCCCCTGTGGCACTCACCCTCGCGCTGCCTGGCATTGCCCTTGCCGTGCTTGCCAGCACGCTGCTGGCGCAGCGCAGCCTGGCCCAGCACGTCGCCGCCGTTGCCATCGGCCTGCGCGCCGGGCTGCCGCAGGGCCGGGCTGCCGTCAGCCGCATCGTCGGGCGGGATCCCGAACGGCTCGATGCCGCCGCCGTCGGCCGCGCGGCCATCGAGAGTCTGGCCGAGAATTTCGCCGACGGCGTGGTCGCCCCCGCGCTGTGGGGCTGCGTCGCGGGCCTGCCCGGCATGGCGCTGTATAAAGCCATCAACACCGCCGACAGCATGATCGGACACCGCACCCCCCGGCATGAACGCTTCGGCTGGGCGGCGGCCCGGCTGGACGACCTCGTGAATCTGCCCGCGTCACGCCTCGCCGCCCTGTGGATCATACTTGCCGCAGCCCTTCTGCCCGGCGCCCACCCGGCCCACGCCCTGCGCGCCGTCCTGCGGGACGCCGGCCGCCACCGCTCCCCCAACGCCGGCTGGCCCGAGGCCGCCATGGCCGGCGCCCTCGGCCTGCGCCTTGCCGGGCCGCGCTTCTATGGCGGCGTCATGGTCGATGACGCCTTCATGGGCGACGGTCGAGCCGACGCAGCGCCCGACGACATCGACCTTGCCTTGCGCCTCTATCGCCTCGCGTGCGCGCTGCAGATCCTTGTCGTCGTCGGAGCCGCAGCCCTCATGCTGCGAGGCTGAGCAGGCGATCCAGGTCCATATGCGTCTCCAGATGCGCCGCCAGCCCGTCCAACGCCGCCTCCACCGCGGCCGCATGCCGATGCCCTGAAGGCACGGCACCCATCCGCCGCAGCCACGCCGCCCGGAACCCGTCATCGCCGAACAGCCCGTGCACATAAACGCCTTGCACCTGGCCGTCCGCGCTCATCGCACCCTCTGCCCGGCCATCCGCAAGCCATAGGGCCGGCCGCGCCCGGTCCGGGCCGGCGGTGCGGCCCATGTGCATCTCGAACCCCGTGAACGCCGTCCCATCGATATCCCGGCCCGACACAGCTGCCAGCCGCTTTTCGCCGGTCAGCACCGTCTCCACGTCCAGCAGCCCCAGCCCCGCGACCTGGTCTGGCGGCCCCTCGACGCCGGCCAGGTCGGCCACCGACCGGCCCAGCATCTGATAGCCGCCGCACACCCCCAGCGCCCGCCCGCCCCGCCGCACGTGCCCGGCCAGGTCGACATCCCATCCCGCCGCCCGGAACGCCGCCAGATCCGCAATCGTGCTCTTGGATCCCGGCAACAGCACCACATCGCACACCGGCAGCGCCACACCGGGCCGCACCAATTGCAATGACACTCCCGGCTCCTGCGCCAGCGGGTCCAGGTCGTCGAAATTGGCGATCATCGGCAATAGTGGCACCACGATCCGCAAACCCGCGCCCATCTCCCGAGACGCCACCAGGTCCGCCGCGTCCTCTGCTGGCAGCGTGGCAGCACCCGCGAAATGCGGCACCAGCCCCAGCGCCGCCCACCCCGTCCGCACCGCGATGAACGCCATGCCGTCCGCGAACAGCGTCGGGTCGCCGCGCATCCTGTTCACCACGAAGCCGCGCACCAGCGCCGCATCCAGCGGATCCAGCACCGCTTGCGTGCCTACCAGGCTGGCGATCACTCCGCCGCGGTCGATGTCACCCACCACGATGACCGGCGTGCCGCTTGCGCGCGCAAACCCCATGTTGGCGATGTCGCCGGCCCGCAGATTGACCTCCGAGGCGCTGCCGGCGCCTTCCACCAGAACCAGGTCCGCCTCGGCCCGCAACCGCGCGAAACTATCCAGCACCGCCGGCATCAGCCCCTGCTTCATCGTCTGGTATTCGCGGGCCCGCGCGGTCCCCCGCACCTGGCCCTGCACCACGACCTGCGATCCCACCTCGCTTTGGGGTTTCAGCAGCACCGGGTTCATGTGCACGCTGGGCGCCACCCCGCACGCCCGCGCCTGCAGGGCCTGCGCGCGGCCGATCTCGCCGCCATCGGCCGTCACGGCTGCATTGTTGGACATGTTCTGCGGCTTGAACGGCCGCACCGCCAGGCCGCGCCGCGTGAAGGCGCGGCAGAGGCCTGCGACGAGAAGCGATTTTCCGACGCTCGACCCGGTTCCTTGGACCATCAGCGCGACGGTCAAAACTCGATCCCCTCCTGCGCCTTCACCCCTGCTGCAAAGTGATGTTTTACAAGTGTCATCTCCGTCACCAGGTCCGCCGCCGCGATCAACGCCGGGCGCGCGTTACGGCCTGTCACGACCACGTGCAGCCCGGCCGGCCGCGCCTGCAGGCCCGCGATGACCGCCGCCTCGTCCAAATAGTCGTACCGCAGTGCGATGTTCAGCTCGTCCAGCACCAGCAGCCCGAGCCCTGGCCGGGCCATCAGCTCCAGCGCCTTGCCCCATGCGCGTTCGGCGGCGGCAACGTCGCGCGCCCGGTCCTGCGTCTCCCACGTGAAGCCCTCGCCCATCGTATGCCACTCGACCAGATCGTCGAAGCGCGCCAGCGCAGTGCGCTCCCCTGTGCTCCAGGCGCCCTTGATGAACTGCACCACGCCGCACGGCCGCCCCCGGCCGACCATGCGCAGCAGCAGCCCGAACGCGGCGGTCGTCTTGCCTTTGCCCGGCCCGGTATGGACCATCAGCAGACCCTTCTCGATGGTCTTGGACGCGACTTCGGCATCCTGCACCGCCTTGCGCCGGGCCATCTTCTCGGCGTGGCGGTCTGCTTCGGCCGTCTTTTCAGCATCCATCATTTCACCTGTAGCGGAATGCCCGCGATCATCATCACCACGCCATCCGCCCGCGCCGCCAGGCGATGGTGCAGCACGCCGGCCGCGTCGCGGAACCGACGCGCCAGGGCGTTGTCCGGCACGATCCCGAGACCCACTTCGTTCGACACCAGCACCGTCGGCCCCGACCGCCCGGCCAGCGCCGCCTCCAGCCGCGCCGTCTCCCTCGCCACATCCAGATCGGCCAGCATCACATTCGTCAGCCACAGCGTCAGGCAGTCCACCAGCAGCGGCCCCGGCGGCGCCAGCGCGGCGCCCAGGTCGATCGGGGCCTCGATCGTCACCCACCCCTCGGCGCGACGGGCCCGATGCTCGGCGACGCGCGCCTGCATCTCGCCGTCGTATAATTGCGCCGTCGCCACATAGGTCCAGCGCGGGGGGGCCTGCATGACCAGGGCCTCCGCGTGCCGGCTCTTGCCCGACCGCGCCCCGCCCAGCACCAACGTCAGTTTGCCCGTTTCCATTCGACGGCCCATACTACGCTCCGATGGTCCCACCTAGAGCCAAGCCCGCAAGGACGGGGCGCGACGGTGGGTGAAAAGGGAAGCCGGTGCGACACCGGCGCTGTCCCCGCAACTGTAAGCGGCGAGCCCCCTGCCGCACGCCACTGGGTGACGCCCCGGGAAGGCAGGCATGGGACGTGATCCCTCGGCATTCGTGCCGAAAGGGTCGGAACCGCGAGCCAGGAGACCTGCCATCGGCGGCCGCATGCGCGCGGCCGTTTCGGAACGCGACGCCGGGCGGGGTGCCCCGGTGGCGGCGATGCCCCTTGCGAAGGCGGGGGTTGCATCGACTCGCGGGCGGGGGCCCGGGGGCGTGAGGCACTCCATGGCTCGACACTGGGAACCATGCCCATGCCCACCCTTCATGTCTGCACTACCTGCCGCGCCGGCCTGCCGCTGCAGGACGGCGCCATTCCGCCAGGCCAGCTTCTGTTCGACGCCGTAA
>JAYVEG010000314.1:0-2511 GCA_043748985.1 Rhodospirillales bacterium
CCTGTCGGGCGGCGGCTCGGTCGGCCTGATCGATACGTCTGGCAACAAGTACAGCGTTTCTGCGATCACTGGGTCGTCCATCGCCGACGTGCTGACCAACCGGGACAATGTGATCGCCGGCTACGGCTCCATCGGCCAGGGCACGATGACCCTGGTCAACCAGGCGGCCGGCGTCATCAATGCCACGACCGCCGCGTTGACGCTTGACACCGGAGCCGCCGTTATCGCCAACGCGGGCCTGCTTGAGGCGGTCGGCGGCACCTTGGTGGTGAACAGCGCGATTACAGGCTCCGGCCGAATCATCGCAGGCGCGGCCGGAACCGTTGTGCTCCGCAAGGCCTACACTGGCAGCGGCTCCGCCCAGGCGACGTCCAACAGCACGCTGGTGCTGGACGGTGGCGTGCTGATCAATACCGGAGGGGTCATCAGTGCGCCCTCGGGCACCATCGAGGTCCGCTCGACCGGCACCATCGACGCCACGTCCCAGACGGTCGCGCTGTCCGGCGCCACTTTGATAGACGCAGCCGCAACCCTCACGCTCAAGGGCACGATCGGCAATAACGGCCGCATCGCGATCAATGGACAGGCGGGCTACAGCCAGTCTGCCATCGTCATCTCGGGCGCGGTCACCCTCACCGGCGGCGGCAGCCTGAGCCTCAACGACACATCAGGCAACGTCTATGGCGTGTCCGCGATCGTCGGCGCGTCGGCAACCGATGTGCTGACCAACGTGGACCACATCATCTCCGGCTATGGCGAGCTAGGGCAGGGCAAGCTCACCCTCGTCAACCAGGCTGGCGGCGTCGTGAAGGCGACCGCCGGCACGCTGCGACTGGACGCCGCGGTCACCAATGCCGGCCTTCTCGAGGCGACCGGGGGCACGCTGCGGATCGAGACTAGCGTCGCCAATGCGGGCGCCACCATCCTGGCCGCGGGCGGCGCCGTGCGGCTGGGCGGCGACGGCATCGCCGCCACCATCGTAGGCGGCACGCTGCGCAGCACCGGCGCCGGCACGATCGGCATCGACCAGTTGGCAGCCACGTTGGATGGCTTGGCGTCCGCCGTGTCGCTGCAATCCACCCTGGGTGTGAACGCCGGGTTGGGCGTCACGGTGAAGGGCGCGCTCGTCAACAGCGGCACCGTCGCGCTGAACGGCTCCGCCGGGTATGGCAGCACGAACCTCGTCGCCTCGGGTCCGGTCGTGCTGTCGGGACACGGCGCCGTCACATTGGCCGACACCAGCGGCAACAAGTACGACGTCGCCGGCATCGTCGGCGCCTCGGCCGCCGACACGCTCGACAACATCGACAACACCATCTCCGGCGCGGGTCACATCACGTCGTTGACCCTGACCAACGAAGCCGTCGGCGTCATCAACGCGACGACGGGCACGCTCACCATCGACACGTCCGCGGTGGCCGCTATCCTGATCAACAAGGGCCTGCTCGAAGCGCTGGGAGGCACGCTGACGCTCGGCAGCAACGTCACCAACACCGGCACCATCCTGGCCGGTGCGACCGGCACGACCCGGCTTCAACGCGTCATTGCCAACGCTGGCACCGTGCGCATCGACGCCAGCGGCAAGCTGGTGCTGGATGGTGGTGCCGTGGCGGGCACGGTTGCGACCCCGGGCACGTTCACAAGCGCGATCGGCAGCGTGATCGAGGTCGTTTCGGGCGGCATCATCAGCGGCGTGAGCCAGACCGTCACCCTCGGCGGCGTGACAACCATCGACTCCGGTGCCCTGTTGGCGATCGGCGGCGCCGTCCGCAACACCGGCGCCATCGCGATCAACGGCCAGGCGGGCTACGGCACGACGACGCTCCGCATCTCCGGCGCGACCACCCTAACCGGCGGCGGCACTGTCACCCTGGCCGACGTCTCGGGGAACAAATACGACGTCGCGACCATAACCGGCACCTCCGCCTCCGACGCGCTCGACAACATCGACAACGTCATCAGTGGCTATGGCGAGCTGGGCGCCGGCGCACTGTCCTTCACCAACGAGGCAGCCGGCGTCGTCAATGCCACCACCGCCACGCTGAACCTCAACTTCGGCACCACGACCACGGTCAACCGCGGTCTGCTGGAGGCCACCGGCGGCACGCTTGCAATCGCCAGCAAGATCACGAACGCCGGCCGCGTGCTTGCGGCCGGCGGCTCCGTCAGCTTCGCGGCGGGAACGGCCACCAACCTGGCCAGCGGCACGCTGACCGGCGGCACCTGGACCACGAGCGGCAGCACCCTCGCCTTCGCAGACGCGTTGAGCACGGATGCCGCAACGATCGTTCTTGACGGGACCGGCTCTACGATCACGGGCAACAGCGCTAGCATCGAGACGAGCCTGTCCACAATCGCGGCGGGCGGCAGCCTGCAGGTTTTGGGCGGCAAGGCTTGGGCAGGCACAATAGCTTTGACCAACGCCGGCGAGATCCGCCTCGGCGGCGGCAACTTCGCGGAGACGTCGATCGCCAACACGGGCCGGATCGATGGCACCGGCACCATTACCGC
>JAYVEG010000315.1:0-2487 GCA_043748985.1 Rhodospirillales bacterium
TCCGAAAGCGGCATGATCTGCTCGTCCAGCACCGCCTCCAGCCGAACCTCAGTCTCCCACAGCTCCTCCGCCAGGTGCGTCTCCCAGATCCGGTCGCGACCGAACCGCTCCCCCATGAACTGCTGCAGCAGCAGCTCGCGCACCGGCTCCAGCGTCGCATACGGCAGCAACAGCTCGATCCGCCCGCCCCGGTCCTCCATGTCCACCCGAAGCCGCGTCAGCACGGCCGCGTTGGACAGGCGCGAAATGGTCGCAAACCGCGGATTGACCTCCAGCCGCTCGAACCGGAACGTAACCGGCGTCAACGGCTCGAAGCTCGCCCCCAGCTCCACCAGGAACACCGTGATCAGCCGCTCGATCAACGTCCGCTCGATCGTCGTGTACGGCCGCCCCTCGATCCGCATGATCGCCGAGCCCTGCCGCCCCCCCAGCAGCACATCCACGATCGAGTAGATCAGCGCGCTGTCGATCACCAGCAGGCCGTAATTGTCCCACTCCTCCGCCTTGAACACCGCCAGCATCGCCGGCAGCGGCAGGCTGTTCAGGTAGTTGCCGAAACGCAGCGATTGGATGTTGTCGATTTCCACCTCCACGTTGTCGCTCGTGAAGTTGCGCAGGCTGCTCGAAAGACTCCGCACCAGCCGGTCGAACACGATCTCCAGCATCGGTAGCCGTTCGTAGGACACAAGGCCGGAATCGACGATCCGCTGCATCCCGCTCTGCTCGCCCTGCTCGCTCGGCCCGTCGGCGTCGCCCAGCAGGCTGTCGATCTCCGCCTGGCTCAACACGCGCGTCGGCTGCGCGGCGGCAGCGGCATCGAGGCCCCAGCCCGCGTCGTCCTCGTCGATCTCGGCCGCTTCGGCCATAAACACCCCCTTGCTCCGCCAACACGAGTGTCGGCCGAAAAGGTGAACAAAACCTTGTGGCACCTCCGCTGCCGCAATCCGCACCAGCCTTAACCTCGGCTTAAGCCGGTCCAGCCACGCTGCTCGCCATGGAAGGTCCGCCAACCCATTGCCGCTTCGACCATCCCGGCTTCCGGGTGCTCGGCACCGTCGTGTTCCGTCTGACCAAGGATGACCGCGTCGCTGCCCTCGCCCTCAGCGTGGACAACAACGACGTCGTCCTGCCCCTCCCCAGCGTCGCCCAGCTACTCGGCATCCGCCCCGACAGCCCCGATGGCCGGATGCTCAACCTGGTCGAGCAGGGGCTCCGCTTCGTCCCCACGCTCGCCCCTGGCGACAAGCTCCCAAGCGAGGTCGTCACCGGCGAAGCCAGTTGGGACCCCAGCCCCTATCACCGCCAGGTCGCCTCCGCCCGGCTTCAGCTGCAACTCGTCAGCTGGATCGGCGGTATCGCCGAATCGGACGAGGCCAAGATCACCTCGCAGATGCTCGTCGTCTCCGTCCAGGACCCGGCCATCCGTCCGCGGGTCGAGGAAGCCCTCCGAAAGGCCGCAGCCGAGCTGGACGTCGAAGGCGGCGGCCCCGCCGTCGCGGCACTGATCGAGGAACTCGCGCACGAGCTTTCCTATATCGAAGCCCTGCGCGAACGTCTGCTGGAACGGGTGCGCACCATCTTCAGGGGCGTGGTTCGCGCCAGCCAGGACCAGGCGGCGCTCTCGTCCGCCCGCCGGGAAACGCTTTTCCAGGTGACCCGCCTCGCCACCGTCGCCCTGGCTGACGTCACCAGCGGCTTCGAGGAGGTGGACGGACAGACGGCCGCGATCATGACCACACTTCGCAGCCTCGAACGCCAGCGCAGCTTCCTGCGCCCACACCGCGACCGCCTCTACTGCACCCAGCTCGCATGGGACCCGGTGTTCCGCTCATGGGATACCGTCAGCCAGAACAGTCGCGACCAGGACGGCATCTGGCGAGCCGTGGATGAGCTTTATCGGTTCCTCGCACGCCGCTACATGTCGGTGCAGGAATGGCAATCCGTCATGACCCCTCCAGACAAGACCGAACGCGGCCGCGCGACCCTGGTCTGGTGATCTCGGCCTACACCAGCTTGAACTGGTTCAGGGGAACCCCCGACCCGTCAGCGCATCCAGCAACAGGAACAGCGCACCCCCCACCAGGAACCCCACCAGCGTCCCGTTCACCCGTACGAACTGCAGGTCCTTGCCCACCCGCAGCTCCAGCTTGTCCGTAATCGTCGCCGTGTCCCAGTTGCTGACCACCTCGGCGATGAAATCCGAAAGCTGCGTTTGCGCGCTCGGCAGCAGCGACGCCACCACCCCCTCGGCCGCGTGCTGCAGCCGGGTCCGCGCACCCTCGTCCTCGGCCAGGAACGCCCCCAGATTGGCCAGAGCCCCCTCGATCACCGCCAGCGTCCGCCCGTTCGGCCGCGCCGCGTCAGCCTCCAGCGCCAGCCGCATTCGCGCCCACACGTCCCACAACCAGGCCTGCACCGTCTCGTGCGCCACGACCCGGCGGATGGCAGCCCCGATCTCGGCGGCCCGGGCCGGGTCATGCTCCATGC
>JAYVEG010000316.1:0-2482 GCA_043748985.1 Rhodospirillales bacterium
GCGTCATAGAGCGGCGCGAAGGTCGCGATCTGGGCCGGAGCGAGCGGCGTGGGGATCAGTCCGCGCCCCTGCAGCCCCGGCGCGCCGGCGACGATGGCGTGGCCCATCAGGTATTCGGTCAGGCGGCCGGCCGGGATAATATCGAGCAAGGCCGCGAACCCATCGGCCGGCGTGTAGGCGGCGTGCGGCGCGAAGTGGAGGGCCGTGCCTTCCCGGAGATAGTTCAAAACGTAGAACCGTGCCCGGTTCACAGCGGTCGCGGGCGGCCGCCAATGGGTCAGATGGGCGTTGAAGGCGATCGGGTCGGCGAAGATACGGGCCGAGACCGGCTCGCCCAATTGCGCCCGTTCGGCGGGCGGCAGGACCAGCCAGAGGTAGCCCAGGTGCTCCATGGGCCCGATCCGGTCGCGATCGAACAGCAGCGCCTGACGTTCGATCCGCGCGCCGGGCTCGCCACGGATCAACGCCGGGCTGACGGCGATCGGCATGTCCATCTCGGCCACGGCGGCGTCGCTGGCGAAAAAACGGGCGAGCGCGTCTTCGTCGAAGAACAGCACCTCGTCCGAATCGACGCGGTAGATGTGCCGGTGGCGGCAGGCCGCGTAGCCGGCGGCACGCTTTTGCACCTCGTTGGTCCAGACCTGGTTGATCCAGACCAGCTTGTCGGCGAACGGCGCCAACGCCTCGGCGACCCGGGGGTCCGAACGCGCGGGATCGCGGCCGTTGGCGGTCAGGAACGGGGCCATCCAGGCATAACCGCCATCGACGACGACGATCTCGTCCACCCGCGGTGCGATGCTGGCGATGGCGGCGTACAACAGATGCCAGTCGTCGAACACGCAGAGGTAGGCGCTCGCCAACACAGCCTATCGCCGTTCGTCGAAGCGTTGCAGGGCGATGGCGGTGGTCTGGTCTGGATCGCCTTGCATGATGGCGTTGGCCAGGGCGGCACATTCGGTCAGCTCGGCCTTACGCACGGCCTGCTTGACCCGCGGCACGGCGGTCGCGTTCATGCTGAAACTGCGCACGCCAAGCCCCAGCAGCAGAGGTGTGACGATCGCCCGCCCGGCCAGTTCGCCGCAAACGGAGACGGGGATACCGCGGCGGCCCGCGGCGGCGAGGGTCATCGCGATCAGCCGCAGCACAGCTGGATGCAGCGGGTCGTAGAGATCCGCCGCCGCCGTCTCCGCCCGGTCGGCGGCGATGGTGTACATCGTCAGGTCGTTGGTGCCGATGGCGAAGAAGTCGCTGTGCGCGGCCAGCGTATCGGCGCACAACGCTGCGGCTGGGGTCTCGATCATGATGCCCAACGGCGGCAGCGGGTCTGGCAGGCGCAGGCCCTGGGCGCGCAGCCCGTCGGCCACGCGATGGTAGGCGACCCGCGTTTCAACCACCTCCGACGCGTTGGTCACCATCGGCAGCAGAACCCGCACGGGCCCGATGGCAGCCGCGCGCAGGATCGCGGCCAGTTGCATGTCGAGCAGCGCGGGCTGGCGCAGCAGCAGGCGGATACCGCGCAGACCGAGCGCAGGGTTCGCGTCCGGCTCGGCGGGGACGATGCCGGCGGCGACCAGCGCCTCGATCTCCTTCTCGCCGCCCCAGTCGAGCACGCGAATGGTGACGGGGTCGCCCTCCATCGCCTCCAGGATGGTGGCGTAGATCTGCGCCAGGTCCGTCTCGTGCGGGAGGCTCTCGCGGTTCATGAACAGGAACTCGCTGCGTAGCAGGCCGACGCCATGGGCACCGGATTGCGCCACCAGCGGCAGCTCGGCCAGCAGTTCGAGGTTAGCCTGCAGCGCGACCTCCGTCCCGCAGCGCGTGGTGGCGGGCAAGCGGCGCAGGCGGCCCCAACGCTGCCGCCGGCGGGCGAATGCCGTGACCGCGCGCCCCGCCTGCACCCGCGTCGCGTCCGACGGTTCCAGGATCACCAGCCCGGCGCTGCCATCCACCACGGCCGTGCGGCCGCTATGCATGTTGGCCAGCAACCCCATGACGCCAAGCACGGTTGGGATCCCCAACGCGCGGAGCATGATGGCGGTGTGGCCGTCCGCACCCCCCTCCTCCGTCACCACGCCGGCAACGCGCGCCGGGTCAATCAGGGCAGCGTCCGCCGGGGTGAGCCATTCCGCGACCAGGATCGACCCGGCGGGCAGCCCGGCGAAGCTGCGGAACGGCGCGCGGGTGAGGTTTCGGATCAGGCGGCGGGCAATCTCCATGACCTCGTCCGCGCGGCGCCCGCCGGCGGGCGGATCGTCGGCGTTGGCCGCGATGAGGGCGGCGGCGATGATCTGGCTTTCATCCGACACCGCCTGTTCGGCCGAGCGCAGCCCGTCCGTGATGCGCGTGCGGGTGCCGCGCAGCAGGCGCGACTGGCCGAGCATCTGCGCATACGCGTCCAGCAGCGGGGCGATTTCCGCCTGGCTGTCCTCGGGAAGGACTGCGAGCCTGGTGCGTAGTTTGCCGAGCTGTTTGCGGGATGTCG
>JAYVEG010000317.1:0-2480 GCA_043748985.1 Rhodospirillales bacterium
CGCGCCCCGAGGCCGCCATGGCTGCAAGCACCAAAGCTCTCCCCCCTGCAGCAAGCCGAGGTTCGCGCCATGCTGAACGCAAGTTGTTCGGCCGCAGACACCGCCCGGTTATTCCGTGGCCACCATGCAAGCATCAGCCGTGTGGCCAGCAGTGCAGGCGATGAAAACTACGTCGCGTCCATCTTCCTTCCGATTTGTCCGTTTTTCAGTCTTTGAGGTGATTGGGCCAAGAGGCAGCTTTGTCCCAACATATGAACTCATCGCCAGCGGGGCCGTCGATCTCGGTGGTGAGTAGTTTCCGAGCCTGCCGCCCATCGGCGTTTCGGTCTTCCATGGTGGGATACCATCAGCAGTGGAGGATCGCATGACCGAATCCCTAGACGGCGTTTCCCCCGGCAATGCAGAGCCGACTTCCGTGGACTCTGCGCCCGAGCAATCCTTCGGCCCCGTCGGAGGGTCCGGCGGCGTGTCGGGCGGCCGATTGGAGATGGACAACGAGGCCAACCTGGGCGGGCACACCTTGCTATCGCGTTCCCCGGCTGTTCAAGGACGCAGAAGCCTATTCCGGCGCTGACTCGGTGAGGGCAAGCGGCGGCCGATCCTCGCAGGCGCGGCCGTGATCCTCGGCCGCATCTTCGAGCATTCGGCACCCTTGCTTCCGTGGGACCGAACCCCGCTGCACTCGGAGTTGTTCGGCGTCGAGCGGCTGGAGGAGCATGCCAGGAGCCTGGCGGCCGCACAGCCGGTCAGCAAAGGCCTCGTCCGAGACGGGCGGTTGGCGGACCGCCTGGCAGAGAATGCCGCGTTCCTTCTCAAAGCCAACCGCGCCTTGGCGGCGTCGGCCGCGGACGGCCACCATGCCACGCCTGCGGCCGAGTGGCTGGCCGACAATTATCACCTGGTGGATATGCAGATCCGGGAGATCGGCATCGATTTGCCGCCGGGTTTCTACGTGCAGTTGCCGAAGCTGGCCGCCGGGCCGCTCGATGGCCTCCCCCGGGTGTTCGGCGCGATGTGGTCGCTGGTGGCCCACACGGACAGTCATCTCGATCTCGAGATACTCCGCCGCTATCTGGTTGCTTACCAGTCGGTGCAGCCGCTCACGATCGGCGAGCTATGGGCGGTGCCGATCACCCTTCGGATCGTGTTGATCGAGAACCTCCGTCGCGTCGCCGAACAGGTCGTGGACGACGCTGCGGCCCGGCAGGAGGCGGACGACCTTTCGGATCGGGTGCAGGAGGCAGGCCGTACCGGCGGAAGCCTTTCCGCCGATCTGCCGGACGACCCGTCTGAGTGCACGAAGGTCAATGCCCCGTTTGCTGTGCAGCTTGCACACCGTCTGCGTGGACAAGACCCGCGGACGAACCCGGCACTGGCTTGGCTCGACCGTTGCCTCGAGGCGCAGGGCACGACGGTGGAGGCGGTGGTGCAGAACCAGTTGCAGAAGCACGGCATCGCCAACGCCACGGTCCGCAACATCATCACCAGCCTGCGGATGGTCGCCGGGATCGATTGGACGGTGATGTTCGAGCAGGTGTCGCTGGTGGACACCGTCCTCGCGGGCGCCGCCCCCTTCGCCAGCATGGATTTCGCCACCCGCAACCTGTATCGCACCGCCATCGAGGCGCTCTCGCGCGGGTCTGACTGCTCGGAACTCGAGGTTGCCCGAAAGGCAGCTACGGCCGCGGCCGAACACAAGGATGGCCGCGAGGCAGACCCGGGCTATTACCTGATCGGCGGCGGCCGCCCGATGTTCGAGGCGCCGATGGGATACCGGCCGACGCTGCGCGCCCGTTTGGAGCGGGGATGCCGCTGGCTCGGCATCGGGGGCTACGGCGGAGCCGTCGTTGCACTCGCGCTGGCCTTCGTGACCATACCGCTTTGGCTTACGGCAGGAGTCGGGGCGTTCTGGCTCGTGCTGCTCGGAGCCGCGGGCTTCGTGTTGGCGTCCGACGCGGCGGTCGCCTGTATGAACCGGCTGGCGACGTGGATGTTCGGCGCGGCAGCCCTCCCGGGCCTGGAGCTGGAGGCCGGCATCTCCACACCGCTCCGGACGCTGGTTGCCGTCCCGATCCTGCTGACCACCGAAGCGGCGGTGGCGGACCTGGTGGCGCGGCTGGAGATCCACCACCTCGCCAGCAGGGACGGCGAGGTGCACTTCGCGCTGCTGTCCGACTGGACCGATGACGCAGCAGAGCATGCCGATACGGATGCGGCGCTGTTGGCCGCCGCCATGTCCGGCATCGCCCGGCTGAACCGGATGTATGGCAAGGCGCCGGGCGGCGACCGCTTCCTGCTGCTGCACCGGCGCCGGGTATGGAACGCGGGAGAGGCGCGCTGGATCGGCTGGGAGCGCAAGCGCGGCAAGCTGCACGAATTGAACCGGCTGCTGCGTGGCGCCAGCGACACGACCTTCCTTGACCCGCCCCCCGTACCAGCGGGCGTGCGTTACGTCGTGACGCTGGACGCCGATACGCGCC
>JAYVEG010000318.1:0-2478 GCA_043748985.1 Rhodospirillales bacterium
CCGCGGGTGCGGGCCTACAAGGTCGCGGCGATCTTCCAGGTGGGGATGAACGAGTACGACACGTCGTTCGTGTTCGTGCCCTTGGCTGCGGCCCAAATCTTCTTCCAGCAGCCGGGCCAGGCCAGCCATATCGAGGTGTTCGCAGACGATGCCGACCATGTGGGGCGCATCCGCGCCGGCATCACGCAGGCGCTGCCGGGGGCGCCGATCCGCATCGTCGACTGGCAGCAGAACAACAACAGCTTCTTTGCCGCCGTGCAGGTGGAGAAGAACGTGATGTTCCTGATCCTGACGCTGATCATCGTGGTGGCGGCGTTCAACGTGATCTCCAGCCTGATCATGATGGTGAAGGACAAGACGCGGGACATCGCGATTTTGCGCACGATCGGGGCGGGGCGGGGGGCGGTGATGCGCATCTTCCTGATGGCGGGTGCCAGCGTGGGTGTGACGGGCACGGTCGCGGGCGTGGTGCTTGGGGTGCTGTTCTGCCTGAATATCCAGCGCATCCAGGGATGGGTGGAGTCGGCGACCGGCAGCCAGGTGTTCAATCCGGAGGTCTATTACCTCACGCATCTGCCGTCGCGGCTGGACCCGATGGAGGTGCTGCAGGTGGTGGTCATGGCGTTGGCGTTGTCGTTGCTGGCGACGCTTTACCCAAGTTGGCGGGCCGCGCGGACGGACCCGGTGGAGGCGTTGCGGCATGAGTAGCCCGCTGGCCCTGCGGGGGGTATCGCGGGCCTATCGCAGTGGCGAGGAAACGCTGCAGGTCCTGTCGGGCGCAGACCTGGTGCTGGCAGCCGGCGAGATCGTGGCGCTGGTGGCACCATCGGGCACGGGCAAGAGCACGCTGCTGCACCTGGCCGGGCTGCTGGAACGGCCAGACTCGGGGACGGTGATGGTGGATGGGCGCGACGCCGGGCAGTTGCCGGAGGTGGAGCGGACGGCGATCCGGCGGGACCGCATCGGGTTCGTGTATCAGGCGCATCATCTGCTGGGCGAGTTCTCGGCGATCGAGAACGTCATGTTGCCGCAGATGGTCGCGGGCGTCAGGCGGCCGGCAGCGCGGGAGCGGGCGCGGGGGCTGCTGGCGGCGTTCGGGCTGTCGCACCGGCTGGACCATCTGCCGGGCAAGCTGTCGGGCGGCGAGAAGCAGCGGGTCGCGGTCGCGCGGGCCCTGGCCAACGCCCCGGCCGTTCTGCTGGCGGACGAGCCCACGGGCAACCTGGATGTGGGCACGTCGACGCTGGTGTTCGACGAGCTGTTGCGGGCGGTGCGGTTGCATGGCGTCGCGGCCCTGATCGCGACGCACAACCCGGACCTGGCGGCGCGGATGGACCGGCGTGTTACGCTGGCCGGCGGCCGAATCGTGGAGGTCTGAGCTTTTGGCGCATGCGGGTTTCGTTCATCTGCGGGTCCATTCCAGCTATTCGCTGAGCGAGGGCGCGATCAAGGCGGACAAGATCGCCGTGCTGGCCAAGGATGCCGGCATGCCGGCGGTGGCGATGACCGACAGCGGCAACCTGTTCGGCGCGCTGGAGTTCAGCCAGGCGTGCGTGGGGCGGGGGGTGCAGCCGATCGTGGGCTGCCAGGTTTCGATCGTTCGGGCGGACAACCCACGGCTGGCGCCCGAACCGATCGTGCTGCTGGCGCAGGATGCGGCGGGGATGGTCAACCTGCAGGCGCTGTCTTCATTGGGGTTCATCAACAGCGACCCGTCTTCGCCGCAGCTGCCGCTGGACGTGATCCTGGGGCATGCCGAGGGGCTGGTGCTGTTGACGGGCGGCACTCGCGGGCCGGTGGCCCGGCTGCTGGCGGAGGGGCGGGAAGCCGACGCCGAGAGCCTGCTGGCGCGGGTGCGGGAAGCGTTCCCGGACCGGTGCATGATGGAGCTGCATCGGCATGGGCTGGCGGTCGAACGGGCGATCGAGCCCGGTCTGATCGGCCTTGCGGATCGGCTTGGGCTGCCGCTGGTAGCGACGAACGAGTGCTATTTCGCAACGCCGAAGATGCATGAGGCGCATGATGCGCTGCTGTGCATCGCAGAAGGGCGGCAGGTCAGCGAGCAGGGGCGGCGGCGGGTGACGCCGGAGCATTGGTTCAAGCCGGCGGCGGCGATGGAGCGGCTGTTCGCAGACCTGCCGGACGCGGTCTCGAACACGCTGGCGGTGGCGCGTACATGTTCCGTGATGGCCGAGACGCGCAAGCCGCTGCTGCCGGTGTGCCGCAAGGTGCGCGACGGGCAGACGGAGGACGAGACGGTGCGCGCGATGGCCCGGGAGGGCCTGGTGCACCGCATGGACGCGATCGGCGCCGATGAACCGACGCGGGTGCGCTATGCCACGCAGCTGGATTACGAGCTGGGGGTGATCGCGGATATGGGCTTCCCGGGCTACTTCCTGATCGTGGCCGACTTCATCCAGTGGGCGAAGGCGAACGATATCCCGGTGGGGCCGGGGCGTGGGTCGGGCGCCGGGTCGG
>JAYVEG010000319.1:0-2474 GCA_043748985.1 Rhodospirillales bacterium
GCCGGGTGCTCGTGCAGCTCCTTTTCCATGAAGTGGCGAAAGCCGTCCTTGCCGATCGAGGCGCCCGTGTGGACGGTGCGACGAACCGCGCGCTCCACCGTCTGCCCGGCCGCGTCGTAGAACCGCGCGCCGGCATGGGTCAGCACGACCCAGTCGCCATCGAGCAGGAACGCGATCCGCTGGGTCAGCGGCGCCAGTGCGAGGCTGTCGCTGCCGAGAAACATCTCGTCCTCGCCGAAGCCGACCGCCAGCGGCGCGCCGTGCTGCGCGCCGATCATCAGGTCGTGGTGGCCGGCGAAGACCAGCGCCAGGGCATAGGCACCCTCCAGCCGGCCGAACGCGGCGGCGGCGGCCTCGATCGGGCCCATGCCACGCTTCAGGTTCCAGTCGATCAGCTGGGCGACGGTCTCGGTATCGGTTTCCGTCTCGAACACCTGGCCGAGCGCCTCGAGCTCCACGCGCAGTTCGGCATGGTTCTCGATGATGCCGTTATGCACGACGGAGACACGGGGCGTGCCGTGCGGGTGGGCGTTAATTTCCGTCGGTGCGCCGTGGGTGGCCCATCGTGTGTGGCCGACCCCGATGGTGCCGGACATCGGCAGGCGGTCCAGCACGCCGGCCAGGTTCACCAGCTTGCCTGGTGCCCGACGCCGCTCGATGTGCCCGTTGGAAAGCGTCGCGATCCCCGCACTGTCGTACCCGCGGTATTCCAGCCGCTGCAGCGCGTCCAACAGCAAGGGTGCCGCCGGCCGCGATCCCAGAACGCCCACGATGCCGCACATCAGTCGTTCTCCTTCTGCCTCGCCGCAAAATACATGGCCGCGAGCCCCGCCTTATTCACCTGACGCGCCCGGCCGAACGCCATCGCGTCCTCCGGCACGTCGACCGTCACCGTGCTGCCGGCGACCACGAAGGCCCGGTCGCCGATCTGCAACGGTGCGACCAGCGACGTGTTGGACCCCACGAAGGCCTGCGCGCCGATCACGGTGCGATGCTTGCCATACCCATCATAATTTACCGTTATCGTGCCCGCGCCGATGTTGGTTTGTGCGCCCACCGTGGCGTCGCCGAGATAACTGAGGTGGTTGGCCTTCGCCCCCTCGCCAAGCATCGTGGCCTTCAACTCGACGAAGTTGCCGACATGGGCGCCAGCGCCAATGGTTGTGCCGGGACGCAGCCGGGCGAACGGGCCGATGGTCGCACCCTCGCCGATGGTGCAGCCCTCGAGGTGGCTGAACGCGCGGATACGGGCATGCGCGGCCACGCTGACGCCGGGTCCAAAGATCACGTTCGGTTCGACCGTGACGTCCGGTGCCAGGACGGTGTCCGCCGACAGGAACACCGTCTCCGGCGCGATCAGGGTGGCCCCGCCATCCATCACAGCGGTGCGCAGCCAGGACTGGATCGTCGCCTCCGCCGCGGCCAGTTCGGCGCGGGAGTTGACCCCTCGCAACTCGGCCTCCGGCGCCTCGACGGCGACGATGCGCGCGCCCTCGGCCCGGGCGATGGCGACGACATCGGTCAGGTAGAACTCGCCCTTGGCGTTATCGGGCTTCACGGCGGACAGCCACCGGGCGAAGTCGACGGCGTTGGCACACAGGACGCCGGCGTTGCAGAGCCCGATCGCGCGCTCCTCGGCGGTCGCGTCCGCCCATTCCACCACGCGCTGCACCTGTCCGTCCTGTACGATCACGCGGCCGTAGCGCCCCGGATCGGCCGGCCGCATGGCCAGCAGCACCAACCCGGCATCCGCCCGGGCCGCCACCAGGTGGCGCAGGGTGGCCGTCCGGATCAGCGGGTTGTCGGCGTAAAGCACGGCCACGTCGCCAGTACCGAAATACGCCGCCGCCTGTGATGCCGCGTGGGCGGTACCCAACCGGTCATGCTGCACGACGCAGGGGTGGGGCGCGGCCGATGCGGCGACGGCGTCCATCCCGGGGCCCAGCACCACCACGCAGCGGTCGAACACAGGCGCGCAGCTATCCAACAGATGGCGCAGCATCGGGAGTCCGGCGATCGCGTGCAGCGCCTTGGGCAGGGTTGACTTCATACGGGTGCCAAGCCCGGCGGCGAGCAGGATCGCGGTGGCTTGCATGCGCGACTGCTAGCGGGACTTGCCGCGCGATGTCAAAGCCTTCCGCACGCGCGCGATCACGGAGCCGAGATATACATCGTCATGTCGCCGAACCGCGCGGTCGTGAAAACCATCCGCACAGGGACCATCGGCGCGCCGGGCTGCAGCCGCGCGAACCAGGCCGAGCCCTGCTGTGGCTTGCGCAGCGTGGCTTCGTCCTGGTCATGCATGAAGCCGCCGATCTGCCGGCCGGTGAAGTCGCACCGCAGCGCCGGGCCCTGAAAAATCGAGCGGCCCGTCGGCTCGAGCGTCTCCTCCCCCACCGTGTGGACGTCGATCTCGGACAGGCGGCGGCCGTCGAAGGTCCGGGCGGAGCCGTCGCAGCGATGGGTGGTGGCGA
>JAYVEG010000320.1:0-22823 GCA_043748985.1 Rhodospirillales bacterium
TTCGGCACCGCCACCATCCGCACGAACGTCTCGCCCCGCGCCCGCAGCGTCAACTTGCCCGCCATGTTCGCCGGAAACTCCGCCTGCACGTCGGC
This sequence comes from Rhodospirillales bacterium, assembly GCA_043748985.1. Lineage (GTDB taxonomy): Bacteria > Pseudomonadota > Alphaproteobacteria > Acetobacterales > Acetobacteraceae > JBBROS01. The sequence goes on from JAYVEG010000320.1 coordinate 96, forward strand.
ATCGTGTTCGCACGTCACCCGCGCCATCACCGCGCGCACAGCCGGGTCAGCCAGGTGGGCATAGCTGTCCCAACCCATTGCCCCCGTGACCAGCGCCGTCGCGATCACGAACGGCCCACTGAACTGACCATCCACCACGTTCTCCGGGTTCGCCTTCTTCTCCGCCGGCGCCCCCACCAGCAACATCCCGCTGCTCGGCAGCCCCAGCGTCACATGCTCGATCTCCTCCGGCCTCAGGCCCAGCTCCGCCCGCAACGCCAGCGCCGCATCGATCCCGGCATGACCATAGCGGCACGAGGGATACGGCTTCACCGCCGTCCGCATCAGCTCCCATTCATGCCCCAGCCCCTGCACGGCCCGGGCCGGAATAGGGGAGGGCGCATAGGCGTTCAAAAACCCATGCTGCCCCTCCAGCGCATCCGAAGCCCCCTTGAACCCCTCCCGCGCCAGCGCCGCCGCCGACAACCCGGCCATCGCCGCCCACCCCACCTGGAACCGCTTCGTCCAGGCCCCGTTCGCCAGGAACTGCAGGCTGCCCGCCGCCTGGCTCAACGCAATTCCCAGCGCATCCTCGATCCGCGCCTCATCCAGCCTGAACACCCGCGCCGCCGCCGCAGCCGCCCCGAACGCCCCACACGTGGCCGTCGGGTGAAACCCCCGCTGGTAATGCGCACCCGCCGGCAGCGCCAACGCCACCCGGCACGTCATCTCATATCCCGCCACGATCGCCGCCAGGACATCCGCCCCCGAAGCCCCCGCCATCTCCCCCGCAGCCAGCGCCGCCGGGATGACAGGCGCCCCAGGATGCAACGATCCCTCCGCATGGGTGTCGTCGAAATCCAAAGAATGGGCCAGCGCACCATTCAGGAATGCAGCGCCCGCCGGCGTATACCGCGCGGTGTCGCCGAACACGGCACTGTTGCCGGCCGCCAGCCCCAGCGCCCGCGTGGCGGCCAGCAGCGGCGGCGTGCTCTCCGCATCATGGCGCGCCCGCACGATGTTCCCCACCAGGTCCAGCAACAGCAGCCGCGCGCGCGCCACCACCTCGGGCGGCAGCCGATCGGTCTGAATGGTGGCGGTGAAGCTCGCAAGCTCCCGGGTGATCCCCATGGCGACGTCTCCTGACTTTTATTACCCCTACTGTGCAGCATTCCGCAGCCCGGCCGCAACGGCGCATCCACATGCCTTCCCCCTCTCCCGCACTGCGGGAGGGCCGGGGTGAGGGTTTGCGCCAACCGTCCAAGCCTCTCCCCGTAAACAACAGCAAATCCCACCCGGGGCACCGCGCTCGAACCACTCAAGCACGCCCTGCCGCACCGCCCGCGCCCCATCGTTGCCGCAACAGCCCCGAGTGTGGCACACCCCCCGAATGCTCACCCGCCGCATCGCCCTCGCCACCGCCGCCACCTTCGCAGCCCTTCCGGCCCGCGCCGAGAGCTTCGAATCCTTCGTAGCCAACGTAAAGGCTGAGGGCCGCCGAAACGGCATCCGGGACATGACCCTCGCCGCAGCATTCGCCGGCGTGCAGCCCAACGCGAAGGTCATCGAGCTCGACCACCGCCAGCCCTCCGTCTCCCTTACCTGGGCCGAGTATCGCGACCGCTTCGTCCCGCCCTCCAAACAGCAACTCGCCCGCGAAAACTTCCAGCGCGAACGCGCCCTGCTGATGAAGGTCGAAGCCGCCTATGGCGTCGACGCCCGCGTCATGAACGGCATCTGGGGCGTGGAAAGCAGCTGGGGCGCCGTCCGCGGCAACTACAAGCTGGTCGAGGCCCTTTCCACCCTCGCCTGGGACGGCCGCCGCGGCGCCTACTTCCGCAAGGAACTCATGAACGTCCTCAAGATACTCGATGGCCCCGACATCACCCCCGCAAAGGCAACCGGCAGCTGGGCCGGCGCCATGGGCCAGCCGCAGTTCATGCCCAGCTCATACCTGGCCTACGCCGTGGATTTCGACGGTGACGGCCGCCGCGACATCTGGGACAGCAAGGCCGACGTCTGCGCCTCCATGGCCAACTACCTCGCCAAGAACGGCTGGCGCCCCGGCGAGCCCTGGGGCCAGCCCATCCGCCTGCCCCCCTCGTTCAACCTGCTCGCAGCCGGCCGCGACACGAAACGCCCCCTGGGCGAATGGATGCGCCAGGGCGTCACGCGCAGCGACGGCACGCAATTCACCCGCTTGGACGTGATGGGCGCCGTGCTGGTGCCCGATTCCGTGGTCGGCGGCGACGCCTTCATGGTCTACCCCAACTATAACGTCATCCGCCGCTACAACTCCCCCGACGCCTATGCCCTCTCGGTGGGCCTGCTGGCCGACGCCTCCGCGTGACGCGGCCGCTTCGCGCGCTGCTGCTGGCTGCCCTCGCACTCGCCGCCTGCACCCGGCGGGCACCGGCCCCGGCACCCGCCATCCACTACGTCGTCGGCGGCGGCTACCAGGCCGGCGGCACCTGGTTCTACCCGCGCGAGGATTTCCACTACGTCGCGACCGGCCTGGCCGTCATCCAGCCGGCCGCCCGTGGCATCACCGCCGACGGCGAGGCCATCGACCCCTCGGCCCTGACCGCGTCGCACGCAACCCTCCAGCTCCCGGCCATCGCCCGGGTCACCAATATCGAGACCGGGCTTCAGATCGCCGTGCGCATCAACGACCGCGGCCCGGGGACGCCGAAGCGGTTGATCGCCCTTTCGCCGAAGGCCGGCCAGCTGTTGGCCATCCTGCCCGGCGCCGTGGTGCCGGTACGGGTCGAAGTCGACGAACCCATGAGCACCGCCCTGCGCGAAGAGCTCCAGGGCGGCCCACGCCTGTCCGTCGCCGTCGCACCCAGGGCGGCCGTCACGTCCGAGACGCTGGCCCCGCCTCCAGGCATAAACCAGTCCGCACGCGGGCGCACCGCCGGACCCGCACAGACCGCAACCGCAGCCCCGGGCCCTGCCGAAACGGTCCCGGACCGCCTGCCCGAGACGGTGATCCGCACACAAGCCACGCCCGGCACGCTGTCGATCGACGCCGGCCTGTTCGGTCAGATGTCCTACGCTCGCCAGGTCGCAGCACGCCTCTCCGGCATCGGCGCCCGGGTCGATCGCGTGCGCGAGGGCCGCACAGAACGCTATCATGTCCTCGCCGGCCCCTTCGCCTCCATCCCCCAGGCCGACGCGGCGCTGGACCGCGCCATGGCCGCGGGGGTAACCGATGCAAGGATCGTGGTCGAATGAGCGGAGTCGCATAATGGAGATCGAAGGGCTGACACGCCGTCTGTTACTGACCGCAGGCACGTCGCTGATGGCAGCGCCCGCGCTCGCCCAAACGCCAAAGCCACGCGCCGGCCGCCGCGTGCCGCCCGCCCCGGTGCCCGTCGGCAGCCCCGCCACCACCCCGCTCGGCCCGCTCGACACCGCCGCCAAATGGGCGCTGATCATGGACTTCAACACCGGCGCCGTCCTGCTGGACAAGGATGGCGACGCCGCCATGCCGCCCTCATCCATGACCAAGCTCATGACCGCGTACATCGTCTACGGCATGCTCAAATCCGGCCGCCTGACCCTGAACCAGGAGCTGCCCGTCAGCGAGCGTGCCTGGCGCATGCAGGGCTCCAAGATGTTCGTCCCCCTCAACGGCGCCGTCCGCGTGGAAGACCTCATCCGCGGCATGATCGTCCAGTCCGGCAACGACGCCTGCGTGGTGCTGGCCGAAGCCATCGCCGGTTCCGAAGAACAGTTCGTCGAGCTGATGAACGCGAAAGCCAAGGAGTTCGGCCTCCAGGTCGCCACCTTCCGCAACTGCACCGGCTGGCCAGACCCGGCACAGCGCATGTCCTGCCGTGACATCGCCACCATCGCCCGCCGCCTCATCAACGACTTCCCCGAATACTACCACTACGACAGCGAACGCTCCTTCAAATACAACAATATCAGCCAGGAAAATCGCAATCCCCTCGTGCAGAAAGGCATCGCCGACGGCCTGAAGACTGGCCACACCGACGAGGGCGGCTACGGCCTGGTTGCCAGCGCCCAGCGTGGCGGCAGGCGCGTCATCGTCGTCGCCAACGGCATGACCTCCATGCACCAGCGCGCCGAAGAGAGCGAGCGGCTCATGGAATGGTCCTTCCGCGAGTTCGAGAACGTCACCCTCTTCACCGCCGGCGATACCGTCGAGAACGCGAAAGTCTGGCTCGGCAACCGCCCCACCGTGCCCCTCGTCGGCGGCCGCGACGTCGTCCTCACCATGCCCCGCAACTGGAAACGCACCGCCAAGATCGCCATCGAATACCCCAGCCCGGTCCCGGCCCCCGTCAGCCGCGGCGACACACTGGGCAAGCTCACCGTCTCCGGCCAGGGCGTCCCAAACATGGACATGCCCCTCCTCGCCGGCGTCGACGTCGCCCGCCTGGGCCTCCCCGGCCGTGCCATGGCCGTCCTGTCCCGCATGGTCACAGGCAGCTAAGCAACGGTGTCCCCCCGCTTCATCACGCTGGAAGGCGGGGAGGGCGCCGGCAAAAGCACCCAGGCCCGCCTCCTGGCCGAAGCCCTCGCCGCCGCCGGCCATCCGACCCTCCTCACCCGAGAACCCGGCGGCGCGCCCGGCGCCGAAATCCTCCGCGCCATGCTTCTCGCCGGCACCCATCCCTGGTCATCCCCCGCCGAGGCATACCTCCACTTCGCCGCCCGCGCCGAACACCTGGTCCGCACCATCCTCCCCGCCCTCGAAGCAGGCATAACAGTCATCTGCGACCGCTTCGCCGACAGCACGCTCGCCTACCAGGGCTACGGCCAGGGCGCCGATCGCACGCTGATCCAGGGCCTGACCTGTCTCCTGCCGCGCCAGCCCGACCTCACCCTCATGCTCCGCGTCACCCCCACCATCGCCGCCGCCCGCATGATGGCCCGTCACCAGGCCCTGGACCGCTACGAATCCATGGACCCCGCCTTCCATGCCCGCGTGGCCCTTGGTTTCGCCGAGATCGCGACAGCCAACCCGGCTCGCTGCCGGGTCATCGACGCAGACGGCAGCCCAAACCACGTCCATGCCGCGATCTGGGCAACCCTGTAATGCTCGAACCCCGCGAAAACCCTGTCCTGTTCGGCCACGCCGCCGCGGAAGCCACCTTCGTGCAGGCCATCGACGCAAACCGCACGCACCACGCCTGGCTGCTCACCGGCCCATCCGGCGTCGGTAAGGCCACCATGGCCTACCGCCTCGCCCGCCGTCTGCTCGTCCCCGGCAACCCCAACGCCCCCCAGAACCCCGCCTTCCGCCGCATGGCCCGCGGCAGCCACTCCGACCTCCTCACCGTCGAGCGCGCCTACGACCCGAAAAGCAAGAAGCTGAAAACCTCCATCGCCGTCGAACAAACCCGCGGCATCAGCGCCTTCATGCACCTGACCGCAGCCGAAGGCGGCTGGCGCGTCGTGATCGTCGACGGTGCCGACGACATGAACCCCAACGCCGCCAACGCCCTGCTCAAGATCCTGGAGGAACCATCCCGCCGCGGCATCCTCTTCCTCACCGCCGACGCTCCCGGCCGCCTCCTCCCCACCATCCGCAGCCGCTGCCGCCGCCTGCAGCTCAATCCCCTGACCGACGCCGAGATGACCGCCGCCCTCGCGCACCTGCTGCCGGACATGCCCTCACCGGAACGCGCCCGCCTGGCCGCCATCGCCGAGGGCGCACCCGGCCAGGCGGTGGAGCTGGCAGGTGAGGGGGCCTTGGCCATCTCCGCCCTCGTCGATGCAGTTCTCGCCGAAGCCGCCCAGAACCGCATCGCCGTCCCCCGCATGCACGACGTGGCAGAACGCGCCACCAAGACCGACACCGGCTTCGCCACCTTCATGACCCTGCTGCAGGCCGGCATCGCCAAAGCCGTCCGCACCGCCGCCCTGGCAGGTCACGCCACCTGGGGCGCCGCCCGTCCCACACCACGCCCCCTGGCGGAATGGGGCGAAGTGTGGCACGCGCTGGGCCGCCTGCAGCACGAGACGGAGCGGTTCAACCTGGACAAGCGCACCGCGATCATCGCCGGGCTGGAGCTGCTGAGTCACGCATGAAACCAACGTTCTACATTACGACGCCTATCTATTACGTCAACGGCGCCCCGCATATCGGCCACGCCAACACCTCGGTCGCCGCAGACGCGCTCGCCCGCTGGAAGCGCCTCGACGGCTTCGACGTGCTCTTCCTCACCGGCACCGACGAGCACGGCCAGAAGGTCGAGAAGGCCGCCAGCGACGCCGGAATGGACCCCCAGGCCTTCACCGACCAGGTCTCCGCCCAGTTCCAGGCCATGGGCACCCTCATGGGCCTGTCCAACGACCAGTTCATCCGCACCACCGAGCCCCGCCACCACGCCGCCAGCCAGGCGCTCTGGACCCGGCTGATCGAGCGCGGCGAGATCTACCTCGGCCAATACGAAGGCTGGTATGCCGTCCGCGACGAAGCCTTCTACAACGAAGACGAAACCACCCTGCGTGACGGCGTCCGCTTCTCCACCGAGACCGGCGCACCCGTCGAATGGGTCGTCGAACCCAGCTACTTCTTCCGCCTCTCCGCCTGGCAGGATCGCCTGCTCGCCTACTACGACGCAGCCCCCGACCGCATCATGCCGGAAGGCCGCCGCCGTGAAATCGTCAGCTTCGTCCGCGGCGGCCTCAACGACCTCTCCGTCAGCCGCACCAGCTTCAAATGGGGCATCCCCGTCCCAAACGACCCGGCCCACGTCATGTACGTCTGGCTCGACGCCCTCACCAACTACATCACCGCCCTCGGCTACCCCGACGTGACGGACCTCTGGCGCTTCTGGCCCGCCGACGTTCACCTCGTCGGCAAGGACATCATCCGCTTCCACGCGGTCTACTGGCCCGCCTTCCTCATGGCCGCTGGCCTCGAACCCCCGAAGCACGTCTTCGCAACCGGCTGGTGGACCGTCCGCGGCGAGAAGATGAGCAAGTCCCTCGGTAACGTCATCCCCCCCGCAGACCTCGTCGCCACCTACGGCCTCGACCCCGTCCGCTACTTCCTGCTGCGCGAAGTCCCCTTCGGCAACGATGGCGACTTTTCCGACCAGGCCCTCATCCGCCGCATGAACAGCGAACTCGCCAACGACCTCGGCAACCTCGCCCAGCGCACCCTGACCCAGATAGCCAAGAACCTCGCCGGCATCCTCCCCAAAGCAACCCCGCCAACCCCCGAGGACGCCGCCCTGCTGGACGCCGCAACCGGCCTCCCCGAACGCCTCCGCCCCCTCATGGACCGCCTGGCCTTCGGCGAAGCCATCGAGGAAGTCTGGAAAGTCATCCGCAGCGCCAACGCCTACATCGACCAACAAGCCCCCTGGGCTCTCCGCAAAACCGACCCCACCCGCATGGCCGCCGTCCTGCGCGTCCTCGTCGACACGATGCGCCCCATCGCCACCGTCCTCCAACCCGTCATGCCTACCAGCATGGCCCACATGCTCGACCAGCTCGGCATCCCCCCAAACACCCGGGACCTGGCCTCCCTAGCCACCCCACTCGCCGGCAACATCCCCCTCCCACCCCCCGCCGGCATCTTCCCAAGGTTCGTGGAGACCCCCACTTGAAGGCCGATCTGCTGTCTCTCCCCTGGAAAGAGCGCTGGGCTAAGGGTTGTGCCACTGCGAACAAGCCATTCAAAGAGCAGTCAAAATGCTAATCGACTCCCACTGCCACCTCGACATGTTCCCCCCAGAAGAACGCGCCGACCTCATCACCCGCGCCCACGCGGCCGGCGTCACCGAAATGGTCTCCATCTCCACCCGTATCGGCCAGGCCCGCAGCCTCGTCGACATGGTCGCCCCCATCCCCGGCGTCTGGTGCACCGTCGGCGTCCACCCCCACAACGTCCACGAGGCCCCAATTCCCGAACCCGAAACCCTCGCCGCCATGACCCGGCACCGCAAGGTCGTCGGCATCGGCGAAAGCGGCCTCGACTACTTCTACGACAAGGCCCCGCGCCCCGTGCAGCAAGCCTCCTTCCGCGCCCACATCCGCGCCGCCCGCCTCGCGAACCTCCCGCTGGTCATCCACGCCCGTGACGCCGACGAAGATATCGCTACAATCCTGAAAGAAGAATGGAATGAAGGCGGTGCATACTCTTTCCTACTACATTGCTTCAGCTCCAGCCGAGCCCTGGCCGACGCCGCCTTGGCCATCGGCGGCTACATCAGCCTCTCCGGCATCCTGACCTTCCCCAAAAGCACCGAACTCCGCGACATCGCCCGCGACATCCCCGCCGACCGCCTCCTGGTCGAAACCGACGCCCCCTATCTTGCCCCCGTCCCGTTCCGTGGAAAACGCAACGAACCCGCCTTCACCGCCAAGACGGCCGGCGTGCTGGCAGAGGTGAGGGGGCTCGCCTACGTGGACCTCGCCGAACTCACCACCCAAAACTTCCGCCGCCTCTTCACCAAGGCCACCGCGCCGGGGACTCTCGGCTGATGCCGCCCCACTCACTCCGCGTCGTCATGCTCGGTTGCGGCGGCTCCGCCGGCGTCCCCCAGATCGGCGGCGCCGACGGCTTCGGCGACTGGGGCGCCTGCGACCCCAACCAGCCCCGCAACCGTCGCACCCGTTCCAGCATCGTCATCGAGGGCCCCGCCGGCCGCCTCCTCGTCGACACCTCGCCTGACATGCGCCACCAGCTCCTGACCTGCGGCATCCCCCGCATCGACGCCATCCTGTTCACACACGCCCACGCCGACCACGTCCTCGGCATCGACGACGTCCGCATCCTCAACCGCGTCGCCAACAAGCCGCTCGACACCTACGCCACCGAACGCACCCTGGCCGAGCTCGACCGCCGCTTCGACTATGCCTTCAAGCCCTGGCAGCCCCCCCACTTCTTCCGCCCCGTCCTCGTCCCCCACACCATCAAATTCGGCGACACCATCGACGTCGTCGGCCTCCAAGTACAGGTCTTCGAGCAGGACCACGGCTACCTGTCCACACTCGGCCTCCGCGTCGGCGGCTTCGGCTACTCCACCGACGTCGTGAAGCTCAACGACGCCGCCCTCGCCATCCTCAAGGGCGTCGACACCTGGATCGTCGATTGCTTCCAGCGCCAGGCACACACGACGCACGCGAACCTGGAACAGGTGGTGGCCTGGTGCGAACGCATCCGGCCCCGCCGGGTCATCCTCACGCACATGGGCTTCGACATCGACTGGGGCTGGCTGCAGAAAAAGATGCCGAAAGGCATCGAGGCCGGCTACGACGGCCTCGTCCTGGAAATGGCCGACTTGGACTAATACAAGGACCGACTGACCATGCCCACCTCGAAGAAACGCAAGCCCAAGCCGTCCTCCCAGTCCCTGCAAAAGCTTACCGCCGCCATCGTGCCCACCCGGCGTCAGCGCGAGGCCTATAAGGCAACTTGCCCGCCCGAAACCCGCACCGCCCAACTCGCCGAAGCCCGCGCCATCATCGGCAAGGAAGTCTTCAACGAGCGCAAGAACGCAAGGATCGCCCGCGCCTACCGGGCGCTAGCGCTCTCGCCCCTTTGCGTCGACGCCTATGTCGCCCTCTATGCCGAAGGCGGCTACTCCGATGAAGGCGTGGATTACCTCAAGCGCGGCATCCACGCCGGAGAACTCGCCCTCCAGGGGCTGCACCCGAACGAGGATGCCTTCTGGCAGCATTCCGAGGGCCAGCCCTACCTGAAGGCGCGTGTGGACCTCGCGGTCCATACTGTCGAATCCGACGAGGACGCAACGATCACCGGCCTTCAAGCGGTGCTGGCATTCGACCCGACCGACCGGATCAAGGCCCGCTACGCCTTGCTCGACGTGCTGCTGAACCAGGACGACGTTCAACCCGCCCGAAACCTCCTCGACAAATTTCCCGATGACCGCTCCGTCGAGTGGCTCTACGGCCGCCTGCTGGTCGGCTACCGCGAGGAGCAGCGCGCCGGCCGCGCCGTCGAAGCACTCATGGCCGAAGCGCTGGCCGCAAACCCCCACGTCCCATCCTACCTGGCCGAACTCGAAGGCGAAGCCGACATCGGATCCGACGAACCCGGAACGCCCGGCGAAGCAGACCTCTACGTCTCGATCGCCGCCGACCGATGGGACGCCGAGCCCGGCGCCATCGACTGGCTGGTCGCCCTGGCCAGGTCTGTTCAAGACACACCACCATGAGTTTCCATAATATGCATTATGCGACTGACGGCACCGAGAACACTCGAACCGAAAACGCCCAACGAGAAACAGCCCGCCTCCTCGCCCTCATGGCCGCCCTCCGCCAACCCCGCACCGGCTGTCCCTGGGACCTCGTCCAAACCTTCGACACCATCGCTCCCTACACCATCGAGGAAGCCTACGAGGTCGCCGACGCCATCGCCCGCCGCGACATGGCCGCACTCCCGGACGAACTTGGCGACCTCCTGTTCCAGGTCGTCTACCACGCCCGCATGGCCGAAGAAGCCGGCCTGTTCGCCTTTGCCGACGTCGCCCGCGCCATCACCGACAAGATGATCCGCCGACACCCAAAGATCTTCCCGCAGCACACCCCGGTCGAGACAGGATGGGAAGCCCAGAAACAGGCCGAGCGGCGCGCCCGCAACGAGCATGCCACGCTGGCCGGCATCCCGGCTGGTCTCCCTGCCCTCACACGCGCCCTGAAACTGACCCAGCGCGCCGCCCGCGTCGGCTTCGACTGGCCCGGACCCGACCAGGTTCTCGAAAAGCTCGAGGAAGAGATCGCCGAACTCCGTGCCGAACTCCCAACCGCCGACCCGGCCCGCCTCGCGGACGAAGTCGGTGACCTGCTCTTTGTCGCCGCCAACCTCGCTCGAAAACTGGGCCTTGACCCCGAAATCTGCATGCGCCAAGCCAACGACAAGTTCGAACGTCGCTTCAACGACGTAGAACAGCGGCTTGCTGCAAAGGGAAAAACCCCAGCCGACTCCAACCTCGCCGAAATGGAGGCTGAGTGGCTCAACGTCAAAGCCGCCGAACGCGCCTGACCCCAGGTTCTCGCTCGAGGTTCCCTTTCGCGCGCCCCTGTGTCTCCATGTCGTCAACAAACAAGACCAGCCGGGAGGAGAGCGCCATGCGCCCATCGATGATCGCCGTAATCGCCTGTCTGGCCCTCGCTACCGGCGCGCAGGCGCAGACCGCCCGTCCGGACCCGGGCCCGCTGACTATCGCCCGCCAGGGCAGCTTCTTCATCGGCGGCCGCCAAGTGAAGTCCGACACCCTTTCCAGCCTCCCCGCCTATGCCCCCTCGGGGACCATCACCGTCGACCAGATGTATGTCCACTACCAGGTCCCGACCGGCGCCACCCGCGTGCCCATCACCCTGATCCACGGCTGCTGCCTCACCGGTAAGACCTGGGAAACCACCCCCGACGGACGTATGGGCTGGGACGAGTATTTCGTCCGCCACAACCACCCCACCTACGTCATCGACCAGTCCTGGCGCGGCCGCTCCGCCGGCGACCCCTCCGGCATCAACGCCGTCCGCACCGGCAAGGCCCCCCTCGATCAGCTCCCCACCGTGTTCTCCGCTGCCCACGAGGGCGCCTGGGCCATCTTCCGCTTCGGCAAGACCTTCCCCGAAACCATGCCCGGCCTCCGCTTCCCGCTCCAGGCCCAGGACGAATTCTGGAAACAAATGGTCCCAGACAGCCTCGCCTCCCTACCCACCCCGAACCCCACAGTCCCCGCCCTGTCCGAGCTCGCCCAGAAGATCGGCGGCACGGTCCTCATGAGCCACTCGCAATCCGGCATCTATCCCTTCCAGACCGCTTCCCTCAACCGCAAGGGCCTTGCTGCCCTCGTCGCCATCGAACCCGGCGCCTGCCCCACCCCCACCGAGGACATGACCCCCTACAAGGACCTCCCAATCCTCGTGCTCTGGGGCGACTACGTGGACCAGTTCCCCCGCTGGGCCCCGCGCCTCGCCAACTGTCGCGAGTTCGTCCGCGCCGCCAACGCCACGGGCGGCAAGGCCGAAATGATCGTGCTCCCGGATATCGGCATCAAGGGCAACTCCCACATGCTCATGCAGGACGACAACAGCCTCGATATCGCCGATCTGCTACTGGCATGGATCGACAAGAACGTCCCACCCGGCTCATAGCAAGTTCCCATCGGCAAGCCCGAGACCCCTCTCCCTTGGCAGAGGGGTGGGTGAGGGTCTCGCTCCGCCAGCCCGAAATTAGGCTGGAGGGCTGATCCTCACCGGTCCAAGCCGAAACCGATAGCGTTAGTCCTCGAACAGCACCGCCCGCAGCGTTGCCCAGCTGGCCCGGTCCGGCGTGCAGATCATGCCACCTTCCATCACCGCCGGGTCGTAGGCGCTTCCGTCCAGCATCGCCGCATAGCCGCCCGCCTCGGCATGCAGCAACACCCCCGCCGCATGATCCCACGGCAGCAGCCGGTTATAGACGGAGTAATGGCAGTGCCCGCCCGCCATCAGCCGATACTGATGCGCCGCACACCGATAATCCCACGATGACCCGGCCCGCGGCAGACGCGAGCACACCAGGCTCCGTCGCGGCTCCGGCATGTACCGCCACGAAATCGTCCCCGACATCTCCGCCGGCGCCACCGCCGCCGCAACCCGCAACGGGACGCAAGCGCTACCCGGCCGCTCCATCCACGCCCCCTCGCCCGCCAGCGCCATCGCCGTATCGTCGCCTACGGGGTCATGGATGATCGCCCCCACCGTTCGCCCGGCCGCCACCACCGCGACGATCACGCCGAACAGCGGCAACCCGCTCGCAAAATTATACGTCCCATCGATCGGGTCCACCACGAAGCACAGCGGCGCCGCAGCCACCTGCCCCAACAGCGCCGGGTCGCGCGTCGCCCCCTCCTCGCCCACCACCGCGCACCCGGGGAACAACCGCTGCAACCCCACCGTTAGCCGCTCCTCCGCCGCCTCGTCCGCCACCGTCACCAGGTCCATCGGCCCCGACTTCTCGAGGATATCGCCAGCCCCCAGATTGCGGAACCGCGGCATGATCTCGCTCCGCGCCACCGCGCGCACCAGTTGCTCCACCTCCACCAGCGCCGCCCGGGAAAAGCTCACGCCTCCCGCTCGAACCGCGCCCGGTCCGCCCGCAGCATCCGCACGCGCAAATGCAGCCCATCCTCCCCATCCACCCGATCCAGCACCTCCCCATGCTGATACAGCCACGCCAGCCGCGCCCCATCCGACGACGCCAGCACGTAATCGGCAACCTCCATCCCCGCCGAGATCCGATGATCCACCGCCGCCAACAACCCCGGCAGCCCATCGGCCGTAATTGCCGACACCGCGACGCACCCCTCCCGCTCCGGCACCTGGTCCGGCCCGCCCATCAGGTCCGCCTTGTTCAACACATCGATCGTGCGCGACGACCACGCCGGGTCGAGCGCGCCGTCCTCCACCATTCCGTCCAGCACCGCCACCACATCCGCCCGCTGCGAGGCGCTGTCGGGGTGCGCGATGTCGCGCACATGCAGGATCACGTCCGCCTCCGCCACCTCCTCCAGCGTCGCGCGGAACGCGGCCACCAGCTCGGTCGGCAGATCGCTGATGAACCCCACCGTATCCGACAGGATCACCCGCCGCCCACTCGGCAGGTTCAGCCCCCGCATCGTCGGGTCCAGCGTCGCGAACAGTTGGTCCTGCGCCACCACGCTCGAACCGGTCAGCGCATTGAACAGCGTCGACTTCCCGGCATTCGTATACCCAACCAGCGCCACGATCGGATACGGCACCCGGCTGCGCGCCGCACGATGCAGCCCGCGCGTGCGCCGCACCTGCTCCAATTCCTTCTTCAGCCGCACGATCCGGTCCCCGATCAGCCGCCGGTCCGCCTCGATCTGCGTCTCGCCGGGCCCGCCCATGAACCCGAACCCGCCCCGCTGCCGCTCCAGATGGGTCCATGACCGCACCAACCGGCTGCGTTGATACTCCAGATGCGCCAGCTCCACCTGCAGGATGCCCTCCCGCGTCCGCGCCCGCTCCCCGAAGATGTCCAGGATCAGCCCGGTCCGGTCGATCACCTTGCAGTCCCACGCGCGCTCCAGATTGCGCTGCTGCACCGGGCTGAGCTGCGCGTCCACCACCGCTACGCTCACATCCTCCGCCTTGATCGCATGGCCCACCGTCTCGACCTGCCCCTCGCCCATCAGCGTGGATGACCGCCGGGTCCGCAACGGCAGCACGGCGGTATGCACGGCCACCAGCCCAATGGAAGCAGCCAGCCCAACGGCCTCGGCCACCTGCGCCTCAGCAGCCCGCCGCGACGCATCCTGGCGACCAGGCTTCTCCCATGGCAGGATAACGGCCGCCCTGGTAGGGGCGGCCGTCTTATCATGCGGTGGCGGGGGCAGCGGCAACCTCCTGGCCGGTCGTGCCCTCGACCTTCGTCGGGTCGAACAGCTGGATCGGCGCGCCCGGCATGACGGTGCTGATCGCGTGCTTGTAGACAAGCTGCGTATGCCCGTCCCGCCGCAGCAGCACCGAGAAATTGTCGAACCACGTGATGATGCCCTGTAGCTTCACGCCGTTCACCAGAAACACGGTGACAGGAGTTTTCGCCTTTCGGACATGGTTCAGGAACACGTCCTGCACATTCTGGACTTTTTCGGCCACGTTGAGACCCTCTTGTTGTCCGGCGCCTTATGACGTCCGGAGATTTACCCGGCACCAGGCGGCCGGCTCCATGACTCTAGCGAACGCCGTGCCAAGGGCAAGCGCATCCGCAAGGGCCGTAGGCAGGCTGGCCGCCTTCACACGCGGCGATGCCGTTCCCAGAAGAAGAATTTACGGATCTGAGGATCCGCGACCTTAGCCCGCGACCTCAGCAAGCACCCCCCGATGCCGATTTGAGACACGCAGATCGCTTCGGACCCGGCTCGCGCCCGCCTCTCCCTCCCGCCGGCCCTGTTCCACATGCCTGGCTCACTTGGCTGCCCGCCTTCCTCGGACAGGTCTCCGCAAACCCCACCCCCGCCGCCAAGGCCGCCCGCCACACCAACTTCCTCATCGCCTGACCCGGCGTGCTCGTCACCCTCGCCGGCCCGTTCGGCGCCACCAGCCTGTGATCCCTGCAACCCGTCATGCTCGCCCTCTGCGCAGCACGCGCCCTCGTCGCACTCGCCCGTCGCCCCGAACCGGTGGCCGTGTCCGCCCTGGCCCTGCCGATCCTGGCCGCCCTCCTCGTCCTCACCACCCTGGGTCTCGCCAACTACCTTGGCACGCCCGACCAGCCCCTGGGGATCAGGTCGCCGCCATCGCCGCAGACCTCCGCCCTGGCGACGGCGTCGTCCTCAGCCGCACTGCCGCCGTCCGCTGGGCCCTCGCGATGACTCAGGCCGTCTCCCGCCGCTTCGGCCAAATCCAGCTCATCCGCATGGACAAGGACCCGCGCGATAGAAACGGGCCTCTGTGTCTTCAACGACGAGTTCGCCCGGCGCGAGCGGTTTATCCTGCGCGAGAACCGCCCCTTCCTTCGCCTGGCATCCGCTCGCCATGGCCCCCTGGTGCGGCCATGATCGGCATCACGCCACGTTGGACTGCGCACCCTGCACATGCCGCGCGAAAATCGCGAACAGCCGCCGTGTCAGCGGACCCACCTGGGCGTCGGCCACTGGCGCCCCGTCGATCTTCACCACAGGCTTCACGAAGCTGGTCGCACTCGTAATGAACGCCTCTCGCGCAGCCCGCGCCTCGACCAGGCTGAACGCACGGTCCTCGAACGGAATACCCTCGGCCGCCATCTCGGCAATGAGGGCAGCCCGCGTGCAGCCCGGCAGGATCGTATGCGCCAGCGGCGGGCAACGCAGCACGCCGTCCGCATCGACGATCCAGAAGCTCGTCGCAGCCCCCTCCGTTACCATCCCCCGCGCATCCACCAGGATCGCTTCCGACGCCCCCCTCTCCCGCGCCGCCTGCCGGGCCAGCACATTCGGCAGCAGCGCCACAGACTTGATGTCGCACCGCGCCCACCGCTCGTCCGGGTATGAAATCACGGACGTGGTCCATGCGGTCACATCGGTCGGATACGGCGCCACCCGACGAGCCGTCACTACCAGACTGGGCGCCGTTCCCGCCTCCGGAAACGCATGCTCCCGCCGGGCCACGCCGCGGGTCACCTGCATATAAAGCAGCCCCTCGCTGATACGGTTGCGCTGCGCCACCTCCGCCAGCACCCGCTCCAGCGCCGCGCGCGCCATCGGCATCGCGATCCGCACCTCCCGCAATGACCGCGAAAACCGTGCGAAATGCAAATCCCAATCCGTGAACCGTCCGCGATGCAGATGCACGACCTCGTAGATCCCGTCGGCAAACTGATACCCCCGGTCCTCCACGTTCACCGAGGCCCGGTTCTGCGGCACATAGGCACCGTTCACATATGCGATGCGGCTCAGGATGCCACCCTGTCTTCCGAATTGACCCCAAGCTGCTTCAGCTTCCGATGCAGCGCGCTCCGCTCCATCCCCACGAACCCCGCCGTCCGGCTGATGTTGCCGCCGAACCGCAGCAGCTGCGCCTGCAGATACTGCGTCTCGAACAGGTCCCGAGCCTCCCGCAACGGCAACGCCATCAAATCCGCCGAAGGATCCCCGCTCAGCAGCGCCGGCGCCCCCTGGCTCACCTCTGCCGGCAGCATGTCCGCCCGGATCGCATCCTGCGGCGAGCCCGGCGCCATGATCAGCAGCCAGTCCATCAGGTTCCGCAACTGCCGCACATTGCCCGGCCAGTCATACGCCTGCAGCGCCGTCAACGCATCGGTCGACAGATCCCGCACCGGAATGCCCGAACTCTCTGCACTGCGCTCGATGAAATGCCGCGCCAGCTCCGGCACATCCTCCCGCCGCTCCTTCAAGGACGGCATCTTGATCGGCACGACCGCCAGTCGGTAATACAGATCCTCCCGGAATCGCCCCGTCGCGATCTCCGCATGCAGGTCCCGGTTCGTCGTCGCCAGCACCCGCACATCCACTTTCACCCGCTGCGACCCGCCGATCCGCTCGAACGTCTGGTCCTGCAACGCCCGCACGATCTTGCCCTGGGTCTCCAGCGGCATGTCCGACACCTCGTCCAGCAGCAAGGTCCCGCCATGCGCCCGCTCCAGCACGCCAGCCCGGCGCGGCGACACGCTAGGGTCCGCCCCCACCTCCACCCCGAACAGCTCCTCCTCGAACCGCCCCGGATTCAGCGTCGCACAGTTCAGCGCCACGAACGGCCCCTCCGCCCGCCGCGACCGCTGGTGCACCATCCGCGCCGCCACCTCCTTGCCCGACCCGGCCGGCCCGCTGATCAGCACGCGCGACCCGGTCGGTGCCACCCGCTCCACCTGCGCCCGCAGCCCCACGATGGCCGGGCTCCCCCCCGTCAGCTCCGAATCGAAGCCGACCCGCATCCGCAGTTCCGCATTCTCCCGGCTCAGCCGTGCCGCCTCCAGCGCCCGACGCACGATCAGCAGCAACCGCTCGGACTTGAACGGCTTCTCGATGAAGTCGTAAGCCCCATGCTGGATCGCCGCGACCGCCGTCTCGATCGTCCCATGCCCGCTGATCATCACCACCGGGACATGCGGCTCCTCCACATGCATCGCCTGCAGGATGCCCAATCCATCGAGCTTGCTGCCCTGCAGCCACACATCCAGGATCACCAGCGAGGGCCGCCGATGCCGGAACGCCGCGACGGCGGCGTCACTGTCCCCCGCCTGGCGAACCGAGTAGCCCTCGTCCTCCAGCACACCCTCGATCAGCATCCTGATATCGGGTTCGTCGTCGACGATGAGGATGTCTTGCGCCATGCCCCGCCTGTCTAAGCCGCAATCAATCCCGGCACAATCAGCGGCAGCGCCAAGCTCGCCACCGCACCGGGCCCGTTTGCGCGATCATCAAGCTCCAGCCGCCCGCCATGGTCCTCCATGATCTTCTTCACGATCGCGAGGCCCAGCCCCGTCCCCTTCGGCTTGTGCGTCACATAAGGCTCCGTCAGCCGCGCACGGTCTTGGTCAGGCAACCCGACTCCGTCATCCTCCACCGAGATCACGGCCATATCCCCCTCCACCCGCACACGCACCGTGATCCGCCCGATCGGCTCCCCCTCCGGCCGAGGCCGCATCGCCACCGCATCAGCCGCGTTCTGCAGCAGGTTGGTCAATGCCTGCCCCAACAGCCGCCGATCGCAGCTCGCCATCGGCCCACGGTCCGGGATGTCGGTCGTCCAAACAATTTCCGGCCGCGCGCTCCTTTGCAGAATCAGTGCCTCCCGCGCAATCCGCCCCACATCCTCCGGCCGCAGCACCGGTTGCGGCATCCGCGCAAATGCGCTGAACTCGTCCACCATCCGTCCGATATCGCCCACATGCCGCACGATCGTGTCAGCACACTGCGCGAATGTCTCCGGGTCCGAAGTGATCTCCCGCGTGAACCGCCGCTTCAGCCGCTCCGCACTCAGCTGGATCGGAGTCAGCGGATTCTTGATCTCATGCGCGATCCGCCGCGCCACATCCGCCCACGCCGCCTTCCGCTGCGCCGACTGCAGCTCCGTGATGTCGTCGAACGTCACCACATACCCCTGTGCCCGCCCCCGGCTGTCGGACCCGATCCGCACCAGCAGCGTCCGCCGCCGCTGCGTCGGCCCGATCTCCACCTCCGCCGTCCGCGCCTTCTCCGGGTTCGCCGCCACCTCGTCCAGCAACGCCCCGAATTGCGGCACCACATCCCGCAGCCGCTCCCCCAGCGCCGCCGACAGATCCATCCCCAGCAACTGCCCGGCCGCCTGGTTCGGCAGCTCGATCCGCCCCTCCGCGTCCAGCCCCACCACCCCCGCGGACACCCCCGCCAGCACCGTCTCCGTGAACCGCCGCCGCTCGTCGATCTGGCTGTATGCGTCCATCAACTCCGTCCGCTGCGCCGCCAGCTGCCCCGTCATCCGGTTGAACGCACGGCTCAGCCCCGCCACCTCGTCCTCGCTCTGCATCTCCGGCACCCGCACGCTCAGATCGCCCGCCCGAACCCGCTCCGCCGCCAGGATCAACCGCCCGATCGGCCGCGCGATCTGGTTCGCCAGCACCAACCCCAGCAGCACCGCCGCCGACAGCACCAGCAGCGCAACCAGCGCAAAGATCAACGCGAACGTCACCTGCAGCCCGGACCGGTTCTCGTCCAGCCGCTGATACTCGGCCACCGCCTGCTCCGTCCGCGCCATATGATCCAAAATCGCCGGATCCACCGGCCGCCCGATCAGCAGCATCAGCTCCGGCGTCGCGTTCAACTGCACCACCGCCCGAACCTGGCTGCTGTCCGGCCCGCCGATCACCGCAACCTCCCCGCTGCGCGCCAGATCCGTCGCCTCCTTCGGCGCCGGATCGACCCCATACCCCGACATCACCCCCACGCCCGCCACCACCTGGTTGGTCACCGGCTCATAGATGATCGCCTCCGTCAGCCCCCGCAGCACCGTCTGCGTCTGCAGGATCTGCCCAAAGGTATAAGGATCGTTCGCCAGGATCTGCCCGGCCCGCTGCAGGTCGTTCGCCATCCCCAACGCATCCGTCCGGATGTTGTTCCGATGCTCCTCCAGATACCCGCGCGACGCCTCCAGGCTCTCGTTCAGCGCCGTCCGCACCCGGTCGTTGAACCACGCCTGGATGCCCAAATTGAAAAACGCCGTCGCAAACACCGCCACCACGATCGTCGGCGTCACCGCCACAACGCTGAACAACAACACCAGCCGCACATGCAGCCGCGACCCCGCAGACCCCCGCCGCCGCTCCACCCAAACCCGCGTCAACCGCCCCGCCAGCACCGCCCCCAGCAGCAGCAGCACCACCAGATTCGAAAGCACCATCGCGAACAGCAGGTTCGGCCGCCACGACAGGTCCACCCCGCCCGACAGCATCACGAACGTCCCGACCCCCAACGCCAGCGCCAGCGCCGCCAGCACCAGCGTCACCACCTTCCCCAACGCTGCATTCACGATCTGCCGCAGCCACGACAGCCGCCGCTCAGGCCGCAGGCTGCGGCGATCGAGGGGGAGGTTCATGCCGGTGCTGACATGACAAGAGCGGCGACGCTCTCCAGAAGCTGGCAGGAGACCCCGATTGGCATCTTGGCCAGGTCCAGGGTGATGGACGTCCCGTCGCCGTACTCCCTAAAAGCCCTGAACCGATACCGCCGGCTCAACGAAGCGACAACCGATTGATCGGTCGTAGGTTCGCTGAGCGATACGCGGGCAAACTCGGTATGAAGGCCCTTGCGGGTCTGCGGGCCCGTTCCCGTGCGACGGGCAATTAGGGCCTTGTCCGCGTGATAGGGCGCCATATCGGCGTCCCGCGCGGCAGCCGCCTCGAAGCCACCACTAAGCAGAAAGCGCCCGGTCTCGATGGCCGCCCGCGCCCTGCCGATCTCCTCTGCGACATCTTTCAAAGCGCGAAACCTTCGGCGCGAATGCTCCGCATCAGTCCAGCCTCATTCTCATACCCACCGGCAGCAAACGGCAGCGAGACGACGAACTCCTCAAAATCGAGCAGGCATGGCATCGTCGTCTCAACGAGGCTGCACACCTCGTCCCACAACGGGCCCATGTGCCGTTCGAAAACGGCAATATCCCAATCTGGTTCAGGTCCAAGCCCACCTCCTCGTCGCACAGGCCCTACCCGATCCCGCGCACCACCGGTATGTCCAGGTCCCTGATCTTCTTGCGCAACGTATTTCGGTTCAGACCCAGCATCGCCGCCGCCTTGATCTGGTTGCCCCGCGTCGCCGCCAATGTCATCTGGATCAGCGGCCGTTCCACCTCCGCGATCACCTGGTCATAAATATCCCGCATCGGCATCCCATCCCGGCTCGCCGCCAGAAAACTCCTTATATGCCGCTCCACCGCCAAGGCCAGCGGCTCCGGAGCCCCGCTCCCCGCGATCGGCGCGTCGTCGCCCGCGCCGGACTCCGCCAGCTCCGCATGGATCACCTCCCCCGTGATGATCTCCTGCGGATACAGCGCAGCCAGCCGCCGCATCAAATTCTCCAGCTCCCGCACATTCCCCTGCCACCGATGCTGCCGCAGCCGCTCCAGCGCCGACTGGTCCAGGCTCTTCCCCGGCAGCCCCGAATCCCGAGCCTTCTCCAGGAAGTGCCGCGCCAGCACCGGGATATCCTCCAGCCGCTCCCGCAACGGCGGCAACCGGATCGGCACCACGTTCAACCGATAGAACAGATCCTCCCGGAACTGCCCGGCCCGGATCGCCTGCCGCAGATCCCGATGCGTCGCCGCCACGATCCGCGCATTCGCCCGGATCGGCTGCCGCCCGCCCACCGTCGTGAACTCCCCCTCCTGCAACACCCGCAACAGCCGGGTCTGCGCCTCGGCCGGCATGTCGCCGATCTCGTCCAGGAACAGCGTCCCGCCATTCGCCTGCTCGAACCGCCCCTGCGCCCGGTTCATCGCCCCCGTGAACGCCCCTCGTTCATGCCCGAACAGCTCGCTCTCGATCAGCTCCCGCGGGATTGCCGCCATGTTGATCGCCACGAACGGTCCCGTCCGCCGCCGCCCGTAATCGTGCAGCGCCCGCGCGACCAGCTCCTTCCCCGTCCCGCTCTCCCCGTTCACCATCACCGTCAGGTCCGTCGTCGTCAGCCGCGCGATCGACCGGTAGATCTCCTGCATCGCAACCGACCGCCCGATCAGCGGCAGCCGCTCCTCCGCGTCCTTGGGCTCCACCGGCACGGTCGAAACCGGCGCCGGAGCCGCCAACGCCCGCCCCACCACCGCCAGCAGCTCCTTCAGGTCAAACGGCTTGGGCAGATACTCGAACGCCCCCCGCTGCGCCGCCTTCACCGCCGTCATCAGCGTCGACTGCGCGCTCATCACCACAACCTTCAAGTCCGGCCGGATCCGCCGGATCCGCGGGATGAGGTCGAGCCCGTTCTCGTCCGGCATCACCACGTCCGTGATGACCAAGTCCCCCTCCCCGTCCTCGACCCACCGCCACAGCGTCGCGGCGTTCCCGGTGCACCGCACTTGGTACCCCGAGCGCCCCAGCGCCTGCGTCAGCACCGTGCGGATCGAGCGGTCGTCGTCCGCAATCAATACTGTCGGTGGGGTCATCGCTGCTCCTTCAAAGCACATCCGCCTCGGCTTCGCTCAACACCGGCAGATACAGCCGGAACTCCGTCCGCCCCGGCCGGCTATCCACCTCGATCAACCCGTCATGGTCCCCCACGATCTTCGCCACCAGTGCCAGCCCCAACCCACTCCCCGTCGGCTTGTTGGTCACAAACGGATCGAACAGGCATTGCCGCATGTCCTCCGCGATCCCCGGTCCGTTGTCCCGCACCGTCACTACCAACGGCAGGTGCTGCCGCTGCAAGCTGCCCGGCACTGCCAGCCTGACCCCATGCTGATACGCCGTCGTCAGCACGATCTCCCCCCGCTCCGCCGCCTCCGCTCCGCCATGGATCGCCTCCGCCGCGTTCTTCACCAGGTTCAAAATCACCTGCACGAGCTGGTCCCGGTTTCCCCACGCCGGCGGCAGCGACGGGTCGTAGTTCTCCACGAACCGCACCTGCTCCCCAACGCCACTCTGCGCCAGCCGCCGCACGTGCTCCAACACCCGGTGAATGTTCACCGCCTGCCGCTCGATCGGCTTCTCCCCGAACACCTCCATCCGGTCCACCAGCGCCCGGATCCGGTCCGCCTCATCCCGGATCAGCACCGTCAACTCCCGGTCCGTCTCCGCAACGCTCGCCTCCAGCAACTGGG
>JAYVEG010000321.1:0-8364 GCA_043748985.1 Rhodospirillales bacterium
ACGAAGGTCGCGATGGCACTCGACACCGCCGCCTGCGCCTGGAACAGCTTGGCCTGGTATGGGGCGGGCTCGATGACAAACAGATCGTCGCCCTTCTTCACCGTCGCGCCGTCGACGTATTTCACCTCATACAGGAAGCCCGGCACGCGGGCGACGAGGTCGATCGTGTTGACCGGGCTCGCGCTGCCGGTCGCGTCCAGCGAGCGGGTGAAATCATGCTGCAACGGGGCCGACACACCAACCTTCGGCGGCGGCGGCGGCTTGAAGGTGTTTTCCTCCTTGCAGCCCACGAGCGCCAGCAGGACGAACCCGCACGTGATCCGAACCATCTTCTCCCTACTCATGGTTCTGTCTTGTCCCACCGGTTGGCCCCAGTCTGGCACGAGACGCGCTAGAAACGATACCCCAGGCCGATGCCGAAAATGGTCGGGTCGAGATTGACCTTCGCCTGGACCGGCGTGCGGGGTGGATGCGGGGAATAGGCGACGGTGTTGACCAGCAGCTGCTTGACGTCGAGGTTCACCACAAGTGGGCCGTGGACATACAGATCAGCGCCGACCTGAAAGGCGATTCCGACCTGGCTTTCGAAATAGAGCTGGTCCACGAACGTACCGCCGGGGCGGGCATTGGTCAGGACGGCGGCGGCGGGGCCGAAGCCGATATAGGGGCGGAACCAGCCTTCGGACAGGACATGATACTGCAGCGCCACGCTGGGCACGATCATCCGCGCACTGCCGACCGGCACCACGCCGACATTGGTGCCCTGCAGGGTAAAGGCGTGATGGCTGGTCGATGTGCCGAGGGCGATGGCGAAGTGCGGCGTAAGGAACCAGGAAATATCGACATCCGGCCCGGCCGAACTGGTACTCTGCCAGCGACCGCCCAGCTTGGTGATGCTGCTCGACGAATCCAGGGGCGCCACGCCGGTAAGGCGGACGCGGACGACGAATTCGTTCAGCGCGTTCTGTGCGAAGCAGGGTGTGGCAAGCAGCAGGCTTGCCAGAAGCACGGGCCTCAGCACTGCGCGCCGCGAATCTGCTTGGTGACCAGTAGGTGATTGCGCCCGTCGGTCCGGGTGTATTTCATCGAGTCGCTCATCTCGCCCACAATGAATAAACCGAGGCCGCCGATCATGCGGTCCTCCAACGACGCGTCGAGGTCCGGCGGATCGCCGCCCGTAGGGTCGAACGGGATGCCGTCGTCGGATGCGAGAAGGATCAGGCGGCCGCCGGGCTCGATGGTCAAA
This sequence comes from Rhodospirillales bacterium, assembly GCA_043748985.1. Lineage (GTDB taxonomy): Bacteria > Pseudomonadota > Alphaproteobacteria > Acetobacterales > Acetobacteraceae > JBBROS01. The sequence continues at coordinate 1,247 of JAYVEG010000321.1, forward strand.
GAGAGGTCGAAGGCGTGGTCCTCCTCGGGCGGCCAGGCGGCCTTGATGATGTTGGAGGCGATCTCGTCGAGCATGATCATCACCTGCATGCTGTCGGCAGGGTCGATTTCGGCCTCGGCCAGGAACACCTCGGCGGCGTCCATGCGGGCAGCCAGCTCGGTGATCCGGTTCGGGATCGACAGGGTCAGGGCGCCTGGCCTCATGCGCGGCGGCTCCTCAAGGCGGGGCAGGCGGGGATGCGGACGCCACGGCGGCCGCCTCGTCGTCGAACAGCGCGATGATGCGGGCGAACCCGGACATCTCGAAAACATGGTGGATGGGCTTGGCCATGCCGAAGATGGCAAAGCCGCCCTGCAGCGCGCGGGTTTGCTTGGCTGCCAGCAGCACGACACGCAGGCCGGCGGAGGAAACGTAGTCAACCTGGCTAAAGTCCAGCACGACGCGGTTCGCACCCGGGCCGATCGCCTTCAGGACAGACGCCTCGAACGATGTGCTCGTGCCGCTGTCCAGCCGGCCCTTGATGCGGAATACCTGCACCGCGCCGACACTTGTCTGTTCCACATCCATCAAGCCGTTTCCTGCCCCGTTGCGTGCTGTTTCATCAAGATCGGTCGTTCGGCCTCGGCCCTCGGGCTGACGGGGCCAAGGTAGCGGGCCGACAACACCGTGATATCGTCGGCCTGTTCCTCGCCGGCGGCGAAGTCCCGCACGGCGGCGAGGATCGTCGCGACGGTCGCCTCCGGGTCGGCCTCGGTCAGGTCCGCCAGGGCGGCCTCCAGCCGGCCCTCCTCGAACATGCTCATGTCAGGCGCGTTCGCCTCCGTCACCCCATCGGTGAACAGGACCAGGCTGCCGCCCACGGGCACGACCATCTCCTCGTCATCATAGACGCCATCCTCCATGATCCCCAGCGCAATCCCGGTGATGCCGCCCAGGATCGAGACGGTGCCGGACGGCGTGACGAGATAGGGTGGGTTGTGCCCGGCGCTGGCGTAGGTCAGCCAACCGGTCCGCAGATCCAGGATGGCGACGAACACAGTGGCGAACATCATCGTATGGTTCTCGACCGCAAGCGTGCTGTTGGCCAACGCCAGCGCCTGGGCCGGCGACGCGCCGCGCACGATCGCAGAGCGAAGGATGGAGCGGCCCATGGCGATGAACATCGCGGCCGAGACACCCTTGCCCGAGGCGTCGCCGATCAACAGGGCCAGACGGTCGCCATCCAGCAGGGCGAAGTCGTAGAAATCGCCGCCGACCTCCTTGGCGGGCTCCATCGCCGCAAACACCTCGAAATCATGCCGATGCGGAAAAGGCGGGAAGATCTGCGGCAGGCTGCTGAGCTGCAGGTGGCGGGCGACCTCCAGCTCCTGCCGCAGCCGGCTGAGCTGCGCGCGTTCTGCCAGCGCCTGGCGCACGGTATCGAGGTCGCGCGTGCGTTCGGCCAGTAGGTCCGCAAGCTTGCGGTGCTGGGCGGTCACGCGGGCGGACATGCGGCGAAAGCCCTCGGCCAGCGCGGTGCCCTCCTCGCCCCCCTCCTTCGCCGCGGCCTCGATCTCGGCGAGGTCGGCCAGCAGGTCCTCCCGCTCGTTGGCGTCCAGTACGCTGGCGAGCTTCGCCATCTCGGTGCGGATCAGAGCCTGCTGCTGCGCCTGGCGGAGCGTGCCGGTCAGCTTGGTGCGCGCCAAAGCGACGATGTCGCGACGGAAGATCTCGACGGCGTTGGCGATGGCGCCGACCTCGTCGCGGCGGTCGGGCATCTCCGCGCTGACCATGGTGTCGCCCGCGGCCATGGCGCGGATGACGCGGGTGATCTCCGCCAGGGGGTCGAGCGCGCCCTTGGTGAAACCATAGAGCGCCAGGAGCAGGGCCATGAACACCAGCAGCGCGGCCGCCCCGGTCACCAGCAGCACCAGCGTGCGCCGCTGCGAGGCGACGGTGGCGTCGCGCATGGACACGAGCGTGCCGATCTCCAGTCCGGCCGTGTTCAGCAGCGGGGTGGAAACGATGTCGAAGCTGTGGCCCTCGCGGTCGACCTGCATGCTGTCGTCCCGGCGGGTGTCGCGGCGGGCAAGCAGGATGGAGAGGGCGGACCAGTCGGGCTGGCTGGTCGAGAGCAGCAGGGCCCCGCCACGATCCACCAGGAACAGCTTGCGGTCCGCGTCCCGGCCCATGGTCGTCAGCACGTCGTCGATGTGGGCCGCGATGGACATGGCCCGGCCGCCGGGAAATGCGGTGGTGACGACCAGCATGACCTGGCCATCCGCGCCGGATTCGACGCCGACCAGCCAGGGGTCGCGCAGCAGCCGCGAAGTGAGATTGCTGGTGTCGATCAGCGGCGTCTCCGCAGCGAGGCCGGCCGAGGATGCGAGCAGCCGGTCCCGTGCCACGATGTCGATCTGCGTGACGAAGGCGCGGGTCTGGGTGTCCAGCAGCAGCCGGCTGACTGCGGTGGCGTCGTCTGCGGCGGCGGCGGCCAGCAGCGCCGGGTCGGCGGCGAGGCGAGAGGCCAGCAGCTCGATGGGGGTGGCCGCATTCTGGAGGGCTGCGCTCCAGGCGGCGTCCTGCTCCTCGCGCTGGACGATCGAGAGCGCCTGTTCGGTCAGGCCATGCACCACCAGCAGCGGCACCAGCAGGGCGGCCAACAGGGCGACGCTGGCGATCCCGAAGATGAGGACGATGCGGGTGCGGAGCAGCATGCTACACCGCCTCGGCGTAGCGCAGCAGGTTGAGCGGGGGGTAGAAGTCCAGTCGCTGGGCGACCGAGAAGCGGATGAGCAGGCTGAACCGCGTCAGCGTCTGGATGGGGATGGTGCCGGCCGGCGTGCCGTTCAGGATCTGCTCGGCCTTGAAGCCAGCGAACTGGCCGATGTTGTAGTAACGGCAGACGAGGCCGGCGAGGCCGTTCGAATAGGTGACGAAGCGCTCGGTAGCCGAAAAGGCCGGCAGGCGCTGCTCGAGTGCCGCGCCGGTCAGGATGTCGCGCTTGTCGTTCAGGAAGGTGTCGGGCGGGATATAGAGCCATTCGGCGCCCGCCTGCTTGAAGGCCTGGATCATGGCCGGGATCGTGTCGCCCTGAGGCTGTCCGCCTGCCACCGGGACAGGCTGCTGCAACAGCTCGATCTTCGAGGCGCGGGCCAATGTCTCGAGCTGCCGCACCGCATCGGAGCTACTTTGCTCGAGCGGGTTATACAGGGTGGCGACGCGTTGGAATGGGCGGTAGGCCTGCATCGCGCGCAGCTGCACCTCGACCGGGGCGACGTAGATGGTGCCGGTGACGGGACGGCCGGGCTTGGCGAGGTTCGGCACCAGGCCGCTGCCGAGGGGGTCGGCGACGATGGCCAGCACGACGGGTATGTCACGGAGCGTGCCGGCGGTATCCTTTGCGTCGAAACGGCCGAGGGCGGCAAGCGCCGTGGAGCCGCCCCAGATGAAGACCAGGTCGGGGCGGATGCGGTCGATCTCGGCGACATAGCCGCGGATGGGGGCGGTCGTCTGGCCGGCATCGAGGATGATGAACTCGGGGTCGATACCGTGGCCAAGGAGGTAGTCGCGGAAGCCGTCGCAGGCCTCCTCCCAGCCGCGCCACAGCAGCATCACGATGCGCGGGCGCGGCGCGGCGCGGGCGAGCCGAGGGGCGGCCAAGGGGGCGGCCAAGGTGGCTGCGCCGGCCAGAAGCGTGCGGCGCGCGATCATGCGGGAACCTCCGTGCGCCGGGCCAGCAGCCAGTAGACCACGGTCGCAACCAGTGCGACGACGCCGATGGCGGCCGTTGCCGTCGTGAAGCCGAAGGCCGCGACCAGCCCCGCCGCCAACAGCGGCCCGGCGATGCTGCCCATGCGCTCGCCGAAGCGGACGTAGCCATACAGGGTCGGCAGGCCGAGGCGCTCGACAAGCGCCGGGCAGGTCTCCGGCACGACGGCGAGCATGGGGGCCGACGCGAGCCCCTGGGACAATCCGGTGACGACGATCGCGAGCGGAATGGCGACAGCCCCCGGCAGCACGAGGGCCATCAGCAAGCCCACCCCGGTTGCGACGCCGGCAAAGGCGATGCTTGTGGTGGCTGCCCCCAGCCGGTCGGCAGCCCATGCGCCGGCGCGGATCGTCAGCAGCATGGTCAAGGCATAGAGCATCACCTGGCGCCCGATTTCCGGCTGGGTGTTGTCCATGGCGAGCAGGAACAGCGGGCAGATATAGAACACGAAACCGCTCAGCACGAGCTTCGCCGGCATGGCCGCGAACACCAGCAGGCCGACGAAGCGGGGCGTGCGCATGGCCAGGCGGAACGACCCGGCATGGCCGGCCGCCACCCGGGGCGCCCGCCGGCCCGCCGCACGGTCCATGGTGCGGTAGGCCAGCAGGCCGGCAACCGCCGTCAGCAGGGCGGAGGCCACGAAGGTGCCACGATAGCCGATACGGTCCGCCAGCACGGCGCCGATGGCCGTACCGCACACGGCGCCGGTCATGGCCGCCATGACGAACACGGCCATGTTGCGTCCCGTGCCGCGGCCCACCGCGCTGGGTTCGTCGGCGGCGGCAACCAGGTAAGACTGACAGGCGATTGTAATGAGCGCATAGCCCACGGCCGAAACCGCGCGGCCTGCCACGAACGCCTCGATCGACCCGGCGCTGGCCGCCAAGGCGTAGCCGGCCATGGCAGGGATGCAGCCCAGCACCAGCACCAGGCGCGCGCCCAACCGCCCGACCAGCGACGCTCCGAAGGGGGAAGCGATCGCGATCATCCCGGCGAAGACCGTGATCGGCAGGCCGGCGGCCAGCGCCTCGGGCACCCAGGCGCCGGCGCCGCGCACCGCCTTGGCATAGATGGGGATGAACGAGGTGGAGAGCTGCTCGGCGAACAGGAACAGGAACAGCGGCCCACGGGCAATGGCCGGGCTGCGGGGCAGCGGCAGGGTAACGAGGGCATCGCCGGCGAAGCGGATGCCGGAAAGCCGCGCCAGCGCGGTGCCCACGGTGCCGCGGCTGGACGGCGCCTCGCGCGCGACCTCGTCCGCCAGCCAGGCGACATGGCGCCGGCGCTCGTTCATGCGGCGCACCAACGCGTTCAGCCGCGACAGGAAGCGGCCTGCCGCGTCCAGGCCCATGGGCTGCGCCCGCACCGTCCAGTCGCCGGCGGCCACCCGGCCGGTCAGCGTCTGCGCAAGGCGGAGAGGCACGCCGATCATGTGCTCGGTCGCGACGACCAGCACCTCGACCGTCGCGAGAAGTGCCACCAGCAGGACGATAGCGATGTCCCACTTGCTGTCGGTGGCCGAGCGCTCCAGCTGCGACGGGTTCACACTTAGCCGCAGGGTGCCGACAAGACCGTCGGGGCCCTGGACGGGCACGGCGATTTCCTGCATCTGCTGGACCTCGGTGGAGCGGGAGGCCACGTGGTCGACGCCCGCGATGGTCAGCTGGATGCGCTCGATGGCCGGGTGGCTGGCGATGGTCGCCTCGAAGAAGCCTTCCAGGCCCAGCAGCCGGTCGGGCGGCACGCCGACGGCCATTGCGTGTTCCAGCTGGGTTGCCATGGCGGCGCCGATCGCGCCCGCCTCCCGCCCCATGCCCGGCAGCACCTCGCGCTCGAACGCGCCCAGGGCGGCCCGAGAGATCACCCCGGTGGTCAGGACCAGCAAGGCAAGGGTGACGCCGATCACGCCCAGGATCAACCGGCGCTCCAAACCAGCCACCCGGCGCATCAGGCCGGGGCCCGCCAGCTCGGCGGGGTCCACCAGGCCAAGATGTCCGGCGACGTCAGTGGGCATGTTCGAGCGCCTGTTGGCCGGGCGGCGCGATCTCGCCGGTGCCCAGCGTCATGAGTGCGGCCTCGGTGTCGTCGAGCGCGGCGGCGGTGTTCTGGATCGACTGCATCAGCGCCTCGGACCCCTCGACAGGCACGCGGTCGGGGCCACCGCCCGCCAGGCCCACGTCCACCTGGGCGGTGGCGCGGCGGAACCAGGCATTGTGCCGCCGCGTGAGCAGGATGGCAGCGGCCACGGCGACGCAGGCCGCAATGGCAAGCATGAACAGGGCGGCGCGGATCATGTCGAGCAGGATCGCGTTCATGCGTGTCTCGATGGGCGTGAGGTCGTAGCGGAGCACCACGCCGCCGGCGCGCTGGCCGAAGGTGTTGGTGATGGCCGAGGCGGTCATCGCGCCACCCTCGACATCGGCGCGCCAGGTCTTGGCCTGCGGCGTGGGGGGGCGCCAGGCGTCCGGCAGGGCGAGGCCGACGCGAAAGCGGTCCGTGTCGAACAGCACGCGCCCGGCGCTGTCGAACACGGTGATGCCCAACGTGCCGCGTTCGGCCACGCGACGGCGCTGCAGCACCACATGCGTGGATTGCAGCGCGGCGAGCGGGAGCCCAAGGTTCAGGCCGTCCTCGATGGAGGTGGCAAGATCATCTGCGACGAAGGCGTAGACCACGTCCTCCTGCGCCCGCAGAACCCGGCGGAACTTCAGATAGTCGAGCGTGACGGTCAGGGTCGAGGCCGCCAGCACGACGGAGATCATCATCGCGGCGAGCCGGGCGGCAAAGGGCGTCGCCTTCATGGGGCGGCCGTCATGAAAAGGCAGGGGTCACGAAGGGGCGCAGCAGCTCCTGGTAGTCGCCGCCGCGGATCAGGCTGAAGCCCTGCGCGGTGAAGCGGGCAAAGTCCCCTGGCGCGGGGAACGGGTTGCTGCCGGCGCATGCCGGGTCCTGCGGCGTGGGGGTCGGAAGGCCAGACAGGATGGTGTCCACGGCCCAGGCGGCGCCCGCAATGTACAGCTGTGTGGCGTGCCAGAACATGGAGCGGCCGGGCACCAGGTCGACGCCGACGATGGACAGCAACGGCCCGGTGTCGATGCCCGGGTCCACCAGGTGGACCGTGCAGCGCAGCGTCGGGTTGCCGCGTGTCATCTGCCAGAATGGCGCATACAGGCCGCGATATTCTGGCAGCGGCCCGGGATGGACGTTGATGATGCCGCCCTGGGCCATGGCGATGGTGCTGCGCCTGAACAGGTATGAGAAGCGGACGGACAGGATCATCTCGGGCGCGAAGCCCTCGATGAGGGCGACACCGCCCTCTCGCGTCATGTCGCCCACCAGAACGAGCGGCCGTCCTGTAAGGGCCGCA
>JAYVEG010000322.1:0-2452 GCA_043748985.1 Rhodospirillales bacterium
GCCGCCAAGCTGCAAGCCATAAGCTACGACGCCGCGTTCTATGAGCCCGAGGCGGGGGCACGGCTACGGCAAGGACAACCAGTCGACGGCGAACTTCATGGCTTGGTCTGGCGTTTCTGAAACGAGCGATCGGCTGGGGGTGAGGCTGCCAAGGATCAGATGTCGATAAGGCATAGAAACGTCGTAGCGTGTGCTTTCAGCCCACCGCGCCCACGACGACGTCAGAAGGTGGGCTAAAAGCCCACCCTACAGCTCGGTGCGCAGGTCCGGCTGGTGTAATAACGGGCCACTCTGGGAATGGCGCATCACGCCCCCCCCTCCACCGGCCCCGCCGCCGCGATCGCATCCAGCAACGTCGCCAAATCGCCCGCGCCACGCCCCGCCTTGCCCATCGCGACTCCCCGGTCCGCCGCCCAGTCCTGCCGGCGTGCGATCGCGTCGCTCAGCATCGGTTCCAGACCGGCATCCGCCACGGTGTGCGCCACCTCGCGCATCTCCTCCGCCCGCCTCCGGCCATGCAGCAGCGCGCGGCCGATTACGTAGCGGGCGAGTTCGGACCAGTCCGGATGCGGCAAGGTGTCGCCCAGCGAGGCCAGCACGTCCCGCTCCACGCCGTAATGCCGGGCGGTCAGCAGGCATTCGGTGGTCAGCGCCTCCAGCCCCTTGATCATCACCGAGCGGCACATCTTGACCGAGGACGCCGCCCCGATGCGCTCGGAATATGCCGTGAGCTTCATGCCCCAGGGCTCGCCCAGCGCCATGAACGCGGCCGTGTGCGCGCCGCCCAGCAGCATCGGCGAGGCCAGCCCATGCGGCGGCACGCTGGTCATCACCGCAGCCTCGACGTAACGGCCCCCGCCGTCAGAGACCGCAGCGCCCGCCTCCTGCTTGGTGGCGGGCGAGACCGAGTTCACATCGAGCACCAGCGGGCCATGCGCGAGGCCCCCCGCGAGGCCGCGCACCGCCGCCAGCGCCGAGCCCGCGGTCACCGCCACGATCACGAGGTCGGCGTCCTTCATCGCGGCCACCGGCGAGGCGTGGCACGTGGCGCCGAAGGCCTCCGCGCGCGCGCGGGCGGCGGGTGCGATGTCGAAGGCGGCGATCTCGGCCACCCCGGCCGCGCGCAGGTCGCGGGCGAATATGCCGCCGACCTCGCCGAAGCCGATGATCGCGATCCGGGCCAGGTGTGCTCTCCCCTCAGGTCTTGCGGACGTTCCAGAATTTGGCGAATCCGGGCAACTGGTCCGTCACGTTCCGCCGCCTCGCGGTGGGTTGCAGGACTTGCCCGAGCGGCACGTAGGGCGCTTGGTCGAGCAGGCGGAGCTGGATTTGCTCGCACAGGCGCTTCTGTTCGGCCAGGTCGGTCGAGGCGAACCAAGCGAGGCGGATCTGTTCCAGCGCGGGGTCGTCGGGCCAGCCATACCAGGCATCGCGGCCGTTGCCGCGCGCGAGGAACGATTCAGCCGGGTCCAGCACGTCGATCCCGGCCACGGCCGAGGGGAAGCAGCTCCAGCCGCCGCGCTCCACCGGCTCGCGGCTGGCGCGGCGCTGGAACATCGTACCGGCGTCCATGGACTGTATGTCGACGTTCATGCCCATGCGCTTCATCAGGTCGGCGGCCACCTGGGCCATCACGCTGTTCACGGGATGATCGACTGGCAGCATGTTCACCATGCGCTCACCCTTGTAGCCGGAGCCCGCCAGCTCGCGCCGGGCACGATCGAGGTCGAGCTTGCCGAACCGCCCGGCCAGGCCCGCCTCGCTCGCCATCGGGGTGTCCGTGCAGAACGCGCCGGCCTTGACGCGCCAGGCCTGCGGGTCGTCGGAGAAGGCGCCCATGAACTCGGCCTGATCGACGGCGCCCAGCACGGCGCGCCGGGTCGCCAGGTTGTCGAACGGCGGCTGGATCGAGTTGAACCGCAGGATCGGCATCACGCCGGTGGTGTCGCGCGTCTCCACCACCACGGATGCCAGCGCGCGCAACGGCGCCAGCATGTCCGGCGGCGGCGCCTCGATCCAATCGACCTCGCCGGAGCGGAGCGCCCCCATCGCGGTCGCGGGCTCCGGCATGACGATCCACTCGACGCGGTCGACATGGGCGATCTTGGGACCGCTGGTGAAACCCGGCGCACCTGATGGGCGGGGCGCGTAATCGGCGAAACGCTCGTAGACGAGACGGGCGCCGGGAACGCGCTCGGAGGCGACGAAGTGGAATGGGCCGCTGCCGACGATCTCGGTGACCTGGCGGTTGCGCGCCGTGTTGGCCGCGATGCGCTCGGGCATGATGGCGGCGATGTTGGGTGACATCTTGCCGAGCGCGGAGGCCAGGCGCGGGAATGGCTGACGCAGCCGGAACACGATGGTGCGGTCGTCGGGGGCCGACAGCTCGTCGGTCGCGGCTAGCAATGTCATGCCGAACCCGTCGGTGGCGCCCCAGCGTTTGATGCTGGCC
>JAYVEG010000323.1:0-2443 GCA_043748985.1 Rhodospirillales bacterium
TTCCTGTGAGAAAGGACCGCGGGCAAGGTGCTTCCTCAAGCGCGTGTCCAAGCCTCACCCCTCGCGGTTGCGTGACGCATGTGGCACGCTACCGCCAACAGCGGCCCGCCCGCAGGAGAGGCATGCACGAGATGGCCGTAACACCCTCGACCGCCGCCCCCAAACCAGCCGTCCAGCTTCGCGTCCCCGGCGACGCCAGCGGCAGACCGGGCGTGCAATACACCCACTTCACCCGCCTCGGCGGCGTCGTTCCCGAAGAAGCCGCCCTCCAGCAGGACCCGGCGGCGACAGGCTCCGCCGCACTGCCCATCGGCACCGCCTTCCCCGTCGCCTTCAATCCCGGTGCCCTTACCTACACGCAAGGCACCATCCAGGCCGTCGCCCCGCAGGCCTATCTCCGCCTCGGCAACACCGCAGGCTACGATACCTGGTTGCAGACCGACCCGGACGCGGCGCTGGCAACCGTCGCCCCGCCCGCCGCTCCGCCCAACAGCCCGGCCTTCAACAGCCACGGCGCGCTGCTGCACTCGACCGACGCGATCGACCTGTTTGCGCCGCTGATCAACCAAACCGCGAAGACCCTCACCACCAACACCGATGTCCGCACCGACTTCACCTCCGACACCCTGGCAACCCTGTTCAACGGATCGCAGATCGCCTCGATCACCCGCGTCGCCCCTGACTCGACCGGCATCCTGTCCACCAGCTCCGTCCAGGTCGCCGACAACTACGCAACCCTCATCGGCAGTGCCCTCTCCACCATCGCCGGCAGCAGCGCCACGGCCTGGACCGGCAACGACGCATCGACCGGCGTCGGCTCCCTGCTCTGGTCGAACTGCGGCACGACGCAGAACGTCTTCGGCGGCCAGGTCGTCAACATCCTCAACGGCGGCATCGATGTCCAAGGCTTCGGCGAGGCGAAGCTCACCGACTTCTCCGTCGTGGCGCCCACCTCCATCAAGCTCGCCGTCTCCCCTCTGGTCGCCATGCAAGTCACCGCGAACAGCGTCATCACCGTCATCACGGCCCTGAACGGCGTCATCGCCGCAGCCGCCTCCGTCCTCGCCATCGCGGCCGCCGCAACCCCGACCTCAGGCGCCAACGACCGCGACTCCGCAGCCCTCCGCTCCCGAATGAACGACTATCAACAGGAGATGCGGACCGTGCTTGCCCTGGTGTTCGCGGTGCAGATCCTCGCGATCGTGGCGGGCCGGGTCGCGACCGTCGCGGCAACCGCAGCAGGCGCGTTGCCCATGGCCCGCATCGTCATGGATCCTTTGGAGATCGTCCTGTCCGCTGGCGGCACCACCGTCACCATTGGGCCCATGGGCTTCAAGGTCGTGACCCCCGTCTCGATCGACCTGAAATCCATGATCGTGAACACCGCCGCCGCCAACATCGCTTTCAGTGCGCCCATCCCATGACCGGGCTTGAACACCCGAAGGCTTCCTGAACATGGAGATCATCAACACCACCCCCTTCCCGTTCATGCCCATCGCCGAACGCGCGGCCCCCGACGAGCCCATGGTCACCTTCCTGGTCAAGGCGACCTTCGACATCGTCGTCAACGGCCCCACCACGCAAGTCACCATCGCCAAGACCCAGCGCCCGATCATGCCCGACACCCCCCACATGGACCCGATCGGCCGCAGCCTCGCCTGGCCCAGCGACATGCCGCCCTGGAAGCCCAACACCGGCTTCTTCATCGTCGGCTCCTTCCACCAGCCCGGCGCCGTCCCCGCCCTCTCCGGCCGCGCCGCCTTCGCCTTCGGCCCGCTGCGCAAGGAACTCGCCTTCTTCGGCCCCCGCACCGCGCGCCTCCAACCAGAAGGCACCTGGCTCGTCGAGGCCGAGGAGCCCATGCTCACCGTCCCGCTCCGCTGGGAACGCAGCTTCGGCGGCCTGCGCGACCAGCGAAACCCCTACGGCATGGGCATCGACGTCGACACGGTCAACAACGAGCAGGTCATCCACCTGCCGCAGATCGAGCACCCGGAGCGCCGCGGCGAACCCGCAAACTTCGCGCCCGTCCCACCAGGTCTCCTGTCCCGCCGCCGCAAGCTGGGCACGCGCGACCAGAAATGGGCTCTGTTTCGCGCCCCCCTCCTGCCGCTGGATTATGACCCCAGCCACGCCAACGCCGCCCCTGACGACCAGCAGGCCGGCGACTATCCCAGCGGCGCGGAAACGATCACCCTGGTCAACCTTCATCCCACCATTCCAAGACTGGTCTTCCAACTCCCCGGCCTGCGGATCGACCTTGCCGTCCTCCGCAACACGCCTCTCGGCCTGGTCCCGGAGGCCGTGCCCATGGTCATCGACACCGTCGTCCCGATCCCCGACGAGAACCAGCTTGTCCTGCTGTTTCGCGGCCGCGCTCCCCTGCAAGGCAACGACCACGAACAGGAACTCGCCTCGCTGGAAGTCGAGATGCAGCCCACGA
>JAYVEG010000324.1:0-8222 GCA_043748985.1 Rhodospirillales bacterium
CGACCTCCTCCCACCCCAAACCTGGGAACGCGCCGGCTAACCCCCACCCAGGACCACCGCCCACCCGCCCCATCAGGGGCCGCACCCACTGCTCTCGCGAAAGAAGGTCGGGATAAGGGTTCGCGCCCCAAGCACAAACCTCTCGCACAAGAAGAAGCCTTCAAAACACCCCCCGCAAACGGATCGTCGCGCGACGCGGACCGGACAGTGAAGGCCCGTGCAGGCCGCCAGGCTGGACCGCCTACCAGCCAGGAACGACCTTGGCCGCAGCGACATACGCGTCACGGTCGGCAGGAAGAAGATACCGACGTCGTACAGCAGGATGCCGCGGGCCCTGGCCGGGTCCGCCGGGTGCATGATGATGACGTCCGTGTCGTATTCGACCTCGATAAGGGCGATGGCGGCATCGCCGGGCGCCGCCGGGTCCAGCTCGCCATGGGCGATGGCGCGGATCCGAACATAGCGCCCCGCCACGCCGAACACCGCTCCGGCCGCGAAACTGTCCTGGGCGATGATGTCGAGCGACGTGATGCGCGCCTGTGCGGGCACGCTGAGCAAACAGAGCATCGGGAGCAATCGGCGCATCGGGAGCAATCGGCGCAGGGGCTTCCTTCCTGAATCCAGCCGTCTGAAGCGGCCTTGGATTACATACTTGTAACCTTAGAGTCGGTGGTGATCCGCACTATATTCCGACTGCCAACTCAACAAGGGTCAACCCCCATGCGTCGTTCTTCTGCCGTGCTGACTGCCTTGCTGGTGGCGGGCCTCGCTCTCACCCCATCGCTCGTCGATGCGCGGGCCGGCTCCAGCACCTCGATGGGCAGCAGGGGGGCTCGCACATACTCGGCTCCGCCGCCGACGGCGACAGCACCGTCCACGGCCGCGCCGATGGAGCGGTCCCTGACGCCCCGGCCGGCCCCCACGGCCCCTTACGGCGCCCCCGCGGCCCCGATGGGGGTGCCCGCGCGGTCCGGATTCGGCTCCGGCCTGATGGGCGGCCTGGCCGGCGGACTCCTGGGCGTCGGACTCGGCAGCCTGCTGATGGGCCACGGCTTCTTCGGCGGCGGCGGCGGAGGATTCGGCTTCATCGGCATCCTGCTGCAATTCGCGCTGCTGTTCTTCGTCGGCCGCTGGCTGTTCCGGAGGTTCGTCGGGCGGTCGCAGCCGGCCATGGCGGGCATGCCGCGCATGGGTGCTCCCGCCCCGCAGGCCCAGCCCCAGGCGATGAGTGGGATCGCGGGGAACGGCTTCGGCAGTGGCGCATCAAGCGCGCCCGTGACGATCGGGCCCGCGGATTACCAGGCCTTCGACCGGACGCTGCAGGACGTGCAGGCCGCCTGGTCGACCCAGAACATCACGGCGCTGCAACAGCTGGCAACGCCCGAGATGGTCAGCTACTTCGCCGACCAGCTGGCCGACCAGGCTAGCAAGGGCGTCCGCAATACCGTCACCGACGTCCGTCTGGAAAAGGGCGACCTGGCCGAAGCCTGGAGCGAGATGGGGCGCGAGTATGCCTCTGTCGCGATGCGCTTCTCGATGTTGGACGTCACCCGCGACTCGTCGGGCCGCGTCGTGGACGGCGACGTTGCGGAGCGCAACCTGGCGACGGAGGTCTGGACCTTCGTGCGCGCGCCCAGCGGCCGGTGGCTCCTGTCGGCGATCCAACAGGCGCGGTAATCGAACCAAAACAGCTGCTTGACGACGGCCGCCGGATCCAACGGCGGCCGCTTCATGTCATGATACGGCAGTACCGCTGCATCACCGAAATGTCACGTCCAGATGGGCGTTCCTGACGTAAGAGCGCCTCGCGGAACTTTGGCACCGCGCGAGGTCTTGCAATCGCATGAACGCATTCTCTGCTGGCGTGAGTTTGCCCCATTACAGGGCCGTCTTCATCTCGGACACCCACCTGGGCACCCGCGGGTGCCGCAGCGACTTCCTGGCCGACTTCCTGGCGCAAGTGTCCTGCGACAAGCTGTTCCTCGTGGGCGACATCGTCGATGGATGGCGGCTGCGGAAATCCTGGTACTGGGACGCCATGCACGACAAGGTCGTCCAGAACATCCTCCGCCACGTCCGCAACGGCACCCAGATCACCTACGTGCCCGGCAACCATGACGAGATGTTCCGGCCCTGGCTCCCGCAGGTGACTGAGAGGCTCCCGCAGGTGACTGAGAGGCAACCGCAGGCGACCGAGAGGCCGCCGCAGGCGACTGAAAGGCCGTCGCAGGCGACTGAAAGGCTACCGCAGGCGGCCGAGGGCTTGAGCGTGATGGGCCTCGAAGTCGCGGGGATCACCGTCCAGCGGGAGGCAGAGCATACCACCGCCGCCGGCCAACGGCTGCTGATCATCCACGGCGACGAGTTCGACGGGGTCATGCGATACGCAAAGTTCCTCGCCATCCTGGGGGATGGTGCCTACACCGCGGCCCTGGTCGTGAACCGTTACTTCAATGCAGTCCGGCGCTGGGCAGGATACCCCTACTGGTCGCTCAGCCAATGGCTGAAGCAGCAGGTGAAAGGCGCAGTGAAGGCGATCGACCAGTTCGAAACCGCGCTGGCGGACGAGGCGCGCCGCCGCGGGTTCGATGGTGTGGTCTGTGGGCATATCCACCACGCCGAGATGCGGACGGTGAACGGCGTGCTGTATTGCAACGACGGCGACTGGGTCGAAAGCTGCACGGCGCTGGTGGAGCACCAGGACGGGCGACTCGAGTTGCTGGACTGGGCGGCGCTGAACCGCCTGTCGTTCTTCGCGCCGCGCCGGACAGCGGCCGGCTCCGTGGCCACCGAAACGGAGGCGGCCTGATCGCCATGCCCGCCGGCTCCATGCGGATCCTGATCGTGTCCGATGCCTGGCACCCGCAGGTGAATGGCGTGGTGCGCACGCTGTCGATGGTGGCGGCCGAGCTGCACGCGATGGGCCATGTGGTGGAAGTGCTCGGCCCGGACCGTTTCCCGACAGTGGATATGCCGAGCTATTCGAGCATCAAGCTGGCGCTGTTCCCCGGCCGGCGGCTGGCAAAGATGATCGAGGCGTTCCGGCCCGACGCCCTGCACATCGCGACCGAGGGGCCGCTGGGCTGGGCCACCCGGCGCTGGGCGCTCCGCAAAGGGGTGGAGTTCTCCACCTCGTTCCATACCAAGTTCCCGGAATACCTGCATGCGCGCACGCGGATCCCGCTGGTGCTGGGCTACGCGCTGATGCGCCTGTTCCATAACCGGGGCGCCGCAACCCTGGTGGCAACAGGAAGCCTCCGGACGGAGCTGGCGGGGCGAGGGTTCACGCATCTGCGGCAATGGACAAGGGGCGTGGACCTCAGCCGGTTCCAGCCGGGAAGCGTCGACCCGTTCGCGGAGTTGGCGCGGCCGGTCTTCCTGTATGTCGGGCGGATCGCCGTGGAAAAGAACCTCGACGCATTCCTCCGCCTGGACCTGCCCGGCACGAAGGTCGTCGTGGGCGACGGCCCGCAGCGCGACGAGCTGGAGCGGGCGCACCCGGCGGCCCGCTTCCTCGGCGAGCGGCACGGGGCAGAGCTGACGGAGGCCTATGCGGCGGCGGACGTGTTCGTGTTCCCGAGCGTCACCGACACCTTCGGCCTGGTGCTGCTGGAAAGCCTGGCGTGCGGCACGCCGATCGCGGCGCATCCCGTCACAGGCCCGGCCGATATCCTGGAGGACGCGCCAGCCGGCGTGGGCGCGCTGGACCCCGACCTGCGCGCAGCCGCGATGCGGGCGCTGTCGGGCGACCGGGCCGCCTGCAGGCGTCATGCGGAACGCTTCTCGTGGCGGGCATGCGCGGAGACGTTCGTGGCGAGCCTGGTCCGCTTGCCGGCCTGAGGCATCGTTATAGTTTGAGTTGACGTGACGACGTCAGGGTTGGACTGCTGGCGATAACAGCAAGGCAGGCACTATGGCCGATATCGTGCTTATCAATCCACGGTTTACCCCCTCGTACTGGGGGATGAACTACGCGCTGCCGTTCCTGGGCGCAAAGTCCGTGTTGCCGGTGATCAACCTGCCGCTGCTGGCGGCGTTGACGCCGCCGGGCCATACGGTGACGATCTTCGACGAGAACGTGGACGAGATCGACTACGCCCGGTGCGCGCAGGCCGACATCGTGGGTCTGACGGGCATGAACGTACAGCGTGGGCGTATGCTCGAGATTACGCGCGAGTTGAAGGCGAGGGGCGTGTTCACGGTGGTGGGGGGCCCTTGGGTCACCGTGTATCCCTCGGATTTCGAGGGCCTTGCCGATGCCATCTTCATCGGCGAGGCCGAACAGACCTGGCCGCAATTCCTGCTGGAATGGGCCGAGGGGCGCCATGGCGTGCGCTACGAGCAGGCCGAGAAGACGGACATGGCGACGGTCCCGGCGCCGCGACTCGATCTGATGCCGATGAGCAAATACATCTACGGCAGCGTGCAGCTATCGCGCGGGTGCCCATTCACCTGCGAGTTCTGCGACATCATCGTGGTGTTCGGGCGGCGGCCGCGGAGCAAGACGTCGGGCCAGGTGATCGCGGAGCTGGAGGCATGCCTGGCGGCCGGCAAGGACAACCTGTTCATCGTCGACGACAACCTGATCGGCAATAAGAAGGCGATCAAAGCAATCCTGCGCGACATCATCGCCTGGCAGGAGGCGCATGGCTATCCCATGAAGTTCGCCACGGAAGCCTCGATCGACCTGGCAGAGGATGACGAACTGCTGCAGCTCATGGCGGACGCCAATATCGACGAGGTGTTCATCGGGATCGAGTCGCCGGACGAAAACGCCCTGCGCGAGACAAAAAAGATCCAGAACCTGACCGACAAGCACGGCAGCCTGCTCGACAAGGTACACCGCGTCCAGGCTTTCGGGATCGAGGTTTGGTGCGGGATGATCGTGGGCTTCGACACCGACGACACCGGGGTGTTCGCGCTGCAGCGGAAATTCCTGGATGCGGCGCGCATTCCGTTGGCGATGGTCAATGTCCTGACGGCGATCCCGCGCACGCCGCTATACGAGCGTCTGCAGCGGGAGGGCCGTCTGGACGAGGGCGGCGAACTCTCGAATTTCGGGACGATCAGCACCAACGTGATCCCGCTGCGAATCAGCCGGCGCGACCTTTGCGATGGGTATCTGGCGCTGATGCGGGACCTTTACACGCCCGAAGCGTATTTCGGCCGGCTGGACGCGCTGTATCTGGATGCCCCACCGATGCCGCCCTCTGCGCGCGACCGTTACCTGCGGCGGCACCCCTGGCTGTGGCTGAAGTCGGGCCTGTGGACCGCGTTGGAGACGATCTACATCGTGGTGGGCCTGCTACGTGACATCCCCGACCGCGGCCTGCGGGCGGAATACCGGAGTCGGCTGTGGACGGTGCTGCGTCGGCGTCCCCGTGTGAAGCTGCTACGGGCCTATGCCATCAAGTGCGCCTTGCATTTCCACTTCGATCGGCTCGTCGCAACGATGCTCGCGGAGCGGGCAAAGCTGGGGCCGGAGGTCGACGACTTCCAGCCAATCGCGCCAATGCCCCGGATCACCGAAGATGCCGTTCTGCCGTAGAATTCACACGGTTAGCCTGCTGGATGGTGAAGGAACACATTCCTGCATGGTCCAGTCCTGCCCCTCATTTCTGTGCAACCCTCCCGCGCTTTTCCAACTGCCGGGTCGATCAGGTGTTGACGCACACGAATGACCGGCGTAGGCATCCGTCCCTCGGCGAACCCGGTCTTTCGGGCCCGCCGTCGATGACAGAAGCGCCCGTGGTGCCGCCGTCCCTTTCGGGGTTCGGCTCAGGTCTCGGGTCAAACCAAGCTTCGCGGACGGGCACGCCATAAGGCACGCCCAACTCTGCGGGGCCTCTCTGTGATCGGCGGCAGGCACGGTAGCGGGGCGGTCCGAACAGGATTTTTGAGCGGAAGAGGCGTATGCCGACCATCAACCAATTGATTGCCAATGGGCGCCAGCCCGCACCGAAGCGCAACAAGGTGCCGGCCCTCGAGGGCTGCCCGCAGAAGCGTGGCGTCTGCACACGCGTCTACACCACCACCCCGAAGAAGCCGAACTCGGCGCTTCGTAAGGTCGCCAAGGTGCGCCTGACCAACGGCTACGAAGTGGTCAGCTACATCCCCGGTGAAGGCCACAACCTGCAGGAACACAGCGTCGTCCTCATCCGGGGTGGGCGTGTGAAGGACTTGCCGGGCGTGCGTTACCACATCCTGCGTGGCGTGCTCGACACGCAGGGCCTGCCCAAGCGTCGTCAGCGCCGGTCGCTGTATGGCGCCAAGCGGCCGAAGTAAGGAGATGATGCGATGAGCCGACGCCGCAAGGCCGTCAAGCGTGAGATCCTGCCGGACGCCAAGTTCGGGGATATCGTCGTGACGCGCTTCATGAACGCCCTGATGTATGACGGCAAAAAGTCTGCCGCCGAAGGCATCGTCTATGGCGCCCTCGAAGTCCTCAAGAAGCGTGGTGGACCCACAGGCGACGCGGTTCGCATGTTCCACGAGGCGCTGGACAACGTGAAGCCCGCCGTCGAGGTCCGCAGCCGCCGGGTCGGCGGCGCCACCTACCAGGTGCCTGTCGAAGTCCGCACGGACCGCCGCCAGGCGCTCGCCATCCGCTGGCTGATCGACAGCGCCCGCAAGCGCGGCGAACACACCATGGAGGAGCGCCTCTCCAACGAACTGCACGACGCGGTCAACAACCGCGGCTCCGCAGTCAAGAAGCGTGAAGACACCCACCGGATGGCCGAAGCCAACAAGGCGTTCAGCCATTATCGCTGGTAGGTCCAGCGCCGGTTACTGACACCAAGGTTCAACCCAATCCGCCCCCTGGGTGGGCGGAAGACGGAGAGACGAGATGGCCAAGGCGAAATTCGAGCGGAACAAGCCGCACTGCAACATCGGCACCATCGGTCACGTCGATCATGGCAAGACGTCGCTGACAGCGGCAATCACCAAGATCCTCGCCAAGTCCGGCGGCGCAGTCTTCACCGCCTACGACCAGATCGACAAGGCGCCCGAGGAGCGTGCCCGCGGCATTACCATCTCGACCGCCCACGTCGAGTATGAGACCGCCAACCGCCACTACGCCCACGTCGACTGTCCCGGCCACGCCGACTATGTGAAGAACATGATCACCGGCGCCGCCCAGATGGACGGCGCGATCCTGGTCGTGTCCGCCGCCGATGGTCCCATGCCGCAGACCCGCGAGCACATCCTGCTCGCCCGCCAGGTCGGTGTCCCCGCCCTGGTCGTGTTCCTGAACAAGGTCGACATGGTCGACGACCCCGAGCTGTTGGAGCTCGTGGAGATGGAAGTGCGCGAGCTACTCAGCTCCTACCAGTATCCTGGCGACGATATCCCGATCATCCACGGCTCCGCCCTGATGGCGCTCGAGGACAAGAACCCCGAGCTGGGTGAGCAGGCGATCCTCAAGCTGATGGCCGCGGTCGATGAATACATCCCGCAGCCGCTGCGTGCGACTGACCGCCCGTTCCTGATGCCGATCGAAGACGTGTTCAGCATCTCCGGCCGCGGCACCGTCGTTACCGGCCGCATCGAGCGTGGCATCGTCAACGTCGGTGATGAGGTCGAGATCGTAGGCATCAAGAACACCGTGAAGACCATCGTCACGGGCGTCGAGATGTTCCGCAAGCTGCTCGACCGCGGTGAGGCCGGCGACAACATCGGCGCCCTGCTCCGTGGCACGAAGCGTGAAGACGTCGAGCGCGGCCAGGTTCTGGCCAAGCCAGGCACCATCACGCCGCACACCGAGTTCAAGGCTGAAGCCTACATCCTCACGAAGGAAGAGGGCGGCCGCCACACGCCGTTCTTTACCAACTATCGCCCGCAGTTCTATTTCCGCACGACCGACGTGACGGGCGTGGTGCAGCTTCCCGAGGGCACGGAAATGGTGATGCCCGGCGACAACGTCTCGATGGACGTGACACTGATCGCCCCGATCGCCATGGATGACGGTCTGCGTTTCGCCATCCGCGAGGGTGGCCGGACGGTGGGCGCCGGCGTCGTCGCCAGCATCACCAAGTAAACACGGGACCTGGACGGATCGAGTAACATGGACAACCAAAACATCCGCATTCGCCTTAAGGCGTACGACCACCGCGTGCTGGACAACAGCACGCGGGAGATCGTGAACACGGCGAAGCGGACCGGCGCGCGCGTCCGGGGCCCTATCCCGCTGCCCACGCATATCGAGCGTTTCACCGTGAACC
>JAYVEG010000325.1:0-2419 GCA_043748985.1 Rhodospirillales bacterium
CCTCATCACGGGGGCCAGCAGCGGCATCGGGGCCGAGGCGGCCGTGACGCTCGCCGTCCGCGGGGCGTCAATCGTGCTCGCCGTCCGCGACGCCGGGCGGGGGGCGGCGGTCCGCGCGCGCATCCTTCGGGCGGTGCCGCGTGCGAAGGTAGAAATCAGCGTCGTCGACATGGCTAACCTGGCGAGCATCCGTGCGGCCGCGGCGCGGTTGGACGGGTCGCTGCCGCAGGTCGACATCCTGCTCAACAACGCGGGTCTGGGGCTGCAGGCCACTCGCGCGGTGACGGTGGACGGGTTCGAACGCCAATTCGGCACCAACCATCTGGGCCATTTCGCTCTGACGGGGCTGCTGATGCCCGCACTCCTGCGCGCGCCCGCGCCCCGGGTGGTGACGATTGCGAGCATCGCGCACCGCAGCGGACGGATCGACTTCGACGATCTGCAGGGCGCGCGGCGCTATGACGGCAGCAAAGCCTACAGCCAGTCCAAGCTCGCCAACGTGATGTTCGCCTTCGAGCTGGACCGGCGTGCCCGGGCGGCGGCGTCTCGCCTGGTCAGCGTAGCGGCACACCCCGGCGTGTCGTCGACGGGCTTCCTGGCGGCGACGGCGATGGCGGGTTGGAAGGTGGCGATCGGCGGATTGGGGATCCGCCTGCTCGGCCAGAACGCGGCGCGGGGCGCGCAGCCCGGCCTGTATGCAGCGACAATGCCAGACGTGCGGGGCGGGCAGTATTGGGGGCCGGACGGGTTCCGGGAAATCCGCGGAGCGCCGGCGCTGGCACAGGCCACGCAGCGGGCGCGGGACCAGGCGGTGTGGCGGCGGCTGTGGGATGCTTCGGAGGCGCTGACGGGAGTGGTCTACCCTCCGTTCGCCTGACCTGCCCGCCGACCCTGGAACTCCGTCGCGTGGCGCGGTAGGTCTGCTCGGATGTGGAACCCCGTCCGATGACCGACTATCGCAGCACCGTCTTCCTGCCCGCGACATCCTTCCCGATGCGTGGCGAGCTGCCGCGACGCGAGCCGGAGATCCTGGCGCGGTGGGAGGCGATGGGCCTGTGGTCCCGCTCCCGCGCCGCCGCCGCCGGCCGGCCGACATTCGTGCTGCATGACGGGCCGATCTTCTCCAACGGCCATTTGCATATCGGCCACGCGCTGAACCGCATCCTGAAGGACGTGATTCTGCGCGCCCACCGCATGGCGGGCGCGGACGCCGATTACATCCCCGGCTGGGACACGCACGGCCTGCCGATCGAGTGGAAGATAGAGGAGGAGTATCGCGCCGCCGGCCGCGACAAGGACGCCGTGCCGGTGTTGGATTTCCGCGCCGAGTGCCGCGCCTACAGCCAGCGTTGGCTCGACATCCAATCCGCCGAGTTCCAGCGCCTGGGCGTCACCGGCGACTGGGCCGGGCGGTATGCGACGATGGACTTCGCCGCCGAGGCCGCCATCGCCAGCGAGATCGGCCGCTTCCTGCTCAACGGCGCGCTGTATCGCGGATTGCGCCCCGTGATGTGGAGCGTGGTGGAAAAGACGGCGTTGGCCGAGGCGGAGATCGAATACCACGACCGCACCAGCGACACGGTCTGGGTGCGCTTCCCCATCCTGGACGGCCCGCTCGTTGGCACATCGGTCGTCATCTGGACCACCACGCCCTGGACCATCCCGGGCAACCGTGCGCTGGCGGCCGGGGCGGCCATCGAATACGCCCAGATCCGCGTCGACGCCGTGTCCGCGGGCTCGCTGGCCCGGGTCGGCGAGACGCTGCTGGTGGCCGAAGTGCTGATTGAGTCCGTGTGTACTGCCGTCGGCATCTCGGCGCACGAGGTGCTGCGGCTGGTGACGGGCGCGGAGCTGGCGGGGACGATCTGCGCCCATCCTCTGCGCGGCCAGGGCTACGACCACGACGCGCCGATCCTGCTCGGCGATTTCGTCACCACCGAGCAGGGCAGCGGCCTGGTGCACCAGGCGCCGGCGCATGGCGAGGAGGATTTCGCGCTGTGCCGCGCCCACGGCATCGAGGTGCCGGAGGCGGTGGGCGAGGCCGGGCTGTATAACCCATGGGTGCCGTTATTTGCCGGCATCCATGTGTTCAAGGCCGCCAAGCCCGTGGGTGCGGCGATGGAGGCGGCGGGCGGGCTCCTCGGCCGTGGCACGCTGTTCCATAGTTATCCGCATAGCTGGCGCTCCAAGGCGCCGCTGATCTACCGTGCCACCCCGCAATGGTTCATCCGCATGGACGGACCGGACCGCATCCGCGCCCGCGCGCTGGACGCCATCGACCACACCGTGTTCATCCCGCCGCAGGGTCGCAACCGCATCCGCAGCATGGTCGCCGGCCGCCCCGACTGGTGCATCAGCCGCCAGCGCGCCTGGGGCGTGCCGATCCCGGTCTTCGTCGAGCGTGCCACCGGCGAGCCGT
>JAYVEG010000326.1:0-2415 GCA_043748985.1 Rhodospirillales bacterium
TCCGATGGTTTAATCGGCTGCCTGGGCTTTCAGGTAGCGAGATCGGGATGTTGATAGTGGAGACGGTTGTTCGGATCCGGCGGGAGCACGCGGGTGGGAAGGCGATCAAGGCGATCGCGCGGGATTTACGGCTTTCGCGGAAGGTTGTGCGCAAGGCGATCCGGTCGCCGGAATGCGCTTTCGCGTATGAGCGCAGGATCCAGCCGCTGCCTCGGATCGGGCCTTTTCAGGAACGCCTGGACACGCTGCTGGTCGAGAACGCGGCGCGCAGCCGACGGGACCGGCTGCGGATGACGCGGATCCATGACCTGCTGGTGCGGGAGGGCTTTGAAGGCTCCTATGACGCCGTCCGCCGCTATGCGGCACGCTGGACGACCGAGCGGCGCAAGGATGCCGGTGACGGCGCTCCGACGTTCATCCCGCTGCTGTTCCAGCCGGGCGAGGCGTATCAGTTCGACTGGAGCCATGAGGATGTCGAGATCGCCGGCAAGCCGATGCGGGTGAAGGTGGCGCATGTCCGCCTGTGCGCATCGCGGGCGGTGTATGTCCGGGCCTATCCGCGCGAGACGCAGGAGATGGTGTTCGACGCGCACGAGCGAGCGTTCGTGTTTTTCGGCGGTGTGCCGCTGCGCGGCATCTACGACAACATGAAGACGGCGGTGACCACGGTGTTCACCGGCAAGGATCGGCTGTTCAACCGTCGGTTCCTGATCATGACTGACCACTACATGGTGGAGCCGACCGCGTGCTCGCCGGCGGCGGGTTGGGAGAAGGGCCAGGTCGAGAACCAGGTGCAGACGATCCGCGGGCGGTTCTTCCAGCCCCGGCTGCGGTTCGCCAGTCTCGAGGAGCTCAACGGATGGCTGGAAGCCGAATGCCGGCGCTGGGCCGATCGGCACCCGCATCCCGACCACAAGGAGATGACCGTTGCCGAGGCGCTGGCGGCTGAACGGCCGGCGCTGCAACGTCTGCTGGCGCCGTTCGACGGCTTCCATGAGACCGAGCACGCAGTGACCGGCACCTGCCTGATCAGCTTTGATCGCAACCGCTACTCGGTGATGGCCAGGGCGGCACGGCGCCCGGTGCAGGTCCGCGCCTATGCCGACCGGATCGTCGTCCGGTGCGGCAACGAGGTCGTCGCCGAACATGCGCGGTTCTTCGGGCGTGACCGGACGATCTACGATCCCTGGCATTATCTACCGGTGCTGGCGAGGAAGCCCGGCGCGCTTCGGAACGGCGCGCCGTTCCAGAACTGGGAGCTACCGCCGGCGCTGACGCGCCTGCGCTGCAAGCTGGGATCCGGCGATGACGCCGACCGGCGCTTCGTCCGGGTGCTGGCGGCGGTGTTGAGCGACGGCCTGGATCTGGTTGAAGACGCCGTCCGCGAGGCATTGGCTGCCGGCACGCCGAGCGACGACATCATCCTCAACATCCTCGCCCGGCGCCGCGAGCCACCGCGGCCGCTCACCATCGTCACCTCCGAGGATCTGGCCCTGGTGCATCCGCCGGTCGCCGACTGTGAGCGCTATGATCAACTGCGAGGCCTGCATGCAGCGGCATGAGATGATCGCCGCCATGGGCGGCCTCGGACTCAAGGGCATGGCCGGGGCGTTCGACGAGGCCATCACCACCGGCCTGCAACGCAAGCGCACCACCATGGAGATCCTGACCGACCTGCTGCGCGCCGAAGCGACGCATCGGCATACAGCCTCGATCCGCTACCGGATGACCGCTGCCAGGCTGCCGGTGGCGAAGGATATCGACGCCTTCGTGTTCGACGGCACGCCGATCAACGAAGGGCTGGTACGCTCGCTTCACGCCGGCTCGTTCCTGCCTGCGCAGCGCAACATCGTCCTGGTTGGCGGCACCGGCACGGGCAAGACCCATCTGGCCATCGCCATCACCGCCAGCGTCGTTCGCGCCGGCGCACGCGGCCGTTACTTCAATACCGTCGATCTGGTGACCCGGCTTGAGGAAGAGACCCGACTGGGCAAGGCCGGAGCGCTGGCGGCGCAACTCTCCCGCCTCGATCTCGTCGTGCTCGACGAACTCGGCTATCTGCCGTTCGCCCGTTCCGGCGGCCAGCTGCTGTTCCATCTGGTCAGCAAGCTCTACGAGCGCACCTCGGTGATCATCACCACCAACCTGGCGTTCGGCGAGTGGCCGACCGTGTTCGGCGATCCCAAGATGACCACCGCCCTCCTCGATCGCATCACCCATCACTGCGACATCGTCGAGACCGGCAACGAAAGCTGGCGGTTCAAAAACCGTAGCTGACAAACCCGGCGACGCCGTCCTGAACCGAAACAACGATCTTGCCCGGCCTGCGCCTCCTGTCGGGCTGCGCCCGCCCCACATCGCAAACCTGACAAACACCGCTCATCCCTGATGGTCGCGCCGGCCTAATCCCAGCGC
>JAYVEG010000327.1:0-22447 GCA_043748985.1 Rhodospirillales bacterium
CGGCAACCGCTTCTGGGCCATCATCCGCGAGCTCCTCGCCCTCACCCTCCGCATCAAACCCGAAATCCTCTCCACCAACCCCGTCTTCCCCCCAACCCGCGCCTGCACGCCCCGCCCGGGCCGCCCCGCCCGCATCCGCAACACCCGACCTCTGAACCTGACCCCCCGCCAACTCGCCAAGCGTCTGGCCTTCCTCCTCCACCAACTCGAATGTCTCGCCGCCGAAGCCAACGCCGCCCTCACCACCGCCTTCCACCACCACGCCAACATCATCCGGGCCATCGTCGGCTGCGACTGCCTCCCACCCCAAACCTGGGAACGCGCCGGCTAACCAACCCCACCACCCGCGCTGCCACCGCCCCAACAGGGGCCGCACCCGCTGCCCCCTCTCCCTCGGATAGCCAAAAGCACAAGCCTCTCCCCACAAAAGGCAGATCACGCCATCCCCCCAACCCCAACCTCAAGCCCAACCAAAGCCACCCTTGAACCCCCACCCCCCCAAGCCTAGCCTCTCCCAATGACCAAAACCCGCCCATTAGACGGCATTCGCGTCATAGAAATCGCCAGCTTCATCGCCGGCCCTTTCTGCACGGCCCAACTCGCCGAATTCGGCGCCGAAGTCCTCAAGTTCGAACTCCCAGGCATCGGCGACCCCCTCCGCAAGTTCGGCACCCCATCCCCCGCCGGCGACAGCCTCGTCTGGCTCAGCGAGTGCCGCAACAAGCAGGCCGCCACCCTCGACATCCGCACCCCCGAAGGTGCCGAAATCCTCAAGCGTCTCGTCAAGCAGGCCGATGTCCTCGTCGAGAACTTCCAGCCCGGCACCCTCGAGAAATGGGGCCTCGGCTGGGAAACCCTCCGCGCCGAGAACCCCCGCCTCGTCATGGTCCGCATCAGCGGCTACGGCCAGACCGGACCCTACAGCGCCCGCCCCGGCTTCGGCCGCATCGGCAACGCCTTCGGCGGCCTCTCCTTCCTCGCCGGCTACCCCGACCGAGCCCCCGTCACCCCAGGTTCCGCCACCATCCCCGACTACATGGCCGGCCTCTACGGCGCCCTCGGCGCCCTGCTCGCCCTTCGCGCCCGCGACACCACCGGTGAAGGCCAGGTCGTCGATATCGGCCTCTACGAACCCATCTTCCGCATCCTCGACGAACTCGCCGCCGCCTACCACCAGTCCGGAACCATCCGCCAACGCATGGGACCCGGCACCGTCAACGTCGTCCCCCACAGCCACTACCCCACCAGCGATAATCGCTGGATCGCCATCGCCTGCACCAGCGACAAGATCTTCGCCCGCCTCGCCGACGCCATGGGCCGCCCCGACTTCGCCCTCCTGGACCACTGGGGTACCCTCGCCGCCCGCGAACGCGACCGCACCCAGGTCGACGCCAAGGTCGCCGCCTGGACCGCCGACCTCACCCGCGACGAAGCCATCGAAATATGCGCCCGCTTCGAGGTCCCCTGCGGCCCCGTCTACGCCATCGACGAGATCTTCAACGACCCCCATTACGCCGCCCGCGGCAACATCGCCTACATCGAAGACCCCCGCGCCGGCCGGGTTGCGGTCCCCGCACCCGTCCCCACCCTCTCTGCTACACCCGGCCGCATCGACCATCTCGGCCCCGCCCTCGGCGCCGACACCGACAGCATCTACGAACGCCTGCTCGGCCTCGACGCCGCCGAGCGTAACCGCCTGCGCGAGAAAGGAGTGATCTGATGTCAGCCACCACCTATATCCTGCTCAGCTGCGTGCTGACCTTCGGCGCCCCGCTGGCCATCGCCATCCACGAACTGATCGCGTTCCGCCGCCGCCCACCCGGCGAAGGCCCAGGTGGCCATCGCATCGATCCCGCGCCGCCCCCCCCCAAGCCCCTCCCTGACTGCCTGATCCCGAAACCCTATATCCGGATCCGCGAGCTGGAAGACGCCTGACAACCCTTGCATTCCGCGGCAATAAGCTCATGTTGCAGTGCAACACGGAAACGTCCTGACATCCATTTCCAGGAGATCAGGACCAATGTCGACCTTCGATTCTGCCGGCAACGCAATGCTGCAACTTCACAACGCCAACCGTGGGCTGGCCTTTGCTATCGCTCGCGCCCTTGGTGCCGTCTTCTCCGCCCCCGCCATCCTCCCGCGCGACCACGCCTTCTCCGGCACGACGCTCCAGGAACTCGAACCCGGCCTCGCGCAGGAAGCCCGGCAGCCAGACTACTTCCGCAGCTTCTGACCGCAAGCAGGATCCAAGGCTTCGGCATGACATCGCGCGGGCCGTAACGATTTAGTTACCAGATCCGGGCTTCACTCGGTTCCGCCCAGCGCAGGATGCCGAATGAAGCCCCTACACCCGCCGAACCTGTCCCTGCGCGTACGCCTGCTTTTTCTCGTCGTCGCATGCAGCATGCCGATGCTTGGTTTCGAAGTCTGGCGCACAGCCGATGAACGGCACGAGGCGGTCGTGGCCGCCGAGCGCGAGACGTTACAACTCGCCCGCACCGTGGCGGAACGAGAGGACGACAGCCTCCACGAGGCGGACAACCTGCTGCGCGTCACGGTGCGGATGCAGGCGATCGCAACGGCAGGAAACGGCCAATGCCACACACTCGTGCATGAAATCGTCGCCGAGCATCTCCGTCTCCGCGACATTACGGTCTTGCGGAAAGCCTCGGTGTCCAGGAGTTCTGGCTTCTCGCCGATACACTGAACCGTGCCGCCGGGCAGATCGCGCCAAGACCCTCGGGCGCAATCGCGCCGTCGCCGTCGGATCAGGCCGGACCCTGCTCCCCAGCCCGGACCATGGCAGGCAAACGATTGCCACGAGGAGAGAGCGGGCACACGTAGCGGACGGAGTAGGCACATGACGGGTTATAGGCGAAGTTGAAGTCCAAAACCGTGTGCCCGTCGATCGAGCCCAGGTCCGCGCTCTTGATCGTGTCCAGCAGGTATCGCCCACCGCCATACGTCTCCCGCCCGCTCGTCCCGTCGGCAAACGGCAGGAACACCCCGCCGCAATAGCCCTGCATCCAATACAGCGTCAGTTCCCCACCCAGCCGCTCCGCCAGACCAACGGTGCGGCCGAACGGGTTCAACCGGACCGAGCCATCCTGCCCGGCCGGCATCTCCAGCGCCTCCCCCCCGCTCGGCGCTATCTCCACCAGGAAGCGCAACGCCGGGTCATAATCGAAAAAGGGCAGGGACCTGAACCCCGCTGTATCCTCGAGCGGCGTTTGCGGGTGCGTGCCATACAATGCATCCCGTACCGCCCGCCAATGCCGCCAGGCCGCAACCGGGTCCGGCTCGGACCGCACCTGCGCATACAAGTCGGCGACTTGCCGCCGCCAATCCCAAAGTGTCTGCAAGAAAACCGTCCTCTTCGACGCAATCAGGCCTGGTTCAACGCAATCAGCCCGCGCCGGATTGCCCGGCCACGTTCGATCTTATCCTCGATATAAGCCCCATCCCCCCATCGCACCGCACGCCCCATCGCCTGTGCATCCTCCGTGAAGCGCGCCAGCATCTCCAACAGCGCCTCGCGGTTGTTGAGGAAGATGTCCCGCCACATCACCGGGTCGCTCGCCGCGATGCGCGTGAAGTCTCGGAACCCGGCCGCCGCATACTTCAGCACCTCGCTCCGCGAAGCATCCGCCCCACCCTCCACCGAAAGGTCATCCGCCGTGCCGCAGATGGTGAAGGCCAGCAGATGCGGCAGATGGCTGACTATGGCCACGATCCGATCATGGTGCGCGGGATCCATGACGTCGATCTCGCTGCCGCATCGCCGCCACAGCTCGGCAACCTTCTCCACCGCGCCCAGGTCGCTGCCGGGCAGGGGGGTCAGCAGGGTCCACCGCCCCTGGAACAGCGTCGTGAACCCGCTGTCGGGCCCTGAATACTCGGTGCCCGCCATCGGATGCGCCGGCACGAAGTGCACGTCCGCCGGCATGTGCGGCGCCACGTCGCGGATCACCGACATCTTGGTGCTTCCCACATCCGTCACGATGCAGCCCGGCGAAAGCGCAGGCCCGATCGCCGCCGCGATGTCCGGAAAGGCGCCGACCGGCGCGCACAGCATCACGCAATCCGCCCCCCGCACCGCCTCGGCCGGATCCAGCTCAACCCGGTCGGCAATCCCCAGCTCCATCACGTGGTCGAGCGTCTTTTGTGTTCGCGCGCTGACGACCAGCTCCCCCGCCAGGTCGCCACGTTGCTTGGCGATGCGCGCCACCGAACTTCCAATCAGCCCGACGCCGATCAGCACCAGGCGCCGGAACAAAGGTTCAGGCACCCGCCAGCACCTCGGCCACCAGGCGAACTTCCTCTTCCGTCCCGATCGTGATCCGCAAGCAGTGCGGCAGCTCGTAAGAGCCCATCTTGCGGATCACGACACCCCGGGCTTTCAGCCGAACATCCGCAGCGTCGGCCCCCTCGGCCGTCGCGAAATCGACCAGCAGGAAGTTCCCCTCGCTCGGCCAGACCTTCAGCCCTGCACCCGTCAGCCGCCCGGCCAACCAGCCACGCCATTCCGTGTTGTGCGCCACACCAGCCTCAAGCCAGCCCGGCTCCTCCAAGGCGGCGATCGCAGCCGCCTGCGAGGCCAGGCCCACATTGAACGGCGCCCGCACCCGGTTCAGCACATCCACGACGTTCGCCGGCGCATAGCACCATCCGATGCGCGAGCCCCCAAGACCGAATATCTTGCTGAACGTCCGGGTCATGACCGTGTTGTCACCCGAATTCACGAGACCAACGCCCGGATCGTAGTCCGCCCGCGTGACATACTCCGCATAGGCAGCGTCCAGCACCAGCAGCACGTGCGGCGGCAGCCCGGCCCGCAGCCGGCGCACCGCCTCGCTCGGCAGGAAGCTGCCGGTCGGGTTGTTCGGGTTCGCCAGGAACACCAGCCGCGTCGCCGGGCTCACCGCCGCCAGCATCGCGTCCACGTCCGCTGTCAGGTCCAACTCCGGCGTCTTCACGATCCGGCAGCCGGCATACATCCCGGCGATGCCATAGATGCTGAAGCCATGTCGGCTCATGATCAGCTCGGTCCCCTGGCCGCCATAGGCCAGACAAAGCTGATAGATCAGGTCGTCCGACCCGGCCCCGCAGACGATCCGAGCCGGGTCCAGCCCGAACTTGCGACCGATCGCCTGGCGCAGCGCAAACGCCCCCCCATCGGGGTAACGATGCTGCTCGCCGGCCAGCGCCTCCATGGCCCGCACCGCACCCGGCGGCACGCCGAATGCGCCCTCGTTGGACGACAGCTTGACCGTGCGGTTCTGCCCCAGCGCCTTGCTCTCGCCCCCGACATACGCCTCGATCTCCAGGATCTCCGGCCGGGGCTGTGGGCCCGTCATGCCGCGTCTCCCACCGGCACGGCATACGCCCCCAGCACCACCGGCGCCCGCAACACCGACTTCAGCAGCTTCAGCCGCGGGTCGCCGTCGGACACGAAGCCCGCCACATCCACCAGCGCCTGCGCCACCGTGTCGCCGGCATCGCGGCGCAGGATCAACGGCCCGGCCAGGAAGCCCGCCGCCGCCAGCTCCGCACCCAGCCGCGCCCGGCTGGTCTCCAACGACAGCTCGAGTCCCAGCAACGACCGGTCATCGCCGCTGGGGTCGGGTGCTGCAGCGCTGGCAACGAAGGCCTGAACCTGAGGCGCCCCCTCGGGCCGAGGCGCCCAGAACGGCAGCCGCGCCACCACGTGGATGCGGGGGTCGTCGCGGTGCATCAGCGCGGTCCACCACGCCTCGCGCCGCGTCTCATCCTCCCGCGGCAGCGGCAGCACGGCGGCCTGAGCCAGGCCATCGCTGATCTCGCGGATGGCCTGTGCCGGGCTGGGGTAATGGTGCACCGGAACCAGGGCGCCGAAATGCTCGCGCGCGGCGGCCAGATGTGCGGGCTCGTTCCCCGCATCGCACACCGCGATGCGCATCGGTCGCTGCACGGCCGTCATGCCGCCGATCAACTCGCGCCAAAGCCGCACCAGGCTGCCGGCCGGGAAGCCGCCGCGGTGGCGGGCCAGCAGTCGCCGGATGATCGCCGCCTCCCGTCCAGGGCGGAGCGGGGTGGAGCCCTTCACGCCCAGGGCGCCGACCCGCGCCACCACCTCTGCCCGCCGCATCAGCGTGTCGTGCAGCGCGTTGTCCAGATGATCCAGTTCTGCCCGGAGCGCCAGAAGCTCGGCAGCGGCGTCGGACACGGCGGGGTGTTGC
The DNA here is from genome assembly GCA_043748985.1 of Rhodospirillales bacterium. Lineage (GTDB taxonomy): Bacteria > Pseudomonadota > Alphaproteobacteria > Acetobacterales > Acetobacteraceae > JBBROS01. The sequence continues at coordinate 6,219 of JAYVEG010000327.1, forward strand.
AGGGCGGACGACATCGGGACGGGATCACCTGTGACGCTGGATTGCCGGCGGGCCGCCAATGAGTTTGCCGCCGCGACCGTCGTGAATAGCCGAACGGCCACCCCGTGCCTACCACCACACGCCGGCATGCGGTATGTCTGTGCGTCAATGGACACACCGGCCAACCTCCACGCCCACCAGGCGCTCGCCAGTCCGCAGCCATTCGCGCTCGAAAGCGGCGCCGTGCTGCCCGGCGTCACAATCGCCTACACCACGCAGGGCTCGCTGAACGCCGAACGCTCCAACGCAATCCTCGTCTGCCACGCCCTCACCGGGGACCAGTATGTCGCCGAGCCCCACCCGCTGACGCACAAGCCCGGCTGGTGGAACCAGGTCGTCGGCCCCGGCCGGCCCGTCGACACCGACCGGTTCTTCGTCATCTGCGCCAACGTCCTGGGCGGCTGCCTGGGCAGCACCGGGCCGAAAGACACGAACCCCGCCACCGGACAGCCCTGGGGCATCGAGTTCCCCACCATCACCATCGGCGACATGGTCCGCGCGCAGAAGCTGCTGATCGACCACCTCGGCATCGCCCGTCTGTTTGCAGCTATCGGTGGCAGCATGGGCGGCATGCAGGTGCTCCAATGGGCCGCGGCCTATCCCGAAGCGGTGTTCGCCGCGGTGCCCATCGCCACCGCATCCTTCCACAGTGCGCAGAACATCGCGTTCCACGAGGTCGGCCGCCAGGCGATCTTCGCCGACCCCGACTTCCAGCAGGGCTTCTACTGGCGCGAGGGCCGCATCCCGGCCCGTGGCCTTGCGGTGGCCCGCATGGCCGCCCACATCACATACCTCAGTGAGCAGGCGCTCACCCGCAAGTTCGGCCGCCGGGTGCGCCAGGCGAGCGACCCTTCGCCCCTCAACGTGACCTCGTTTGGCGACATGTTCGAGGTCGAGAGCTACCTGCGCCACCAGGGCAGCGCCTTCGTCACCCGCTTCGACGCCAACAGCTATCTGACCATCACCCGCGCCATGGACCTGTTCGACCTGGCTGCCGACCATGACAGCGACCTCTCGGCGGCGTTCCGAGGCAGCCCGACGCGGTTCTGCGTCATCAGCTTCGACAGCGACTGGCTGTTCCCCACCGCTCAATCTCGCGCCATTGCCCGCGCGCTGAACCGCGCCGGGGCCAATACGAGCTTCGTCGAGATCGCCAGCGACAAGGGCCACGACGCCTTCCTGCTCGACGAACCCGACATGCACCGAACCCTCAGCGGCTTCCTCAATGGCTGCGCCGAACACGCAGGCCTCGCGTGAAGCTGCCCCCCAAGCCGGCCAAGAACATCCGCAACGACCTGCATTTGATCACCGAGATGGTCGAGCCGCGGACCCGCGTACTCGACATCGGCAGCGGTGACGGCACGCTGATCGAGCATCTGTTCCGCACCCAGGGCTGCGACGCCCGCGGCATCGAGATCGACATGGCCGAGGTCACCCGCGCCGTCGCCCATGGCCTGCCGGTGATGCATGGCGATGCCGACTCCGATCTGGCCCACTACCCCGATGGGCTGTTCGACTACGTCGTGCTGTCGCGCACGTTGCAGGCGGTGGAGCGCCCGCGGGAAGTGCTGCGGCAGATGCTGCGCATCGGCACCCGCGCCCTCGTCAGCTTCCCCAACTTCGGCCATTGGCGGGTCCGCTGGCAGCTCCTGTGGTCCGGGCGGATGCCGATGACGCCGACCTGGTCGGTGCCGTGGCACGAGACGCCGAACATTCACCCCTGCACCATCCAGGACTTCTTCGACCTGTGCACGCAAGAGGGTTACCTGGTCGAGCAGTGGCTCGCCGTCGACGATGCCGGCCGCAGCGCGCCGTGGCGCCGCTTCCGCGGCCTCGCGAACCTGTTCGGCGAGCAGGCGCTGTTCCTTCTGAAGAAGGCCTGACGCGAACTTTCCCGGCCTGGGCACGTTCCCGCCGGCAAGGTCTTTGTTCCTTGATGCGCCGTGCTGGTGCGTTCGGGCGCGGCCGGCGTTCAGTTGTAGCAGCCACACGAACATCACAACCCCGTGGAACGCGTCTGCACCCCCTCGAACGATCGTTCGCTCCCGTCGTAGAGACACTCTCGCGGGGCCTATGCCGGCTCCCCGAAGCCCTGGATGACCCCTGATGGACGGTGACCTCCGACCCCGCGACCGCCGCCCCCGCCTCGCCGGAGGCGAGGGCTGGAGCTATTCGACCACAATTCCCGCCGACGTCGCAGCGTTGCAGCCAGTCCGGCCAGCCGCCGACGCGCCGCATCGCGACCCGGACGAACGCCAGCATCGGAACCGCGACGATCACTCGGACGATGCAAGCAAGTCAGAATCCGAGGACGGCAAATCCGGCAAGGACGGCGAAGCGGACAACAGCGGAGATGAAAACAAAAAACAGAAGATGCCGCGCTGGAAGAAGGCGCTGTATTTGATCATCGGCCTTGCCATCCTCGCCGCCTTGATCGTCGCCGGCACGCTCTACTATCTGCATGCCCGGCATTTCGAGACCACCGACGACGCCTTCATCGACGGACATCAGAGCCAGGTCAGCTCCCAGGTCGCGGCCAAGGTCATCACCCTCGCCATCCAGGACAACCAGCCGGTCAAGGCTGGAGATCCCATCCTGCAGCTCGATCCCCGCGACTACCAGGTCAAGCTGGACCAGGCGCGCGCGCAACGGGCGCAGGCCGCGGCCCAGCTCCAGCAGGCACAGGCCGGGCTGCTGCAGCAGCAGGCCCAGATCGACCAGGCGGAGGCGAACGTACGGGTGGCGCAGGCCGATCTCGGCCAGCAGCAGACCGACCTTGCCCGCTATCGCGCCATCGACCCGAAGGCCATCACCCGCCAGCAGCTGGACCAGTCCACCGCGCAGACCAAGTCCGCCGCCGCCAAGGTCGACGCCAACAAGCAGGCTGTCGAGAGCGCCCGCGCGCAGCTGGAGGCCCAAAAGGCGCAGGTCGCCGCTGCCGTCGCCAGCGTGCAGGTCGCGGACGCCACCATCGAGAACGCGGTCCTGCAGCTGGGCTACACGACGGTGACGGCGCCGGATTCCGGCCGGGTCACCCGCCGCACGGTAGAGGTCGGCAACTACGTCAATCCCGGCCAGGCGCTGCTGGCCATCGTTCCCGAAAACTTCTGGGTGACGGCGAACTACAAGGAGACGCAGCTGGCCGCCATACGGCCGGGCCAGCCGGTTCGCGTCACCGTCGACGCCTGCCCGGGGATCGACTTCATGGCCCATGTCCAGAGCTTCCAGATCGGCACCGGCGCTGTCTTCAGCGCGCTGCCGGCCGAGAACGCCACCGGCAACTACGTGAAGGTCGTCCAGCGCGTCCCCGTGAAGATCGTGTTCGACCAGAGGCCGGACCCGGCCCTCTGCAACCTGGCGCTCGGCATGTCCGTCTCTCCCCGAACCACCGTCCGATAGGCGCGCAGATGGCCGAGAATCCGGAACTGCCCCGGTCCGCGGCAGGGCCCAACTCGCCCTGGCTGATCGCGGTCATCGTGTCGCTGGCGACCTTCATGGAGGTGCTGGACACCACCATCGCCAACGTCTCCCTGCGCTACATTGCGGGATCTCTGGCGGCTGGCCAGGACGAGAGCACCTATATCATCACCAGTTATCTGGTGAGCAACGCGATCATCCTGCCGATCAGCGGCTGGCTGTCGAACGTCATTGGCCGCAAGCGCTTCTACATGGGCTGCGTCGCCTTGTTCACCTTCGCGTCGGTGATGTGCGCTCTGAGTAGCTCGTTGTGGATGATACTGTTCTTCCGGGTGTTGCAGGGCATGGGCGGCGGTGGCCTGGCGCCGACGGAACAATCCATCTTTGCCGACAGCTTCACCCCGAAGCAGCGGGCGCTCGCGTTTTCGCTGTACGGTTTCACCGTGGTGACCGCCCCCGCAGTGGGACCCGTGCTGGGCGGCTGGCTGACCGACAGCTTTTCCTGGCACTGGGTGTTCCTGATCAACCTCCCGATGGGCATCCTGTCCCTGACGCTCACCTGGTTGTTCGTCTACGACAGCCCGCTGGTGCAGAAGGAGCGGCGCGAGCGCATCGCACGCGGCATCAAGGTCGACTACGTCGGCTTCCTGCTGGTTGCGGTCGGGTTCGGCTGCCTGCAGATCGTGTTGGACAGGTTCGAGCGCGATGACGGTTTCGAAAGCCTGTTCATCACCGGCTTCGCCGCCGCCAGCGCAGTCGCACTGGTCGCGCTGGTGGTATGGGAGCTGACCCATGACCAGCCCGTCGTGAACCTGCGCCTGCTGAAGATCCCGGCCTTCGCCATCAGCAACATCGTCATGTTCGCCTTCGGCTTCATCATCGTATCCACCACGCAGCTGCTGCCGCAACTGACGCAGGAGTTGCTGGGCTACAACGCCTTGACGGCCGGCATGACGCTCGCCGCCGGCGGCCTGGTGAGCGTGTTCATCATGCCGCTGGCCGGCGTCATCACTGGCAGGCTGATCCAGCCGAAATGGCTGATCCTGTCAGCGATGTTCGGCATCTCCGGGGCACTGCACTACGCCTCCGGGCTTGATCTGTCGGCCTCGTTCTGGACGATCTCGCTATCGCGAATCCTGCAGGTCGTCTGGCTGCCTCTGGTGTTCATCCCGCTTTCCGCGGTGCAGTTCAACGGTGTGCCGCCGGACCAGAACAACGATGCGTCGGCCATCATCAACCTGATGCGCAACCTCGGCGGCAGCTTCGGCGTGTCGATCGTCACGACCGAGCTGGCCTGGCGCAATCAATTCCACCATGCGCGGCTGGCCGAGCACATCACGCCCTACAACGGTTATGGATTCGGCTCCAACCTACAGGCCATCGCGACGGCGGTCGCGCGCCAGGCCAGCATCCTCAGCTATCTCGACGTCTTCACGATCCTGTCGTTCATCACGCTGGCCTGCATCCCGTTCGTGCTGTTCCTGCCCAACATCAAGAAAGGTGCCCCTGCCAGTGGCCACTAGATCCTTGCCGGCGGCCCTGCTCCTGCCAATGGTCCTGCCGCTGGTCCTCGGCGCTTGCACCGTTGGCCCCGACTTCCAGGAGCCCAGTGTCTGGTCGCCGACCAGCTGGTTCTCCACGCGCAAGCCGCCCACGCCCACACTGGCCAGCCTGCCGGTGGCAGAGCCGGTGGACCCCGAATGGTGGGCGGTCCTGAACGACCCCGTCCTGACCGGACTGATGCGCCGGGTTGCCGCCAGCAACCTCGATGTCCGCGTGGCCTCCATCCGTCTGGCCGAGGCGCGGGCACAGCGCGGTGTCACCGGCGCCCAGCAGTACCCGCAAGTCAATGGCAACGCGTCCTATACGCGCGAGCTGATCAGCCGGAAGGGCGTGTTCGGCGCCGCCGGCGGTGGTGCGACGGGCTCCAACGGGGCCGGCACATCGACCCAGACCGGCAGCAACGGGCTTGGCGGCACCACGGGAGCGCCGCCGTCGTCCGGCATCGGCGGCGGCGGCATTCCGCCGTTCGACCTGTTCCAGGGTGGCTTCGACGCCACGTGGGAGCTGGACCTGTGGGGCCGCGTCCGCCGGGCTGTGGAGAGTGCGGACGCCCAGGTCGATGCCTCCACCGAGGCGCGTCGCCAGACCCTCGTCAGCTCGCTTGCCGAGCTCGCCCGCGACTACGTGCAGCTGCGCGGCACGCAAGAGGGGTTGCGCATCGCCCGCGCCAACCTGGGCAGCTCCCAGGAATCCGCCAGCCTCAGCAACGAGCGTTTCCGCGGCGGCCTGGCCACAGACCTCGATGTTGCCAACGCCCGCGCCCAGGTTGAGGCGACGGCCGCGACCATCCCGCAGCTGGAGCAGCAGCAAGACCAGGGGATCAACGCCATCTCGCTCCTGTTGGGCGCCTCGCCCGGCGCGTTGAGCACCGAGCTGCTGTCGGTCCAGCCCGTGCCGCCCGTGCCGCCCCGCGTCCCGGTCGGCATCCCGAGCGAGCTGGTGCACCGCCGTCCAGACATCCGCCAGGCCGAGGCGCAGCTGCACAGCGCCACCGCGGATATCGGCCAGGCGCAGGCAGAGTACTACCCGAAGATCACCCTGTCCGGCAGCTTCGCGCTGCAGGCCACGCAGTTGAAGGACGCGTTCAGCCTGGCCAGCCGCACCTACGGCCTGGGGCCCAGCGTTTCCATCCCCATCTTCGACGGTGCTCGCATCCGCCGTACCGTCGAGCTGCGAAAGGCGCAGCAGCAGGAGGCCGCGGTCAACTTCCAGAAGACGGTGCTGTCCGCCTTCCACGACGTCGACAACGCCATCATCGCCTACCGTGCCGAACAGCTCCGCCGCGACCGCCTCCAGGCCCAGGTCAACCAGGCTCGCACCGCCCTGAACCTGGCGCAGCAGCGCTTTCGCCAGGGTGTCTCGGACTTCCTCGAGGTGCTGACCGCGCAGCGCACCGTGCTGCAGGCGGAGCAGCAGCTGGCCGACAGCACAACGACAGTAAGCGTCAACCTGGTGGCGCTGTACAAGGCGCTCGGTGGCGGCTGGGAGACGACGTTCGCCGAGGCAGGGCGGTAGATCGCCTGCGTTGAAGGTAGTCGGATGAACGGCGGGAGCCTCCAGGCCGTCGACAAAATCGAGGAGGTCGACGTCGTCTGGAAGAGCGGTCCGTTGCACGAGGCCTTCCCGCCTGCCCAGCTCGACGCGCTCGATGCCGTTCGCTCCAGCCGTTCCCTCGAGCATATCCCGGACGCGGTCAGCGTGCTGCAATCGTTCGAGCGGCTCCTGTCCCCCCCGCCGGGTCCGATTGGCGCTGCCCGACAAACGCTGTTGTTTCGACCTCTTCGCCAGCCCGTCTTCGAGCGTGCCACGTCAGACAATACCGCTGATTGCCACGACTTCCACGCGTGGAAGCTCACCCCCGGCAGCTTTGCCCCGATCATCGAAAAACTGAGTTATCTCGGGATCATGGGGCTTGAAATCGCAGGGATCAGCGAGATGGTCGGCCATGAGTTCTTCGTGGAACTATGGCGCAACAGCAGCCCCCGCCGACCCGATCCCGCCGCGTTCCAGGCGAAAAGGCTGCGGCTGCTGAGGGGCATGATGATCGAGATTCGAGAACAGACGGACGGCCTGGTTGCCCTTGGGTAGACTTTGTCTGGAACAGCGGGCGTCGCCCCGAACGGGGCGGTGGCGCGGTTGGATCGGGATCAGGCGGCGTCGTGGAAGATGATGCCCAGCGTATGCCGGCGGCCGCTTCGGATACGGCTGACGCCATGGCGCATCGTGACCCGGTAGGCGCCGCGCGTGCCCTGCGCCGGTCGGTGGTTCACCGCGAACACCACCGCATCGCCCTGTCGCAGGGGCACCACCTCGGCCCGTGACTGCATACGCGGCCGCTGCTCGGTCAGCACGAACTCGCCGCCGGTGAAATCACGGCCGGGTTCATCCAGCAGGATGGCGACCTGCAGCGGGAAGACGTGCTCGCCATACAGGTCCTGGTGCAGACAGTTGTAGTCGCCGGGGCCGTACTGCAGCAGCAGCGGGGTCGGGCGCACCTGGCCGGCAGCGTGGCAGCGGGCGAGGAAGGCATCGTGGTCGTCGGGAAACCGTAACGGCAACCCCATCGTCTCGTTCCACCGGTTCGCGATGGGCACCAGATGCGGATACAGCGCGGTGCGCAGCCGCTGGACTGGGGCGGGGAGGGGGTGCGCGAAGTATTTGTATTCGCCGCGCCCAAAGCCGTGCCGGGCCATGACGACACGCGACCGGAATGGCGCGTCATCCGCATAGAGGGCGGCGAGAGCGCGGCACTCATGGGGGCTGAACAGTGGCCCGATGACGGCGCAGCCCCGCTCGTCGAGATCTTGAGCGACAGCAGGCCAGTCGAGGGCGGCTATCGGGTCGGCGTGGCGCATCGCGTGGTCCTGTCCTGGGGTGCCCATTCTGGCCGACGGACAGAAGCGGGACACTCCGCCGATTGCGTTCGGTGTTTCGGCGCCGTGCGAGAGCGGGCGCAACAAGCGGAGTGTCCTACCGGACGAGGCCGATCATGGTTGGCAGACAGGAGGACGTCATGACCCATTTCCGCTGCATCTCCATCCCCACCGAAATCGCCGCGCGCTTCCGCAACACGGGGATCGACGACAACGGCAATCCGATCCGCCGCGTGATGTCTGACGGCGGCACCGGCGCGCCCTGCCGCCACTGCCTGCAATTTGCCACCAAGGGGGAGATGATGCTGCTCGGCTCCTACAACCTGCCTCGCCCTTTGGGCATCTATTGGACCCCGAGTCCCATCTTCATCCACGAACAGCCATGCCCCCGCTTCGACGACGTGGACCGGGTGGCGCCGATCATCGCCGAGGGGTTCCTGGTCTCCGTGCGGGCCTATGACGAGGCGCACCAGTGCCTGTACGACCTCGGCCAGGTTTGCGCCGGCGCGGATGTCGACGCCCCGCTGGAGCGGGCGCTGAATGACCCCCGCACCGCCTTCGTCAACGTCCATACAGCCCGGCCGGGCTGCATGCTCTCCGTAGTGGAGCGCGCTTGATGGCGCGTCAGAGCCCCTTGAGATACTCGATCAGGTCCGCCTTTTCCGCGTCGCTCAGCGTCGTGCCGTATTCGTGGCCGGCGTTCGAGTTGCCGGGCAGCGTGGTGTCGAGCACGAAGCCGGACCCGGCGACGGTAGCGGGATAGCCGACCAGCGCCGGATCGTACTCCGCCCCGCCCACGGTAAACCGCACCGCGCGGCTGGCGGGTGACGTCAGCATCTCCTGCAGGTTCGCGACCGACCCGTTGTGCAGATAGGGTGCCCCAGACCACACGCCGTTGAGCGGCACCGCCTTGTAGGCATCGAGGCGCGCCGGCGCCGCCGCGATGGCAGCCCGGTAGGTGCCCAGCCCCGCCTGCAGCCGGTCGCGCGGCACCTGCGCCGACACCGCCGTGCTGATGTGCCCCACGATCGTCGCAGCACCGGCGCGGGGCCCGAACACCGGGCCCCCGAACACCGCGATCGGCCGCCCTTCGAGTGGGCCGGTTTCCGCCGGCCGGGTCATGAAGTTGCGGGCCGCCAGCGGATCGGTGCCCACCTTGTCGAGCGGCACGATCACCATCGTCAGCAACCCGTTGGCGTCGTGGGCAGTGGGCGCGTGGCACGAGGCGCAGGCCTGGCCGAACGTCGCCTCGCCCCGCGTCGCCGCCGCTTTGTCGATCGGCGGCAGCATGTCCGGCCAGGCCGGCGGCTGCAGCTTCGTCAGCAGCGCCTCCAGCTTGTCCAGATCGGCGACCGACACGCTGCTGGCATAGCCGGGCTTGGATACGTCGACGGTGCCGTAGACACCGAGCGTCTGCCCGATATTGCGGAGCAGCGGACCCAGGCCGGCATTGGAGATGCTGCCATTGTATTGGACCCGGCTGTAGCTGGGCGAGTTCCACACATAGGGCAGCCGCACCGGCGCATCCGGTGCCCGGGCGTTGGCAGGCTTGTCCAGCGCCGTGGCCGTCAGAGCGTTCATGATCACGCCAAGCGCGTCCGCCCGGCCGGGGCCGTGGTCGTGCGGCGGCTTGTTCATCGCGGTGAAGGCGGCGCGCGACGCGGCAACGGCGCGCAGCCGGGTCCGCAGGGCGTCGCGATCGCCCTCCGGCGTGCCGAGGCGCCCGGCGAACGCGGCGAATTGCGCGTCGTCGGATGCCGTCGCGACCAGGGCCACCGACAGGTCGCGGTCGAACCCCAGCGTGTCGAGCATCGACCCGGCGCCCTCGATCAGCACGGACTTGCCCTTGTAGCCCAGCACGGCGGTGTGGCACGCGGCGCACGTCATGCCGACGTATGGCGCTTCGTTGCGAGCGGTTTCGCGAGACAGCCCGATGGGCAGCGAATCGGGGTTCAGCTCCCCGGGGCTGGATGGCAGGAAGCCATAGCCCGCCAGGTGATCGGGTGCCGCGAACAGGCCCGGCGCGTCGGCCCGGGCAAGCCTCAGGAACCAGTCGTACGGCATGATCAACGAGCCCTGCGGCCCGTTCCACCACTGCGCCCGCTCCTCCGGGCTCCAGCCCTGCGGCACCTCGGTGGCGGCAATCGCCGGCCCGGCGGAAGCCAGCACGGCGAGAAGCGTGAGTGAACCAGCGCGCATCTTGGCAAGGCTTTTCATGACGTTCCCCCGGACGATCAGCCCGTGGTATATACGGCCGATTTGCACGCGCGTCGTTATGGTTCCTCGCGTCGTATGGATAATTTCGGTTCGGCATGAGAGTGTGCCGCAATCAGAGCGGAGAACGCCCTCATGTTGCCCCGGATCCTGCTGAATACCATCACGCGCGTCCGGTGGATGAAGTTCGCCGGGCTGAACCGCGCGCTGGGCGCCTCGCAGAACACGCTGCTGCTGAAGATGGTGTCCGAGGCGGCCGACACCGCGTTCGGCCGCGCGCACAACTTCGCCGCCATCCGCACGCGGGCCGATTTCCAGAAGCAGGTCCCCATCGGCACATGGGACGATTTCGAGCCCTACATCGACCGCATCGTGGCGGGCGAGGCCAGCGTGCTGACCAACGAAGGCCCGCCCATGATGTTCAACAAGACATCGGGCACCACCAGCAAGCCGAAGCTGATCCCGGTCGGCGCGCGCACCACCTACGGTAACGGCGTCACCCAGAAGCTCTGGGCTTATCACGCGATCCAGAAGCACCCGCACTTCCTTGACGGCAAGGCTATTCCGCTGGTGAACAAGGCAGTCGAGGGCCATACGGGCCTCAAGGTCCCGTACGGCAGCGTCTCTGGCATGATGTTCAAGAACGCCCACGCCATCGCCAAGAAGCGCTACGCCTACCCCTACGACGTCGTCGAAATCGGCGACTACCTCGCCCGCCGCTACACCCTGATGCGCCTTGCCGTGCCCGAGAACGTGACGTTCATCCCCGGCAGCAACCCCAGCAGCCTGATCAAGATGTTCGAGGCCGCCGACGAGATGAAGTCGGCCCTGTTGAAGGACATCCATGACGGGACCCTGACCGCCGAGGTCGACGTCGTCCCCGAGATCCGCGCCGCAATCGCGCCCAAGCTGAAGGCCGACCCGGCCCGCGCCCGCGAGCTGGAAAAACTCAGCGGTGGCGGCAAGCTTCGTCCGCGCGACTATTGGCCGAACCTGAAGCTGATCGGCTGCTGGAAAGGCGGCACCGTCGGCCAGTTCACCAGCCAGATCCTGGACTGGTGCGCCGAGGGCCTCGTGCTGCGCGACACCGGCTACATGAGCAGCGAGGCCCATGTCAGCATCCCCATAACCGACCGCGGCAGCGAAGGCCTTCTGACCATCCACACCAACGTGTTCGAATTCGTGCCCGAGGACGAATGGGGCCAGCCCGGCGCCCGCGCCCTGTTCGCCGACGAACTGGAGGTCGGCGGCACCTACCAGATCCTGCTGACCACGCCCTCCGGCCTGTATCGCTACGCCATCAACGACGTGATCGAGGTGGTGGACATGTTCGGCGGTGCGCCGCTCATCCGCTTCCTGCGCAAGGGGCGGGATGTCGTGAACATCCACGGTGAGAAGGTCAGTGCGAACCAGGTGATAGCGGCGATGGCCTCGGCCGCCACCGCGATCGGCGCCAGGATCACCCATTTCATGTTCGTTCCCGACCTCGAGAAGTCACGCTACTGCCTGCACGTCGAGTTCGAAGGCGATGCCGTCAACAAGGGACAGCTGGCCCACGCGTTCGAGAATGAGTTGGGCGGGCTGAACTATCTGTACAAGGGGGCCCGGCATAACGGCATCCTGAAACCATGCGCCGTCCATGTCATGAAACCCGGCTGGTTCAACGCCATCGCCGCTGCCCAGGTCGCGGCCGGCATGCGCGATACCCAGTTCAAGCCCACCGTCGTCGGCCCCGAGGTGCTGCACGGCGACCACCTGGAGCTGGAGCTGGACGCGGTGCACTGACATGGTGCGGGCGCCCTCGGCCGGCATGCGGGTACTGCTGTTGTCGCTCGCCATCGCCGTGGGTCAGTTGGCCACCAGCCTCTATCTTCCCTCGCTCCCGGCTATGGCACATGAGCTGGCCGTTGGACCCGCAGCGGCAAGCTGGACGCTGACGGCGTTCTACATCGGCTTCGCCGTCTGTAATCTGGTGGCCGGGCCGATGGCGGATGCGCGCGGTCGGTTGCCGGTGCTGTTGGGCGGACTTGCGGTCTATGTCGTCGGCACGGTGCTGTGCGCGACGGCCACGTCCATTGGCCCGTTCCTGGTGGGACGGCTGGTGCAGGCGGCCGGCGCCAGCGCGGCCCCCGTGGTCGGCCGGGCCATGCTGCGGGACGTACAAGGCAATGACCAGACCGGAGGCGCCGGCACGAAGGCGATGATCTGGGTCAGCATCGCGATGGCGGCCTCGCCCGCTTTGGGGCCGCCGCTCGGCGGGCTGATCCAGCAGACGCTCGGCTGGCGTTGGGCCTTCTGGGTGCTGGCGGCGGGCGGGGCTGCGGTGCTGGCGGCGGCGGTCGCATTGCTGGACGAGACGCAGCGACCGGGCGCCCGCGTGCGTGCCACGGGCCTGGTCGGACGCTACGTCGGGCTGTTGGGCGACGGGGCGTATCGCCAGAATGTCGGTGCGCTTTCTTGCCTGTTTGCTGGGCTTGGGGTGTTCTTCGCGACGGGGCCGTTCCTGTTCATCCAGATGCTGGGATTTTCGCCGATCACCTACGGGTTGCTCAATATCGCCAACGTGGCCGGGTATCTGGCCGGCAGCTTCGTCGCCGGGCGGCTGTCGCGCCGCGTGTCGCCTTCGGGGCTCGTGCGCGGGGGCACGCTGGTGGCGTTGGCGGGCGGAGCCGCGATGGCCGGGCTGGCGGGCGCGGGCGTGTTCGCGGCGTGGTCGATCCTGGCGCCCGTCGTCGTGCTTACGCTTGGCTTCGGCATCGTGCTGCCCGCCGCAACGGCCGGCGCGTTGGACCGGCATCCGATGCAGGCCGGGCTTGCCTCCGCCCTTCTCGGCTTCATCCAGGTGGGTGCGGCGGCGGCCGGCACCGCCATTGCGGGCGTCATGCTGGGCCATGGCTTCTTGCCTGTCGCCTGCGTGTTCCTTCTGCTGACCGCTGCCGCTGCATGGTTCGCGTGGGGCTTGCGGCCTGGCATCGCCGCGGTGGCGGCGTGACCGCGAACGCCGCGGTGGCGGCGTGACCGCGAACGCCACGGTGGCGGCGTGACAGCCATGGCGACGCGGCAGGCCGAGATCGTCTGGATCGACACGCCCGACGGTATCCGCCTGCGCGCGGCGCACTGGCCGGGCCCGCGCGGGACCGTGCTGCTGCTGAGTGGGCGCGGCGAGTATGTCGAGCGCTACCAGGAGACCGTCGACGCCCTGCTGGACCGTGGCTATGGCGTCTGGACCTGGGACTGGCGCGGCCAGGGTCTCTCGACGCGGCTGCTTCCGGACCCTTTGAAGCACCACGTCCTGGATTTTGCCCGTTACCTCGAAGACGCCGACCTGATCCTCGATCGTCACATCATGCCCGAAATGGGCGGTCAGAAGCTGCAGATGCTGGCGCATTCCATGGGCGGGCACCTGGGTCTGCGGCTGCTCGCCCGCCGGCCGGAGCTGTTCGCCCGTGCCGTCATCTCGGCCCCCATGATCGACTTCCTCGGCGGCGGCATCGCCATGCGCGCCTTCGCCCGGATGGTGTTCCGCACCGGCTGCGTGCTGGGCCGCACCGAACGCTTTGGCCCCGGCACGCCCCCGCGCCCGAACCTCGATCCCACCTTCGAGGGCAATCCGCTCACCTCCTGCCCCGAGCGCTTCGCCGCCAGCGCCGCACTGCTGCGGTCCATGCCTGCCGTGCACCTTGGTGGCGCCACCTGGGGCTGGCTGCGCGCCGCCACCCAAAGCCAGGCGGCCCTGCAACGGGAGGTGAAGCGCATCACCATGCCCACCCTGGTCGCCATCGCCGGCGCGGACCGTATCGTCGACAACCGTACCACCCGCGCCTTCGTCCGCCGCCTGCCGCGGGGTGAGGCGCTCGAACTGCCTGGCGCGAGGCACGAATTGCTGCGCGAGCTCGATCGCCACCGCCTGCAGCTCTGGGCTGCCATCGACCGTTTCCTGCCGAACCCCACATGACGACCGCCTTCAGCCCGGAAGACACGCTGCTCTGGCTGCAGCACCTCGATGTCTTCACCGACGTTCCGGAGACGGAGCTCGCGATGCTGCTCGATGGCATGGCCTGGCTCGAACTGCGCAGCGGCGAGCTGCTGGACAATCGCGCCGGCGACGATCACGTCTACATCGTCCGCTACGGCAGCCTCGGCAGCACGCTGCTGGGCATGCACGGCGCCAGCGTCGACATGGTGCCCATTGGCCCCGGCGAGCTGCTCGGCGAGATCAGCGTAATCGCCCAGGCGCCCCGCCCCACCACCGTCATCGCTCTGCGCCACAGTGGCCTGCTGCGAGTCGAGGGCCCGGCATTCCGCACCTTCATCCAGGCCTCGCACCGCGGCTCCATGCAGGTGACGCGCTACCTGGCACAGCGGCTGATGCAGAACCTGCGCCCCCGCCCCGCCACCGTGCGACCCAGCAGCATTGCCCTGGTCGCGGTGGCCGAGGGCGTCGACTTGATTGCCATAGGCCGCGCCCTGGTTGCCGACGCCGGCGCGCAGCAACTGGCGGCCGAGCTGCTGTCGAACCTCGATTTCGGTCTGACCGCCGCCGAGGTCTCGGCCTCGCAGATGCTCAACGACCTGACGATCATGGTCACCTGTGCCGACGACCCACAGTGGAACGAGCTGTGCATCGCCAATGCCGACCGCCTGCTTTATATCGATGCAGCCGGTCACGCGCCGCTGCCCGAGCCCGTTCTGGACCGCATCCTCGGCGGCCGCAGCCGCATGCAGATCGACGTCGCGACCCTCTGCGCAGACACGAGCATCCCGCCGCCGCCGCCCACCCGCTGGATGGGCCGGCCGGACATCTCGATGCACCTGCACGTGCGACAGGGCAGGGCGGACGACCTGGCCTTCCTCGGCCGCGTGGTCGGCTCCCGCGCGATCGGCGTGGTGCTGGCCGGCGGCGGCGCCCGCGGTTTTGCCCATCTCGGCGTGATCCGCGCCCTGCGAGAGGCCGGCATCCCCATCGATCTGTTCGGAGGCACCAGCATGGGTGCCATCATCGCCGCAGGTGCCGCGTTCGAGTGGACCGACGAAGAGCTGATGGAGCGAATGCGCCAGGTCTTCGTCATCTCGAACCCGGTGAACGACTACACCATCCCCATCATCTCGCTGACCCGCGGCAACAAGGTCGCGACCCGGCTGCGCCACCATTTCGGCGAGCTTGCCATCGAGAGTGCCTGGCGCCCGTTTTTCGCGGTATCGACCAATCTATCCACCTGCAAGCCGCACATCCACGACAGCGGCCTAGTTTGGCGCGCGCTGCGGGCGACCTCCGCCCTGCCGGGCATCCTGCCGCCGATGGTCGAGAACGGCGACGTGCTGGTCGACGGCGCCATCATGAACAACTTCCCCGTCGACATCATGCGCAATCTGCGCCGCGGCCCCGTCGTCGGCGTCGACATGCAGCCCGACGCCCGCTTCGCCTCAGATGTCGGCGAGTTCGAGATGATGAGCACGCTGCGCCTCATCCGCGACCGCTCCAACCACCCCGTGAACGTGTTCAGTGTCATCAGCCGCACCGCCACGGCCAGTAGCCTGACGCATGGCAAGTACTGCCGTACCCTGGCGGACGTTGTGATCGATCCAGAGGTTCGTCACGTCGGCCTGCTCCACTGGCGCAGCCTGGTCCAGACCGCCGAGAGCGCCTATTTGTCCACCAAGCTGCAGATTGAGACCGAAGGCCTGTCCTATGCCGGACTACTGGAACGAGCGGACTCGCCGACGTAGCGCGGATGCAATTCGCCACCGGCCTGGCGGATTGCATCCGCCCTAGGTGAGGTCCGCCCGCACCCGCTCCGCCGCCCGCAACGCCAGCGCCGCGATCGTCAACGTCGGGGGCGAAATCCCCATCGTCGGGAACACGGCCGACCCCACTACGAACAGGTTCGGATGGTCATGGCACCGCAGGTCGGTCGAGACCACCGAGGAATTCGGGTCCGCCCCCATCCGCGTCGTGCCACCCAGGATGCTGGTGTTCACGCGCGGGCCGCCGTCCAGGATGCTGGTGCAGCCCATTGCGTCCATGATCGCGCGATGCCGCTTCTGGCCCGCGTCCAGGCTCCGCCTGGTGTAGTCGTCGATCCCGAAATGGATGTGGGGCCGCGGAAGGCCGATAGGGTCTTT
>JAYVEG010000328.1:0-8187 GCA_043748985.1 Rhodospirillales bacterium
GGTGTGGGAATCTCGACCGTCAGCCCGGGGCAAACGCCAGCGCAGCGCCCGTTGCTGCCGTCAACGTCGGCACATCCACACCCGGCGCCATGTCCCGCACCATCAGCCCCGTCGGGGTCACGTCGATGACGGCCAGGTCCGTGTAGACCCGCGTCACGACCCGCCGGGCCGTCAGCGGATAGGCGCAGCGCTCCACGATCTTCGGGCGTCCGTCCTTCGTGCGGTGCTCCATCAGCACCCAGATCTGCTTTGCCCCGCTGGCCAGGTCCATCGCCCCGCCCACGCCCTGCGGGTCGCCCGGCGTGCCGGTCCACCAATTCGCCAGGTCGCCGGCCGTCGACACCTCGAATCCGCCGAGGACGGCGATATCGAGGTGGCCGCCGCGCATCATGGCAAAGCTAAGGGCGCTGTCGAAGAAGGCGGCGCCGGGTCGCAGGGTGACCGGGTTCTTGCCGGCATCGACCAGGTCCGTGTCTTCCTGCCCCGGCGGCGGGGGGCCGCCGAAGTGCAGCAGCCCGTTCTCGCTGTGCAGCGTGATGTCGGCCTCGCGCGGGATGTGGCGCGCCACCAGGGATGGCATGCCGATGCCCAGGTTGATGAAGGTGCCCAAAGGGATGTCGCGGGCCAGGCGCGCGGCCATCTGGGTGCGGGTCCAGGACGTCATGGCGCGGTCCCGCCCCCGCTCTCCCCGATCGGCAGCAGCCGGTCCACGAAGATTCCTGGTGTCACCACATGCTCCGGGTCCAGCCCGCCCAGCGGCACCATCTCCGCCACCTCCACCACCACCAGCCTTGCCGCCGTCGCCATCACGGGAGAAAAGTTTCGGGCCGTCATCCGGTAGACCAGATTGCCATTAGGGTCCGCCCGGTATGCATGCAGCAGCGCCACGTCCGCCCGTAACGGCAGCTCCAGCACGTAGTCCACCCCGTCCATCGTCCGCTGCTCCTTTCCTTCGGCCAGCAGCGTCCCCGCCGACACCGGCGAGAACACGCCACCCAGTCCAGCGCCGGCACACCGCATCCGCTCCGTCAGCGTCCCCTGCGGCACTACCTCGATCTCCAGCTGCCCCGCCTTCCACTGCGCGATGCAGGCCGGCGACGTGCGCGGATAGGAACAGATCACCCGCCGCACCATCCCTGCCTCGATCCACGACGTCAGGTCCCGCCCCCCGAACCCGGCGTTGTTCGAGATCACGGTGAAGTCCCCCAGCCCCTTCAGCCGGATTGCCTCCAGCAGCGCGAACGGCACGCCCGCGACGCCGAAGCCGCCCACCATGATGGTCATGCCGCTCTCGATTCCCGCAATCGCGGCTTCGGCTGTGACAACGCGGCGATCAGGCATAACGGCTCTCCAGGGCGGCGCCGATGCGCTCGTTCATCATCTCGGTGCTGCCATCGACATAGGCCGCGATGCGGGCTGCGGCCAGGTGCCGGCCCAGCGGGTGGACGGTGCGAAGCCCCTCCGCCCCCATCGCCTGCATGCAGGCGGCCACAGCACCGGTCGCCATCTCGGCCGCATGCTTCTTCGCCAGCGCCGCCTCCACCTGCGCGTCCTCTCCCGCCTCCACCAGGCCGGCCGCCCGATCCACCAGCAGCCGGCTCGCCTCCAGCGCGGCGGCCACGTCCACCAGCTGCCAGCGTAGCCCCTGATGGCCAAGCAAGGGCTTGCCAAAGGTGTGTCGCGCGCGGGCATGCCGCACCGCGATCCGCAGGCATGCGCCGACGGTGGCGTTGATCATGGCGGCGACATGGATGCGGGCGCCGGTGATGCCGCGCAGGCCACGCTTGAATGCCTCGCCCGGCGGCGCGAACAGGTCGTGGCCGGGCACGGCGACGTTCGTCAGCCGGATGCCGCACGCGCCTATGGCGCCGCCGCCCACCAGCTGCTCGGCCGGCAGCCGCTCGATGCCGGGGGCATGCAGATCGACGATGAAGCTGGCAATGCCGCGATGGCCCGCGGCGGGGTCGGTCTGGGCGTACAGGATCAGTTGGTCGGCGAAGACGCCGTTCGTCACCCAGGCCTTTTCACCGTCCAGCGTCCAGCCGCCCGGCGTCTTCGTGGCGCGGGTGGCGCGGGTGGCGCGGGTGGCGATGGCGGCGAAGTCGCTGCCAGCGCCGGGCTCGCTGAGCGACGGCGCGTTCACGATCCGCCCGGCCATCAGCCCCGGCAGATAGCGGGCGATCTGGTCCGGCGAGCCCTCGCGTTCCATGCGCGTGACGGACCCCTGCAGGTTGTTCAACGCGAAGGCACTGGGAAAACAGTGCGCGGCAATCGCCCCGGCAACAAGCAGCTTGGTGCGGTAGTCGGCCCCCAGGCCGCCCCGCGCGGCGGTCACCTGGAGGGCCGCGAACCCGAGGGCCGCATATTCGTCGACGACCGCCCGGGGCAGCGGCGTGCCCTCTGCATCCCATTGGGCCGCATGGGGTGCGATCGCCCGGGCGGCGAACGCAGCGGCCCGCTCGACCGGCTCGTTCTGTACGGTTTCGCGCGTGACATCCGGCATGTGATCAACAGAACCGGATTTCCCCGCCCGGCGCCAGGGGCAGGGGGAACCCCGGGCGACGACGCGCCGTTGGGTGGGCCGATACGTCTGGAGCAGCCTATGGATACCATCGACAATACGTCCCGCCGCGGCATCATCGGCGGCGCCGGACTCGGCTTTGTGGCCGCCGCCGCGCCGGCGTTTGCCCAAAACGCGTCGCAGCCTGGTGCGCAGACGGCAGGGACCTCCGCGCCCCAGCCGCTGCAGGACCCGCGCACGAAATATCCGCAGCCGCCGTTCAACAAGCAGTCGCAGGAATGGCCTGGCCTGGCTTCCAAGATGGACCCCCGGCCGGACCACGGCGAAACCAGCTACAAGGGCTCCGGCCGCCTGCTCGGCCGCAAGGCGCTGATCACCGGCGGCGATTCCGGCATGGGCCGCGCCGCCGCCATCGCCTTCGCCAAAGAGGGCGCGGATGTCGCCATCAACTACTTCCCCACCGAGGAGCCCGACGCTCAGGAGGTTCTGGCCGTGGTCAAGGCCGCCGGCCGCAAGTGCGTGCTGATCCCCGGCGACCTCCGCGACGAGGCGTTCTGCCAGCGCCTCGTGGCCGATGCGGTGCGCGAGCTCGGCGGGCTCGACATCCTGGTCAGCAACGCCGGCCGCCAGCAGGCGCACGACTCGATCATGGACATCTCCACCGAGCAGTTCGACTGGACGATGAAGACCAACATCTACGCGCCGTTCTGGATCATCAAGGCGGCGCTGCCGCATCTGCAGCCAGGTTCGAGCATCATCGCCACCACGTCCGAGCAGGCAATGGATCCCACGCCGGACCTGTACGACTACGCGCAAACGAAGGCCGCGACGACGAACTTCGTCCGCTCGTTGAGCAAGCAGCTGGTGAAAAAGGGTATCCGTGTGAACGGCGTCGCACCGGGCCCGATCTGGACGCCGCTGCAGGTCAGCGGCGGCGCCTCGATGGAAAAGCTGGAGAAGTTCGGCGGAATGGCGCCGATGGGCCGTCCCGGCCAGCCGGCCGAGCTTTGCGGCATCTACGTGCAGCTTGCCGATGAGTCAGGCAGCTACGCGACGGGCCAGGTGTACGGCTCGATGGGCGGCAACGGCTCGCCGTGACGTCGCGTCAGCCCTGGTTGTTGCCTGCAAGGGCGATGACCAGGGCTGCAGCCTTTGCGGAGACTACGGCGGCGGTGTCGCCGGGCTTATAGATCGCGCTGCCGATGCCGAAGCCTGCGGCCCCGGCCTTATACCAGGCAGGGATGCCGCTGGCATCAATGCCACCCACGGGCAGCACTTTCGTGCCGGTGGGCAACACGGCCCGGATCGCGCGCAACACCGCCGGGCTTGCAGCTTCGGCCGGGAACAGCTTCAACGCGTCGGCCCCGGCCTCCAGCATTGCGAAGGCCTCTGTCGGCGTAAAAAAGCCAGGAGCGGCCTGCATCCCCAGCCGCTTCGCCTCCTGAACGACGGGCGCCGTGGCGTGCGGCGTGACGATCAGGCGGCCACCTGCCTGCTGCACGCGGAATACGTCCGCCGCCGTCATTACCGTCCCGGCCCCGATCAGCGCGTGATGCCCATGCCGCCGCGCGATGCGTCCGATGCTGTCGAACGGGTCGGGCGAATTCAACGGCACTTCGATGACGCGCAGCCCGGCCCCGACCAGGGCGTCCGCCACCGCTTCCACCTCATCGGGCCGGATGCCACGCAGGATCGCGATCAGGGGGCAGGCCGCAAGCGCTTCAGCAAGGGTCATGGCGTTGTCCATACGATATGCTCCGCAAGCCGGGCCAACCCTGTGGCCGCGGCGTCCTGATCCAGGATGATGGCGCTGGACCCGGCCGCCGTGATTGCCAGAGCATACAGGCTGCACAGCGCCGCCGCGCCCACCAGATGCACCGGGCCGCGCGGGCCGACCGCCTGCACCTCGTGTCCGATCAGCAGGCCCGACAGGAACGAGGCGGCATGCGCCGGCGCCAGCCGGTCGAACAACCCGAGCGTGCGCACGCCGAACAGGTGATGCAGCAACCCGCCCGGCGTCGCGGCCCGCGCCACGCCCTGCAGAAACGTCGCCTCGTCCGTCGGGCCGTCCTGCATCAGCCGGCCCAGGATGGTGTGCTGCCGCAGCGCCGCGAAGGCCTCACCGGTCATGTGCGTGGCAAAACCCTGAATGCGCCCGCCGGCGAGCCTGACCCATTTTGAATGCGTGCCTGGCAGGCAGATCAGCGCGCTCGGGCCGGTGCGGTCGAGCACGCCCGCCACCTGCACCTCCTCGCCGCGCATCACCTCGGGCGTGCCGTTCGCATCCGCCGCCGAAAGCCCCGGCACCAGCCGGACTGCCGCACCCTCGAACGGCACCGCGACGGCCGCCGCAGCCAATGTCGCGGGATCGGCGGGACAGGCGAGATACGGCGCCTCCACCCAACCTTGCCGGCTGCCGACCATGCCGGACATCAGCACGCGGTTTTCGCCAGCGTCGAGCCACGGACCGATGGCAGTTCGCAGCGCGTCGGAAAACCCGCCCGCCGGCACGGCCAGGATGCCAGGGCCGCCCGTGATCCGATCGACGACGACGCCGCCCTGCAGGCGGAATGCCCTGAAGCTGCTGGTGCCCCAATCGACTCCGATCATCGATCAGGTCCGGAAGACGATGGTGCGCGACCCATTCAGCAGCACGCGGCCCTCCAGGTGCCAGGCCAGCGCGCGCGACAGCACCCGTCGCTCGATGTCGCGGCCCTGGCGCACCAGGTCGTCCGGCGTGTCGCTATGGCTGATGCGCTCCACGTCCTGCTCGATGATGGGGCCTTCATCGAGATGAGCAGTTACGTAATGCGCCGTCGCCCCGATGAGCTTCACCCCGCGGGTATGCGCCTGGTGATACGGCCGCGCCCCCTTGAACCCCGGCAGGAACGAGTGGTGGATGTTGATGCACCGCCCCGACAGCCGCGTCGCCAGATCGTCCGACAGCACCTGCATGTAGCGCGCCAGCACGACCAGGTCGGTCGACGTCCGCTCCACCAGGTCCAGCAAGGCGGCCTCCTGCTGCGGCTTCGTGTCCTTGGTGACCGGCATGTGGTGGAACGGGATGCCTGCGAAGTCCAGATGTGCATAGGTCGCGCGCGGGTGGTTCGAGACGATGGCCGTCACCTCCATCGGCAGCTCGCCGATGCGGTGGCGATACAGGATGTCCGCCAGGCAATGGTCGAACCGCGAGACCATCAGCAGCACGCGATGCCGCTCAGTATCGACGCGCAGCGACCAAGCCATCCCGAACTGCGCGGCGAGTGCGGCAAGACCCCGCTCGAGCCCGGCGCGGTCCAGCGTGCCCTGCGGATGATCCAGCACGATTCGCGCGAAGAAGCGGGCGCTGTCGGGATCGTCGAATTGCTGCGCCTCGCGGATGTTGCCGCCCAGGTCGAAGATGGCCGTCGACACGGCGGCGACGATGCCGGGTCGGTTCGGGCAGGCAAGCTGGATCGTGTAGGTGGGCGAGGGCATGGCGGGCGATCTTCCGGTTCGCCTGCCACGTAGACGAGTGGGTCGCCTCCTGGCAACGTCTCCACCTGCTTCCAGGAGCACTCCCCATGGGAACCACGTTCACCAACATCACCCTGGACGCCGCGCTGGCCGACGCGCGGGAGCGGTTCGTCGCCGCCCACCCCACCAGCCTCGCCGCCCATGTCGAGGCCACCGCCGTCATGCCCGGCGGCAACACCCGCACCGTGCTGTTCCACACGCCCTTCCCGCTGGCGATGGCGCGCGGCGCCGGCTGCCGCCTGTGGGACGCCGACGGGCACGAATACGTCGACCTGCTGGGCGAATACACCGCCGGGCTGTATGGCCATAGCAATCCCGTCATCCGCGCGGCGTTGGACACGGCGCTGGACGGCGGCTGGAACCTCGGCGGCCATGGCGTGATGGAGGCGCGGCTGGCCAGGCTGATCGTCGACCGGTTTCCGTCCATCGAACTGGTGCGCTTCACCAATTCCGGCACCGAGGCGAACCTGCTGGCCATCGCCACCGCCGTCACGGCAACCGGGCGGCGGCGCGTGATGGTGTTCAACGGCGGCTATCACGGCGGCATCCTGTATTTCGGCGGCGGCGGCATCCCCATCAACGCGCCGCATCAGTGGGTGGTGGGCCGCTACAACGACACAGCCGATGCGGTCGCCCTGGCCCGCGAACACGCGTCAGACCTGGCCTGCATCCTGGTCGAGCCGATGCTCGGCAGCGGCGGCTGCATCCCCGCCGAGCCCGCCTTCCTGCAGGCGCTGCGCGACGTGGCCACCGAAACCGGCGCCGTCCTCATCTTCGACGAGGTCATGACCAGCCGCATGTCCGCCGGCGGCCAGCAGACCCGGTTGGGCATCACGCCGGACATGACCACGCTGGGCAAATACATCGGCGGCGGCATGAGCTTCGGCGCCTTCGGCGGCGCCCGCGCCCTGATGGACCGCTACGACCCCCGCCGCGCCGATGCGCTGCCCCACGCCGGCACCTTCAACAACAACGTCCTGACCATGGCCGCCGGAGTCGCCGGCCTGACGCAGCTGTTCACGTCCGCCAGCGCCGACGCCCTGTTCACCCGCGGCGAAGCCCTCCGCGCCGATCTCAACGCCCTCGCGCCGCATCTGCCCATGCAATGGACCGGCCTCGGCAGCCTCCTGACCCTGCACTTCCAGCGTACCCCCATCCGCAGCCCCGCCGACCTGGCCGGTGAGACCCGGCTGCGCGAACTCTTCTTTCTCGACATGCTCGCCCGCGGCTTCTACCTCGCCCGCCGCGGCATGATCGCGCTCAGTCTGGAAGTGTCCGAGCTGGAGACCGTAGCCTTCCGTGCCGCAGTCGCGGACTTCATCGAAACCCGTGGGGCATTGCTTGAAGGTTGAGCGATGCCTCGCTCATCACACCAGGGCTTGGCGGTCAGGAACTGCCACCCGCGGGACGACGGCCATGCTTTCGAATGGCGGAAGGATGTCTGCAAAGGCCCAAGCAATTACAATACACTAAAGTGCTATAATAAGGTCGTCCCCTGATCTATTCTTTAATCAATCTAGGGCGTGTTGAGAATTAGGGGATTCCCGTGAGCACGGCGTCCGTGATTCAAGCTCCGAAAGGAGTTTTGCATGGACCGGTTCAGCCTGACAGACGCGCAATGGAAGAAGATGCAGCCCTTCTGCTTGGGCAAGCCGACCGATCCGGGCCGGACGGGAGGGGATACGCGATTGTTCACGGAGGCGGTGCTGTGGATTGCGAGAACCGGCAGTCCATGGCGTGACCTCCCAGCGTCGTTTGGCAAGTGGAACACAGTCTTCAAGCGCTTCCGCGATTGGGTAAGGGCCGACGTGTTCAAGCGCATGTTCGATGCCGTTTCCGATGAGCCCGACACGGAATATGCGATGGTCGATGCCACGATCGTCCGGGTCCATCGCCATGGCCAAGGCGCAAAAGGGGGACTCAAAGCCAGGCTATCGGCAAGTCCCGAGGCGGTCTGACAACCAAAATCCTGGCCCTCACCGACGCCTTGGGCAATCTCGTCCGGGTCGTCCTGCTACCAGGCCAACGCTACGACACCATCGGCGTGGCACCGCTTATCAAAGGCATCGAGTTCAACGGGCTGATCGCAGACAAAGCGTTCGACGCGAACTGGATCATCGCCGAGCTGAACCAACGCGGAGCCAAGATCG
>JAYVEG010000329.1:0-2405 GCA_043748985.1 Rhodospirillales bacterium
CCATCCGCCACGATCCCTCCCGGCGGCGCCAGCCCGACCAGATCATGCGAACCACCACCCTCAACCGAGATCGCGCCATCGGCGAACTTCGCCTGCGCCGGATCGACGCCCGTCGCCTGCGCCAGCTTCTCACGCAAGTTCAAACAAGCATCATACACCGATGAAGCACTGCTCCCCGCGCCAAACGACCCACCCGACCCGGCCGCCATCGGCAGCGCGCTGTCGCCCAGCTCCATCCGCACCCGCTCGGGCGGCAGCCCCAGCATGGACGCCGCAACCTGCGTCAGGATCGTATAGCTGCCAGTGCCAATGTCGGTCATGGCCGTTTGAACCGTCAACACCCCGTCCGGGTCCAGCCGCACCCGCGCCGTCGACGCCTTCAGCGGATTGCCCCGGATCGCGGCCGCCATCCCCATGCCCACCAGCCATTGCCCATCACGCGTGCCGCCCGGCTTGCCTCGCCGCGCCCATCCGAACTGCTCGGCGCCCGATCGCATGCACCCCACCAAACTGCGCGACGAGAACGGCACATGCTTCTCCGGGTCCTCCGTCGGCTCATTGCGAACCCGCAGCTCCACCGGGTCCATCGCCAACCGCTCCGCCAGCTCATCCATCGCGCATTCCAGCCCCAACAGGCCGACCGCCTCACCAGGCGCACGCATCGATGACGCGACCGGCAGGTTCAGTATCGCCTGCCGGTGCCGGGTCTGCCGGTTTTCCGCCGCATACAACATCCGGGTCTGCAGCGCCGCCGCCTCATACTGCGCTTCCCCCTCCCGGTTCGCAGACAGGCTGTCATGCCCGATCGCCGTCAACGTTCCGTCCTTGGTTGCACCCAGGCGGATCCGCTGCACCGTGGCGCTCCGATGCGTCGTGACGGCAAATACCTGCGGCCGGGCCAGCGCCAGCTTGACGGTCCGCCCCGTCGCCTTGGCCGCCATCGCGGCAAGGATCGCGTCGGCCCCCACCCACAACTTGGACCCGAAACCACCACCCACATACCTGCTGATGATCCGCACCTTCTCCTTCGGCATCTGCAGCGTGTCGGCCACCACGGCCTGGCTCTGGCTGACGAACTGGTTCGCCGTTTCCAGCACCAGCATATCGCCATCCCAGCGGGCGATGGTTGCATGCGGCTCCATCGCCGCGTGCGACTGCAACGGCGTCGTATAGGTCGCATCGATCGAAACCGCCGCCGCGGCATAGGCAGCTTCGAAATCACCCAGTGCGCTGTCCGCCTTCTGGTCGTCTTCCTGTGGCGGCGGCGGCGCCGGCGCAGCGCTCATCTCAAGCACCGGCCGTTCCCGATCATAGATCAC
Source organism: Rhodospirillales bacterium (assembly GCA_043748985.1). GTDB lineage: Bacteria > Pseudomonadota > Alphaproteobacteria > Acetobacterales > Acetobacteraceae > JBBROS01. The sequence continues at coordinate 1,320 of JAYVEG010000329.1, forward strand.
CCGCACCCGATGGCCGGCATCCCGCGCCTGCTCGAAACTATCCGCAACCACCACCGCAATCGGCTGACCCCAATAACCGACCTCCGGCCCCGTCAACTGCGCCGCATACTTCCGATGATCACCGGATTTCTGCGGCAGCGCATTCTTATACGTCATCACCAGCCGCACGCCCGGGGCACGCGCCGCGGCTTCCGTGTCGATCGACTTCAAACCGCCTTTCGCGGCCGCCGCCTGCACCACATAGGCATACAGCGGCGACTCATGCGGCCACTCATAAGAATACCGGGCAGCCCCCGTCACCTTCAGCCGGCCATCGACCCGGTCCATCGGCGCGCCGACCACACCAGGATTGTCGTCGAGCACCGTGTGCCCAATGGGACCATGCAGCCTCATGCGTGCGACTCCTGGCTGGCCTGTGCCAGCGCGGCCTGAATGACCCGGCGGGTCAGGGATATCTTGAAGTCGTTCCGCCCATGCCCCCGCGCACCCGCCAGCACCAGCTCCGCCGCGGTATGGCTTGCCGCACCATCGGGCGCCCGACCAACCAGCGCCGCCTCGGCCCGCTCCACACGCCACGGCTTGGGCGCCAGACCACCAAATGCCATGCACGCTGCGTGCACCTTGCCGCCCTGCACATCGATGATCGCCGCAACCGACACCAGCGCGAACGCATACGAAGCGCGGTCCCGCACCTTCCGATACAACTGCACCCCAGCCGGTGGCGGCGGCAGCGTCACCGCCAAGATCAATTCGCCCGGCTCCAGCACGGTCTCCACATGCGGCGTGTCGCCCGGCAAACGGTGCAATTCGGCAAGCGCAATCCGCCGCGCCTTCCCATCGGGCTGCACCGTTTCCACCACCGCATCCAGCGCCCGCATCGCAACCGCCATGTCCGACGGATGGCTCGCGATGCAATGCTCGCTGGTCCCAACCACCGCATTCACCCGGTTGAACCCACCCAATGCAGAACAGCCCGAACCTGGCACACGCTTGTTGCAAGGCATGTCGGGGTCGGTGAAATACACACACCGCGTCCGCTGCAACAGATTGCCCGCCGTCGTCGCCTTGTTGCGAAGCTGCGCGCTG
>JAYVEG010000330.1:0-2401 GCA_043748985.1 Rhodospirillales bacterium
ATGGCCGTCCGCCTCGCCCGCCAGATGAAATCCGCAATCGAGGTCGCCACCTGGTTCCAGTCCCGCCCCGAAGTCGCCCAGGTCCTCCATCCCGCCCTCCCCGGCGCCCCCGGCCACGACCTCTGGAAGCGCGACTTCACCGGCGCCTGCAGTCTCTTCGGCGTCGTCTTCCAACCCGACATCACCCCCGAAGACACCCACCGCATGATCGACAGCCTCACCCTCTTCGGCATCGGCGCCAGCTGGGGCGGCTTCGAAAGCCTGGCACTCCCCACTACCGGCTTTGTCACCCGCTCCGCCAACACCGGCAACTTCCCCGGCCCAGTCTGCCGCTTCCACATCGGCCTCGAAGAACCCACCGACCTCATCGCCGACCTGGAACAAGCCTTCAGAGCCCTGGTCTAAACACCTTAAAGCCCTCTCCCTCGGGAAAGGGCTGGGTGAGGTTCTCGCGCCCCAAGACCAGACCTCACCCTACGCACCCCTCCACCCGCCTCCCTGCCCCGCCCCCACGCAAGCCGCACACCGCCCCTCCGCTTCCACCGTCACCCCCCCGATCGCAAACCCCTGCCGCGCCGCCGCCGCTTCCAGCGCAACCCGAACCGAAGCGTCCTCCAGCTCCTGCACCGCCCCGCACCCCCCGCAAATCAGGAATTGCGCCGCATGCGCATGATGGTCATGTGCCGGGCACCCCACGAACGCCGACAGCCGCTCCACCCGATGGATCAGCCCCTGCTCCATCAAAAAATCCAGCGCCCGATAAACTGTCGGCGGCGCCGCCCCCCGCCGCTCCCCCCGCAACCGCTCCAGCAGGTCATAAGCCCCAACGGGCCGCCCAGCCTCCAGGACCAGCCGCAAAACCTGCCGCCGCAACTCCGTCAACTTCGCCCCATGCGCCGCACACACCCTCGCCGCACGATCCAACTGTGCAGCAACACTCGGCAAAGGATGGGTTTCGGCGTCCATCCGTCCTATGTCTGGCACCAACGCCCCCGTTGCAAGGCCAGCCATGTCCGACACCGACACCACCGTCCTCGACGAGATCCGCTACGACGCGAACGGTCTGGTCCCAGCCATCGCCCAGCAGCACGACACCGGCGAGGTCCTCATGATGGCCTGGATGAACCGCGACTCGCTGGCCGAAACCCTCGCCACCGGCCGGGTCTGCTACTGGAGCCGCAGCCGCAACACCCTCTGGCGCAAGGGCGAGACCAGCGGCCAGGTCCAGGACCTCGTCGAACTCCGCCTCGACTGCGACGCCGACACGATCCTCCTCCTCGTCGACCAGACCGGAGTCGCCTGCCACACCGGCCACCGCTCCTGCTTCTACCGCGCCGTCCAGGACGAATCCCTCGTCACCATCGCCGACCCCATGGTCACCCCGGACGAGCTCTATGGCTGACTTGATCCCCCTTATCGTACTCACCGGCTTCCTCGGCGCCGGAAAATCTACCCTCCTCAACCACCTCCTCAAACAGCCAGACCTCGCCAACACCGCCGTCCTCATCAACGAGTTCGGCGAGATCGGCCTCGACCACCTCCTCGTCGAAACCCTCGACGACACCACCATCCTCCTCAACGCCGGCTGCCTCTGCTGCACCGTCCGCGGCGACCTCGTCCGCGCCCTGCAAGACCTGCAACCCCGCGTCGCCTCCGGCCAGGTCCGCCGCGTCATCGTCGAGACCACCGGCCTCGCCGACCCGGCCCCCATCCTGCAAACCCTCATGGGCGACCCCTTCGCCGCCACCCATTACCGCCTCGACGGCGTCGTCACCGTCATCGACTCCGTCCACGCCATGGACCAGTTCGACCGCCAGCCCGAGGCCGTCAAACAAGCCGCCATCGCCGACCGCCTCGTCCTCACCAAAACCGACCTGGTGCCAGACCTCACCCCACTCCGCACCCGGCTCGCCGCCCTGAACCCAGCCGCCCCCATCCTCACCGCCGACCACGGCCGCATCGAACCCGCCCACCTCCTATCCGCAGGCTTCGACCCCACCTCCCGCACCGCCGACGTCCAGGCCTGGCTCAACGTCGACGCCTACCACCGTCACCATCGCCATCACCACGACCCCAACCGCCACGACGCCACCATCCGCGCCTTCTGCATGACCTTCGAAAAGCCGCTCCACTGGCAGGCCGTCGGCACCTGGCTCGAAATGCTCATCGCCACCCAGGGCGAAAAGCTCCTCCGCGTCAAAGGCATCCTCAACCTCGCCCACCAGGACCGCCCCGTCGCCATCCACGGCGTCCAGCACCTCTTCCACCCCCCCGCCCTCCTCCCCGCCTGGCCCGAAAACGACCCCCGCACCAGCCGCATCGTCATGATCGTCCGCGACCTCGACCCCGCCATCATAGAACGCGGCCTCCGCGCCTTCGAAGAAGCAGCCTAAAACCGCCT
>JAYVEG010000331.1:0-22325 GCA_043748985.1 Rhodospirillales bacterium
TTGCTGGTTGTGTGGCAGGCCGTGGTGATGGCGGAAGTGTATCCGTCGGTGCTGCTGCCGGCGCCTGCGAAGGTGGCGAACGCTTTCGTGCAATGGGGGCCGACGATCGCGGCGAACGCCGGGGCGAGCATGCTGCGGGTGTTGATCGGGGTGTCGCTGGCTTTCTGCGTTGCGGTGCCGGCGGGGCTGTTGATCGGGCGGTTCCCGGCGATCGACCGGCTGACGGACTGGTCGATCCAGTTCTTCCGGGCGATCCCGCCGATCTCGTTGATCCCGCTGGCGATGCTGTTCTTCGGGATCGGGGATACGCCGGCGATCGTGCTGATCTTTCTAAGTGCGCTGTGGCCGTTGCTGATCAATACGATTTTCGGCGTGCGGGGGATCGAGCGGACGTTGCTGAAGGTTGCGACGGCGGCGCGGGCCAGCGAGGTGCTGATCCTGCGCGACATCATCCTGCCCGCGGCGATGCCGTCGATCCTGACGGGGCTGCGGCTGGCGATCGGGGGTGGGTGGCTGACGGTGGTGACGGCAGAGATGATCGCGGTGAAGTCGGGCCTGGGATACATGATCCTGAACGCGCAGATGACGTTCCGGACGGAGCTGATTTTCGCCGGCATTATCGTCATTGGGGCGATCGGGCTGCTGGGGGATCAGGCGGTGCGGCTGTTGCGGCAGCGGGTTTGCCGGTGGCAGGATGGGCTGGTGTCCGGGTGAGCTGGTTCATCGAATGCGTGGGGGTGGGCAAGACGTATGCGGCCAAGACAGGGCCCGTGGAGGCGTTGCGGGGGATCGACATCGCCTGCAACGAGGGGGAGTTCGTGTGCCTTCTGGGGTTGTCTGGGTGCGGGAAGTCGACGCTGCTACAGATGATCGCGGGGCTGGAGCCGACGACGACGGGGCAGATCGTGGTGGCGGGGCGGGACCTGGACGGGCCGTCGCCGGCGACGAGCATCGTGTTCCAGGACCATGGGCTGTTCCCGTGGATGACGGTGCAGCGGAACGTGGAGTTCAATTTGAAGGCGCGGGGGGTGCTGCGGGCGGAGCGGGAGAAGCGGGCGGCGGAGATGCTGGCGCTGACGGGGCTCGTGGGGTTTGGAACTCGCTATCCGCATGAGCTGTCGGGGGGGATGCGGCAGCGGGTGGGGATTGCGCGGGCTTTGACGACCAAGCCGCGGGCACTGCTGATGGACGAGCCGTTCGGGGCGCTGGATGCGCAGACGCGGGGGCGGCTGCAACGGGAGCTGTTGGAGATATGGAAGCGGCAGCAGACGACGATCCTGTTCGTGACGCACAGCATCGACGAGGCGATCTTCCTGGCTGACCGGATCCTGGTGTTCACGCCGCGGCCAGGGCGGTTGTCGGCGGACGTGACGGTCGATCTGGAGCGGCCGCGAGACCCGCGGAGCCATGAGTTCTCGGAGATCGCCCGCGAGCTGCGTAGCGCGCTGGGGACGGATGAAGGCAGTGAGTAGACTTCTGATCCTGTTGATGCTGTTTGCCGGGACGGCGCGGGCGGATGTCAACTCCATCACGGTCGCGCGGCAGTTTGGGATTGCCTATCTGCCGTTCCTGATCATGGAGAAGGATCTGCTGATCGAGAAGCATGCGGCGGCCTTGGGGCTGCCGGGCTTCAAGGTGGACTGGGTGGTGCTGAGCAGTGGGGCAGCGGCGAATGACGGGCTGCTGTCGGGGCAGCTGGCGTTCGGGGTGGGGGCGGTGCCGGCGATGCTGCTGCTGTGGGACCGGACGCGGACGGGGTCGAACGCGGTGCAGGGGGTGACGGGGGTTGCGGTGATGCCGACGGTGCTGAACAGCCGCAACCCGGCGGTTAAGTCGATTGCGGATTTCACGTCGGCGGACAAGATCGCGTTGCCGGCGATCAAGGTGTCGAACCATGCGCTGGTGCTGGAGATGGCGTCGGCGCAGGTGTTCGGGGCGGATAATTGGGGGAAGCTCGATCCGCTGACGGTGTCGATGCCGCAGCCGGATGCGGCAGCCCAGCTGATGAGCCGGGCGGGCGAGATCACGGCGCATTTCACGTCGCCGCCGTTTACGCGGTCAGAGCTACGGGCGCCCGGCGTGCATGCGGTGCTGAACTCGGTAGATGTGATGGGCGACACGTCACTGACGGTGCTGTGGACGACGAAGCGGTTCGCGGGGGCCAATCCGATGGTCGTGCGGGCGATGTATGATGCGCTGCACGAGGCGTTGGCGACGATCAATGCGGACAAGTCGGCGGCAGCGGACCGGTATCTGGCGCTGAGCGGGGACAAGATTGGGCGTGAGGATCTGATGGAGGTGCTGGCCGATCCGCATATCCAATTCACCGCGAGGCCGCTGGGGGTGATGGCGTTTGCTGCCTTCATGAAGAAGACCGGGGCGTTGAAGGCGGAGCCGGCGGCCTGGACCGATGTGTTCCTGCCGATGGCGCATGCGGCGGGGGGGAGTTGAGGATGCGGTGGCTGTGGGTGGCGTTGTGCCTGCTGACGATCCCCGCTCATGCGCAGGCGCCGGGCGAGAACCGGGTGGTGATCGCGACGTTTGGTGGCCTGCTCGGCAAGCTGGTGCGGGAGAATGTCGAGCTTTACACGAAGCCGCTGGGGATCCAGGCGGTGTTCGTCGAGGCGGCGTCGGCGGATATCCTGGCCAAAATTCGGGCGCAGCGGAGTGCGCCGCAGTATGATCTGGCGCTGTTGAACGACCAGACGTTCGTGGTGGCGAAGGGGTTGGGGCTGATCCAGAAGCTGGACCTGGCGGAGGTGCCGAACGCCCGCGCTCTGCGGCCCGGGTTGCTGGGTGCCGACCTTTATGGCGCGCCCTACGAGATCAACCCGGTGGGCTGGATCTATCGGCGCGACAAGCTGGCGGCGGCGGGGGTGCCGGCACCTGACACATGGCGCGCGGTGGCGGACAAGCGGCTGGTCGGGCGGGTGGTGATGTTCAACTTCTCTTCGTTCTACTCGGTGCTCACGATGGCCGGGCTGCAACTGTCGGCTGGGAAGACGGTGGCGGATGACAGCGAGATCTGGCCGTTCATGCAGGCGTTGTATGAGAACCGGACGATCGTAGTGGCCGCACCGGGTCAGGCGGAGGAGCTGGCGAAGTCGGGCGAGGCGTGGGTCTATCCGGGAACGGCGCAGCGGGCGCTGTTGCTGAAGGAGCAGGGTGTGGATGTCGGGTTCGCCCCGGCCGGGGACGCCTTGTTGTCGTTGACGAACTACATGGTGCCGATCGCCAAGGCGCCGCATCCGGTGAACGCGCAGCGGGTGCTCAACTGGATCCTGGGACCGGAGATCCAGGCGCGAATGGCGCGGCAGGGGGCGATCGTGCCGGTGAATGCTTCCGTGGTGTTGGGGCCGGAGCTGATGGCGCGGCTGGGGTTTGGGGGCGCTTTGGAGGTGCCGGCGTTCCGGGTGCTGGATGTGGAGACGGTGAACGATCGGTTCGGGGCCTGGTCGGAGGGGTTCGATAAGGTGATGTCTCGGGCTCGGTGAGGTCTGTGTGGGCGAAACGCCGAAAGTAAACAGAGTAACCACGAAGGAAGAGGGAGCAGCAACGGGGCGCCATCGCGATCGAGGTCTGTTTGGGTACGACGTATTTTATTATAAGACGCTTTTGATTGCTGAAGGGGGTGTCGGGGCTATGAAATTCTCTGCCTCCGTGGTGGATCTTCTTGCTCAATAGGCTGTGGGCACCGGCCTTGTTGTTGATGCCCGCAGTCGTGGTCTCCCTCGTGCTGTTCGTGGCGCCGCTAGGGTTTCTGGTGATAGAGAGCGCGCACCGCTTCAGCCTGACCGGGGCCGCCATGGGGCTGACATGGGCCAACTATGCGCGGCTGTTGTCGGACGGTTACTACCTCGGGCTCTTGGGGGAGACGTTCAAGCTGGCAGCGTTGGCTTCGGGGATCTGCCTGGTGGTGGGGATGCCGGTCGCGTGGTGCCTGCGGCTGGCGCATCCGCGTCTGCGGGGCCTGCTGCTGTTGGGTGTGCTGGCGCCGCTGCTGGTCAGCGTGGTGGTGCGCAGCTTCGGCTGGATCGTCGTGCTGGGGGAGTTCGGGCTCCTGAATGCCGTGCTGAACGGGCTTGGGTTCGGGCAGGGCCGGACGCATCTGTTTACCCAGGCGGCGGTCCTGGCCGGGCTGGTGCACGTGTTCCTGCCGTTCATGGTGCTGGCGCTGCTGGGGTCTTTGCAGAAGATCGATCTGCGGTTGATGCAGGCGGCGCGCGGGCTGGGGGCGGGCCGGGCGCGTGCGTTCCTGGCGGTGGCGCCGCTGATGCTGCCTGGCGTGGTCGCGGGGGTCACGACCGTGTTCGCGTTGACGACCGGCAGCTACGTGACCGTGGCGGTGTTGGGCGGGTCCGGCGTTCGGGTTCTCGCGGTGGTGGCCTACGAGCAGGCGGTCAGCGGCATGAACTGGCCGTTCGGGGCGGCGATCGGCGTGTTGCTGCTGGTGGCGACAACCTTGCTGTTGCGGCTGTTCGAGGCCGCGGCGACCCGGCTTGCCCCGGCATGAGATGGCTGTATGCCGCGACCGCCGTCGCGCTCGGCTTCCTGATCCTGCCGATCGCGGTGACGGTGCTGGCGTCGTTCACCGCCGGCGCGAGCATCGGGTTTCCGCCTGCCGGATGGAGCCTGCGGTGGTATCGGGCGTTCCTGGCAGACCCGGATTTCGTGGAGTCCGCCTGGACGAGCCTGAATGTGGCGTTGGCGACCACGGCCATCGCGACGCCGCTGGGCACGCTGGCAGCGATCGGGCTGGGGCGGTACCGCTTTCCGGGCCGGGGCATGATCGCAGGTTTCCTGACGCTGCCTTTGGGCGTGCCGGCGGTGGTGTTGGGGCTGGCGTTCCTGGTGCTGTATACCGGGATGGGCTTCGGGGGGACGGTGATGGGAATCGTGGCCGGGCATGTGGTGCTGACGACGCCGTTCGTGTTGCGCCTGGTGCAGGCGAGTTTTTCGCAGTTCGACCCGAACCTGGAGCGGGCGGCGGCGGGCTTAGGCGCGTCCCCCTGGGGGGTGCTGTGGCGCGTGACGCTGCCGGCGGTTCGGGCTGGTGTCGTGGGTGGGGCCGTGTTCGCGGCGGTGCTGAGTTTCGACGAGGTGGTGGTTGCGCTATTTCTCTCTGGGCCCGACGCGACCACCCTGCCGGTGCGGATTTTCACCACCGTCGATCAGTCGCCGGGGCCGGTGGTGCTGGCGGCCGGCGCAGTGCTGGTGGGGCTTGCGCTGGTGACGTTCGTGCTGCTGGAGGCCACCATCGGCGTGGGCCGGGCATTCGGTTTGGAGGATAGACGATGATCACCCTGCAGGAATCGCTGCGCGCCGTTTTCTATGCGCCGTTCTACGCCACGATGGAGCGCGGCGCCTTTGCGCGGGAGGGTGTGGAGGTGCGCTTCGTCAGCAGCCCCGAGCCCGGCCGTGCGCTGGAGGGGCTGATGAACGGCAGCGTCGACGTCGGCTGGGGCGGGCCGATGCGCGTGAACGAGGGCGCAGCGACGATCCCGGGTGCGGACATCGTGTGCTTTGCGGAGGTCGTGACGCGGGACCCGTTCTTTCTGGTGACGACCGAGGATCGGGGCGTGTTCGGGCCGCAGCATCTGGCCGGGCTGCGGCTCGGGTCGGTCAGCGAGGTGCCGACGCCGTGGCTGTGCCTGCAGCACGACATGCGGCTGGCGGGCGTCGATCCCTCCAGCGTGGTGCGGACCACTGACCGGACTATGGCGGAAAACGCGACGGCGTTGCGCGAGGGTGCGTTGGACGTGGTGCAGTTATTCCAGCCCTATGTCGAGGCGCTGGTGGAAGACGGCTATCGCATCTGGTACGCGCAGGCCGCTCGGGGGCCGTGTTCCTACACCACCTTCTATGCTCGGCGGGGCGTGTTGGCGGCCAAGCACGACGAATTGGCGGCAATGGTGCGGGCGCTGCAGGCGACACTGACGTGGGTGCATACGGTCGATGGGGCGGAGCTTGCCGGCGTGGTTACCCGGTATTTCCCCGCGGTGCCGCAGCCGCTGCTGGCGGCGGCGCTCAGCCGCTACAAGGCGCTGGAGATCTGGGGCCGCGACCTGGTGCTGCCGCGGGCCGGCTATGATCGTTTGCGGGACAGTCTTGTGACAGGTGGGCTGGTCACGAAGGGTCTGTCCTACGAGGATGCCGTCGATAACAGTCTAGCCGAGGCCGCCCGGGCCTTGGCGCCGGGAGGATAACGATGCCCAACGCCACGGCCGAGGACGGTTGCAACCTGTATTTCGAGGAGACGGGCAGCGGCACGCCGGTGATCTTCGTTCACGAGTTTGCCGGCGACATGCGGAGCTGGGAGCCGCAGATGCGGCATTTCGGGCAGCGCTACCGGGCCATCTCGTATAATGCGCGCGGGTATCCGCCTTCGGATGTGCCGGAGAGCGCTTCGAGCTACTCGCAGGTGCGGGCGGCGGACGACATCCTGGTCGTGATGGACAAACTGGGGATCGGCAAGGCGCATATCGTTGGCCTGTCGATGGGTGGGTTCGCGACGCTGCATTTTGGATTCCGGCATGCGGCGCGGGCGTTCTCGCTGGTGGTGGCCGGGTGCGGTTACGGGGCAGAGCCGGGGCAGCGGGAGCGGTTCAAGGCGGAGGCGGCGACGATCGCGGAGACGCTGCTGCGGGATGGGATGCAGTCGTTTGCCGGGCAGTACGCGTATGGGCCGACGCGGGTGCAGTTCGAGAACAAGGACCCGCGCGGGTTTCAGGAGTTTGCGCGGATGTTGGGGGAGCATTCGGCGCTGGGCTCGGCGAACACGCAACTCGGGTGCCAGGCGGAGCGGCCGTCGCTGTATGAGTTGGTCGAGGAGATGAAGGCGCTGAGGGTGCCGACCCTGGTGTTGACGGGCGACGAGGATTGGCCGTGCTTGCAGCCGGCGTTGCTGATGAAGCAGACGATCCCGAGCGCGGCGCTGTCGGTCATGCCGAATTGCGGACACACCATCAACATCGAGGATCCCGATCAGTTCAACCGACTGGTGTCGGAGTTCATCGTGCAGGTCGATTGCGGGCGGTGGCCGGTGCGGGACGAGCGCACGCTGGTGAAATCGATCACGGGGATCAAGTAGTTTGGGGCATGTCGATAGTGGCATCCTGCTGGATCTGGATGGCACGCTGACGGATAGCGCGCCGGGCATTCTGGGGAGCTATGCGGCGACGCTGCGGGCGCTTGGGCATGAGCCGGATCCGGCGCTGGAGATGAACTTCGTGATCGGGCCACCGCTGGTGGACGTGATGCCGCTGGTGCTGGCGCATTATGGCGAGGATCGGGCCGAGCTGGCTGTCGCGACCTATCGGCGCATCTATGGCGAGAGCGGGTGGTCCAACTCGGTGCTGTACGACGGGATCGCGGACCTGCTGGCGGGGTTGAAGCGGGACGGGCGACGAGTGTTCCTGGCCACGGCGAAGCGGGTGGATTTTGCCGAAAAAATGCTGGCGCGGTTCGGGGTGGCGGCGTGTTTCGAGGGTATCCATGGCGCGCTGCCGGCCGGCGGGCTGGAGCATAAGCCGGAGCTGATTGCCGACATCATAGGGCGCTATGGGTTGAGCCCGGCGGACAGCGTGATGGTGGGTGACCGGCGGTACGACATCACCGGGGCGCATGCGAACGGGCTGCGGGCGATCGGGGTGCTGTGGGGCTATGGCGGCCGCGCGGAGCTGGAACAGGCGGGGGCCGATACGCTGGCAGCGAGCGTTGCAGAGCTTGCCGTGGCGCTCGGGTGATCCGGGCGGCGACGCGGGACGACCTGGCGGGGGTGCTCGCGTTGTATCGGGTGTTCCGCTCGTATGATCCGGCATTCGATGCGGCGGCCGCGGGGCCTTGCTGGGAGGCGATCGAGCGGTCTGGGGTGATGACGGTGGTCGTTGCCGAGGCAGAGGGTGTGATTGCGGCCACGTGCACGCTGGTGGTGGTGCCGAACCTAACGTGGTCGGGGCGGCCATGGGCGGTGATCGAGAACGTGGTGACCGATCCGTTGTATCAGCGCCGGGGGCTTGGGCAAGGGGTGTTGGGGTTTGCGTGCGAGCTTGCCTGGGCGGCGGGATGCTACAAGGTTTCGCTGGCAACCGGGTCGCTGCAGGAGGCGACGCTGCGGTTCTACGAGGAGGCCGGGTTCGTGCGGGGCGGGAAGACGTTCTTCGAGATGCGGCGGAGATAAAGCTCCCTCCCTTGCAGGGCTAGAGTATTCACAAATCTCATGCTGACCCGCCAGAAACAGCATCGTGAGTGGGCTTGGCCCACGGCCTGACGCGATCATCCACGCCATTCCGCTCGCATTTCACGAGTAACAGTCAGTGCGGACGGACAGGCGTGGGTGGCCAGGACAAGCCCGACCGCGACGATTTCAGGCAGACCTTACTTGACTGACACGTTGGCTGGATACCGTCGCCCTTAAGGAGGGGGTCGCGGGCGGTCAGGTCTTGCCGGCCGCCAGGATTGGCCTGGCATCGGCGGACAGGCTGTCGAGCACGGCCTGATCGATGTCGAGGTGGGACCGGACCAGCTGCGGCGGGGTCAGCTTCATCCATTGGTTGAGAGAGAAGTTGACGAAACGGTCGCTACGGAACACTTCGAGGAAGCGGAGCGTCGTGGTGCCCGTATTCTCGATGTAATGGCCCATGGCGAAGGGAACATAGCCCACGTCGCCGGCGCGATAGTCGAAGGTGCGGGCCTTGCTCTCTGACCCGAAGACCGTCATGCGGGCTTCGCCTTCGAGGTAGTATTGCCACTCGTCGCCGTTCGGATGCCAGTGCAGTTCCCGCAGGGCGCCGGGCTCCAGCTCGACGAGTGCGGCGGCGATGGTTTTCGAGGCCGGGAAGTTGGTCGTGTCGGTGATGCGGACGGTTCCGCCGGGCATGCGCATGGGTGGTTGGGCGGTCATGCGATGGGCGAAGGTTTGCGGGACCGGCCCGGCGCCGCGCATGGTGTCCTGCTCAAGGGTGCCGGCGGGTGCAGCGGGGAAGATATAGCGTTCATGCGTGGGCAGGTGGGCAAGCGCCTCCACGGAGACGCCGAAGTTCTTGGCGATAATGTCCTTCGGGGTATGGGCGAGCCAGTCGGTGATGAGGAAGGTACTGTCCTCGGAGAAGGCGCCGTCGTCGAAGACGAGGATGAACTCGACGCCATCGGCCTCGTTGGGCAGGCCCTGGATCGAATGAGGGGTGCCACCCGGGAAGTACCAGAGGTCGCCTTCGCCCACGTCAGCGATGAAGCTGTGGCCGTCGGAGTCGATGGCCGTGATCCGGGCTCGGCCCTTGATGACATAAGACCACTCGGCTTCCTTGTGCCAGTGCATCTCGCGCGCGACGTTGGTTCGCAGGCGCATGTTGACGCCCGCCATGGCTGCGGAGATCGGCAACTCGCGGATGGTGGTCTGGCGGGCCCAGCCGCCTTCATCGAGCCGCATGTGGCTGTCGGTGAAGGACCATTTGAGGTTTGGCATGGTGCCGTGGTCGGTGTTCGGCGGCTTGGTCGTGAATGGCTCCTGTGCCTGCCGGGCGGGGTTTGTGGGGCCCAGGATGTCGGCGCCGGCGGACCCTCGCTGAGGCTGGTTGTCCGCATGGGCAGGCACGGCCGCGGCAGCGAACGCGGTGGCCCCGGCGGTCAGCGTGCCGCGGCGGTTTAGTGGGTGCATTTCTGTCCTCGGTGAGGCGATACCGTGGGAAACGCCTTCCAGACCGGACTGTTCACGCAAGTTTCGGTGTTGCTGACGCTGTGGTGCTCCCTGCTCGCCTTTCCCTGCGGCAGGGAGGGGACGCCGCGCTACTGGAACGTCGGGAGCCGCTCGTGCCAGTCGGTGTCGCGCTGGTAGGCGTCGGCGGCCTGCATGATGCGGGCTTCTGCGAAGGGGCGCCCGACCAGTTGGAGGCCGATGGGGCAGCCGTTCGGTTCGAACCCGCCGTTGAGGCTGATGGCGGGCAGGCCGAGGTAGTTGAAGGGGCGGGTGTTGACCGACACGGCCATGAAGCGGTGCTCGGTGCCGGGGGGGCCGTGGTCTATGTCGGTTTCGGCCAAGGTTGGAAGGTTCGTCGGGATGGTGGGCAAAGCGAGAAGATCGACGCGGGAAAAAACGTCCTGGCAGAAGGCTTTCAGGATGGGGCCCCGGGCCGAGAGGGCTTCGACGTAGTAGACGGCGGGGATGGCGTAGCCGGCATAGAGGCGGGCGCTGAGGTGGACGGCGTAGTCCTGCGGGCGGTCGCGCATCCAGCGGGCGTGGATGGTAGCCCCTTCGCAGCGGGAGACGATGCCGACATAGGCAGAGACGGCGTCCATGAGGGGCAGCTCAATTGGGACGATGGTTGCGCCGCGCGCGCGCAGAACCTCGGCGGCGGCGTGGATGGCAGCGACGACAGCGGTGTCGGTGCCCATGAGACCGGGGTTGGTGACGAGGCCGACAGTGGTGCCGCGGAGGTCTCCGGTGAGGGCGGCTTCGTAGTCGGGGACGGGGTTGGGTGCGCTGGTGGGGTCCAGGGGATCGTTGCCGGCGATGACGGTCATGATGCGGGCGCAGTCGCGCACGGTGCGGGTGAGGGGCCCAACGTTGTCGCAGGAGAAGCTGAGCGGCATGACGCCGGCGCGGCTGACGCGGGTCTGGGTGGGTTTCAGGCCGACGGTGCCGCAGGCGGCGGCTGGCAGGCGGATGGAGCCGCCGGTGTCGGAGCCCAATGCGCCATAGGTGAAGCGGGCGGCGACGGCGGCGCCGGAGCCGCTGGAGGAACCACCGGTGATATAGGGCAGGTTCCAGGGGTTGTGGCAGTCGCCGTGGTGGCGGTTGTGGCCGGTGGGGTTCTGCGCGAACTCGGCCATGTTGAGGCCGGCGAAGGTGATGGAGCCGGCTTGGTGGAGGCGGTTCAGCACGGTGGCGGTGGTGCCGGGGACGAAGTTCTTACGGATCATGGAGCCGCAGGTGCTGGTCTTGCCGGCCTGGTAATACATGTCCTTGTGGGCGAGGGGGACGCCGTGCAGGGGGCCGAGGGGTTCGCCGGCCTTGACCATGCGGTCGGCGGCTTCGGCTGCGGCGTGGGCGCCGTCTCGGTCGATCCAGATGGTGGCGTTGACCTGGGATTCGTGGGCGTCGATGGCGGCGAGGCAGGAGTCGAGCAGGGCGGTTGCGGTGGTTTCGCCGGTTCTTACGGCGCGGGCGGCTTCGGTCAGGCTTAGGTGGTTTAGGGGGGGGCTGGCGTTTGGACCCTCACCCAACCCTCTGCCCGAGGAAGAGGGCTTTTGGATTGCGGCGTTCATTCCTTGCATTCCTGGAGGGCGGCTTCGAAGGAGCTGGGTTCGTCCTCGAAGCGGAGGCGCGCGCGCTGGGTTTCAAAGGCCTTGATAGTCCCGCCGAGGTCGGCGGCGAGGCGGCGGCCGGGGTCGTTGGGGGGCAGGATGCCGTGCCATTCGGCGATGTAGGCTTCGGTGGTGTCGGGCATGGGGGCCTCAATAGGTTTCAAAGATTTCGGCGATTGCGGCCGGGTCGGTGGTGACGGTGAGGGCCAGGGCCAAGAGGATGCGGGCCTTTTGCGGGTTCAGGTTGTCGGCGCTGATGAAGCCGTTGGCGCGAGCCCTGCTGCCGGTGAAAACGCGGCCGCTGCCGGCGCGGGTGGAAAGGGCAACGATAATGCCCTGTTTGTGGGCTTCGGCGAGGGCGTCGCTGTCCGCCGGGGTAGGAAAGCTGGGGGCGAAGCCGGCGGAGACGATGCCTTTTGCGCCGGCGGCGATAAAGGCACGGACGGCGGTTCCATCGGACCCGGCATAGGCATAGGCGATGTCGACGCGGGGCGGGGTTTCGGTGGCGCGGATGTCGAAGATCGTGTCGGGCGCGCGGCGGCGGATTGGGGCGCGGTAGAAGGCGACACGGTCGGCGTCGGCGTGGCCGAGGACGCCGAAATCGGGGGTGCGGAAGGTCTGCATGCGGAGTGTGCTGGTCTTGGTAACCTCGCGGGCGGCCTGGATTTCCTCGTTGAGGACGACCAGGACGCCCATGCCCCGGGCAGCCGGGCTGGCGGCGGTGCGGATGGCGGAAACGAGGTTCATGCCGGCGTCGGTGCTGAGTGCGCTGGGAGGGCGCTGGGAGCCGACGAGAATGACGGGGATGTCGACCTTGACCGTGAGGTTCAGCGCATAGGCCGTTTCCTCCAGCGACGCGGTGCCGTGGCCGATGACGATGCCGGCGAGGTCCGGGTGGTCGCGCACGGCCTGGTCGCACGCAAGCACCAGGCCGCGCCATTCGGGGAAGCCGATGGCGGGGCTGACGATGTTGTCGTAGCGGATGGGGATGACGTCGGCGACCTCGGCGATGGCCGGGAACAGCGCCAGGATTTCGTCGGCGTGCAGGCGTTCCCTGCCGCTGGCGCCGTAATCCTGGACGTCCAGCGGGCCTGCGCCGACGGAGGAGATGGTTCCGCCAGTGCCGATAAAGGCGATCTTTTTCAAGCTGCGATGGACTCCCCTTGGGACAGCCGGGCTGTGAGAAACCCGGTGTCCATGACGTCGCCAAAGGCGGCGTAGAAAGCGGCGAGGCTGGCGTTGTGTTCCTCGGGCGAGGTGGTGGCGCAGGCGTCGCTGACCATGATCGTACGAAAGTCGAGCATCATGGCGTCGCGGGCGGAGCTTTCGCAACAGACGTTGGTGAGGGTTCCGACGATGAGGACGGTATCGATGCCTCGGGCGCGGAGCAGGGGTTCGAGGTCGCAGTTGCCGGGGATGAAGGCGCTGTAGCGGCGCTTCAGCACGACGGCGTCGGCGGGGTGGACGTCGAGGTCGGGCCAGAGGGCGTGGCCGGCGAAGCCAGGGGTCATGGCGGCCTGGCAGGCCATCTAGTCGCCGCGGTCATGCATGAAGCCGACCTGAAGGTCGATTACCACCAGAGCCGTGGCCTGTGGCGTCAGCGTGGCGAAGGCGTGGGCGGTGCCGCGCCCGCCCATGGCCCTGGCGACTGCCCAGTCCGGCATGGTGACGCCGGCCATTGGTCCGAATTCTTGCATGGGTCTCCTCCTCAGGCTGCGAGACGTTCATCGACACGGATGCATCGCACGGAACGTGCCCCGGCGCCCGCGACGGCGCCCGCGACGGTAGGGGCGACGGTGGGGGCGACGGTGGGAGCGAGGGGGCGCTCGTCGGGGATGGCTTCGAGGCAGGCCTCGATGGCGTAGGGGCAGCGGGGCGCGAAGGCGCAGCCGGGGGGTGGGCGCCGCAGGTCGGGCGGCGCGCCGGGGATGGCCTGGATCTCGGCGCCGCCTTCGCGGATGACGGAGGCCAGCAGGCCCTGCGTGTAGGGGTGGGCGGGGTGGCGCAGCACGTCGCGGACCGGGCCCTGCTCGACGATCTGGCCGGCGTACATGACGGCGACGCGGTCGGCGACTTCGGCGGCGACGCCGAGGTCGTGGGTGACGATGACCATGCCCATGCCGAGTTCGCGCTGCAGGTCGCGCAGGAGGACCAGGACCTGGATCTGGACGGTGGCGTCGAGCGCGGTGGTGGGCTCGTCGGCCAGCAGCAGGCGGGGGCGGCAGGATAGCGCCATTGCGATGACGACCCGCTGGCGCAGCCCGCCGCTAAGCTGGTGGGGATAGGCGTCGAGGCGGCGGGCGGCGTCGGGAACGCGGACGAGTTCGAGAACCTCGAGGGCGCGGGCGCGGGCAGCGGCTTTCGTGCCGCCGAGGTGGCGGAGGACGCTTTCCGCGATCTGCTGGCCGATGGTGTAGACCGGGTCCAGTGCGGTCATCGGCTCCTGGAAGATCATGGCGGCCGCTCCGCCGCGGAGGTCGCGGAGCGCGCTGCCCGAGAGGCGGGTGACATCCCGGCCTTCGACGCGTACGCCGCCGGTGATGCTGGCCTGGGGCGGTAGGAGGCGCATGAGGGCGCGCATGGAGACGGACTTGCCAGAACCGGATTCGCCGAGAAGGCAGAGGACTTCGCCGGGCATGACCTGGAGGGAAACGCCGCGGACGGCTTCGACGGCGTCGCGGCCGGCGCCGAAGCGGACGCGGAGGTTCTCGAGTTCGGCGAGCGGGGTCATGCGGCGGCCTCGCTGTGGCGGGAGCCTGGACGCAACATGTGGCAGGCGGCGTCGTGGAGGGTGGGGTCGGGTGGGGCAGGGACGTGGTCGGCGCAAACGCGCTCGGCGTGGGGGCAGCGGGTACGGAAGCGGCAGCCGCTGGGCGGGTTGGCGGGCGAGGGCGGCTCTCCGGTGATGGGGGCGGCGGCGACGCGGTGGTCCGGGTCCATGCTGAGGCGGGAGGCCAGGAGCGCGCGGGTATAGGGGTGGAGAGGATTGGCGAAGACGGCCTCGGCCGGGCCGGCTTCGGCGACGCAGCCGAGGTACATCACGAGGACGCGGTCGCTGACGTGGCGCACCACGTTGAGGTCGTGGCTGATGAAGATGTAGGTGAGGCCGAGCTGGCGCTTGAGCGTTGCGAGCAGGTTCAGCACCTGGGCCTCGACGGACTTGTCGAGCGCAGAGACGGCTTCGTCGAGGATGACGAGGCGGGGATTGAGGGCGAGGGCGCGGGCGATGTTGACGCGCTGCTTTTGACCGCCCGACAGCTCGTGCGGGTAGCGTGGTCCGAACTGCATCGGGTCGAGGCCGACCCGGCGTAGGCATTCGTTGGCCTCGTCGGCGGCCTGACGGCGGGAGCGGCCGAGCACGAGCGGGCCGAAGGCGACGCTGTCGCGCACGGGCATGCGCGGGTTGAGCGAGCTGGCGCTGTCCTGGAACACCATCTGGGCCTGGCGACGGAGGTTTTGGAGGGTGATACCGCGGGGGGTGCCAACCTGCTCGCCGTCGAATACGAGCTCGCCTTTGTCGGGCAGGATGAGATGAAGCAGCAGGCGGGCGAGGGTGGATTTGCCGCAGCCGCTTTCGCCGACGACGCCCAGGGTTTCGCCTTTGGCGACGCTGAACGAGACGCCGTCGACGGCGCGGACCGCGCCGCCGCCGCTTAGGGGGAAGTGTTTTTGAAGGCCCTCGACGATGAGCATGGGCTGGGCTGGGCCGCCGCGGTCTTCGGCCTTCAGGGCGGCGCTCAAAGAGTGAGCGTCTTCTCCTCTGCCTTCACCGCCTCTGTGGTCCATCCTCTTACTCATTTGATGCGAACGTCCATAGCGGAGCGAAGGCCGTCGCTGACGAGATTGAAGCACATGCTGGTGATGAAGATGGCGGCACCGGGGACGGCGCAGACCCAGGGTTGCACGTAGATGGACTGCCGCAGGGTGCTGAGCATGAGGCCCCAGTCGGGGATGGGGGGGCGGACGCCGAGGCCGAGGAACGACAGGCCGGAGGCGAGCAGGATGGAAACGCTGACGAGGGAGCTTGCGTAGACGAGGACGGGCGCGAGGACGTTGCCGAGCAGGTGGTGGCGGATGATCATCAGGTGGCCGGCGCCGGTCGCGCGGGCGGCCTCCACGAAGTCGAGGTTGCGGACCTGGGTGGTTGCGGTCTCGGCGACGCGGCAAACCGCGGGGATGAACACCAGGGCCAGCGCGATCATGCCGTTGACCATGCCGCCGCCCATGGCACCGGAGATGGCGACGGCCAGCAGCACGGACGGGAACGCGTAGAACACGTCCATGGTGCGCATGATCAGCGTGCCCACCCAGCCGCCGGAATAGCCGGCGACCACACCGAGGGTGCCGCCCACCAGGCCGGCGAAGATGACGGGCACGACGCCCATCAGCAGCGACGTTTGGCCGCCGTAGAGGATGCGGGTCAGGATGTCGCGACCAAGCTCGTCCGTGCCCAGGACATGGCCGCGGTAGCCGAACGGCTTCAGCCGCAGGATGATGCTTTCCTTGTAGGGGTCGAACGGGGCGATCAGCGGCGCGAAGACGGCGGCCAGGATGATGGCGAGCATGAGGATGCAGAACACGACGGTGACGGGATCGCGGCGCAGGCGGCGCCCGACCATGCCCCAGTAGCCCGGTAGCGCCTCCACCCGCAGGGTGCCCTTGCCCGGCGCCAGGGCCAGGGCGTCGGTGCCCCCGCTCATGTGCGCCGCACCCGGGGGTCGATGGCCGCCTGCATCAGGTCCACGACCAGGTTGGTCGCGACGAAGATGAGCGACAGGCAGAGGATGGCGCCCTGCAGCACCGGAACGTCGCGGTTGACGATGGCGCGACCGAGGAGCGTGCCGGAGCCGGGCCAGGCGAAGACGGGTTCGACGAGGATGGATCCGCCCATGAGATAGCCGAATTGCAGGCCCATGACGGCCAGCATGCCAGGGGCCGCGTTCTTCAGCACATGGCGCACGACGGCCCACTCGTTGAGGCCTTTGGCGCGCAAGGTCGTGACGAAGTCCTGGCTGCGGACCTCGAGCACGGCGGCGCGCGTGGTGCGCGCGATGATCCCCACAGGCACCATGGCCAGCGTGATCACCGGCAGCACCAAATAGCGCAGGTCGTCCGGGTTGAAAGCGGAGAAGTTGTCGGACCCGTTATTGCCCATGCCGGATGCCGGCA
Organism: Rhodospirillales bacterium; assembly: GCA_043748985.1. Taxonomy (GTDB): domain Bacteria; phylum Pseudomonadota; class Alphaproteobacteria; order Acetobacterales; family Acetobacteraceae; genus JBBROS01. The sequence goes on from JAYVEG010000331.1 coordinate 16,471, forward strand.
GCCATGACAGTTCGACCGCGAACACGATGACCATGACGAGGCCGAGCCAGTAGTTGGGGACGCTGACCCCCATCACGGCGGTGCCGGTGACCAGGCGGTCGATGGCGCGTCCGATGCGGGTGGGCTGGACGCAGCCGGCGATGGTGCCCAGGCCGGCGCCGATGACGAAGGAGATCGGCACCGCGAACATGGCGAGTTCGAGGGTGTTCACGAGCGCGCCGCCGACTTCCAGCGAGACGGGACGGCGGGTGGCGACCGACAGGCCGAAATCGCCATGGGCCGCCCGCCACAGCCAGTTGACGAATTGCACCGGCAGCGGCTTGTCGAAGCCGTAGGCGCGCTTGACGATCTCGATCATCTCGGCGTTCGCGTCCGGCGGCAGGACGGTCTGCAGCGGATCGCCGGGTGCGAGATACACCAGCATGAAGCACACGAGGCTGACACCGAACCCGATCGGGAGTGCGTAGATCAGCCGCCACAGGATCGTGCGCGCCATGCTGTCTCCCTACTTCGCGATGGTGATGGGCGTGAGGTCCTGGAACCAGCTCTGGGCCTGCACGAAACCTTGCACCTTCGGCGAGATGGCACGCGGATTCAGGTCGTGCACCGCCCAGAGCATCACGGCCTCGTCGACCATGCGTTCATGCAGCTTCACCAGGTCCGCATCGCGCTTGGCGTTGTCGAACTGGTTGAACGTCTCGGTGATCATCTTGTCTGTGGTCTCGTCATAGTAGTGGCCCCAGTTGCCGCCGGCCGGCGCCCATTGCGCCTTCTGCATGAACCGGGTCATGCCGTTGATCGGGTCCAGCAGGGCGCGGCTGACGTTGATGCCATCGACGTTCGGGGCGGTGTCGACCCCGCCGCGGGCCAACGCCAGCAGCGCGTTCCAGTCCATCACCTGCAGCGTGACCGCAAAACCTGCCGCTTCGAGCTGGGATTTGATCAGCTCGTTCATCGGCAACGGCTGCATCTGGCCAGAACCCGACGTGCTGATCGCCAGCGTGATCTTGCAGGGCACGCATCCCGCCTCTTTCAGCAGCGACGTCGCCTTTGCCAGGTCGAACTTGTAGCTGACCGGCTTGCCATACAGGGCGGCCGAGGGCGGGTAGTTGGCGGCACCCTCGATGGCGACGCCGCCCAGCAGCTCTACGATATCGGCACGGTTCAGCGCGTAGTTGGCGGCCTTGCGGACCCGGACGTCCTTGAACGGGCCGTTCACGAAGTTGAGCTGGTAGGCCCAGTTGTGCGGGTATGTGTTGGTGATGACCTTCATGCCCGACGACTTCAACCGCGGGATCGCGTCCGGTGTCGGCGCCTCGACGAAGTTCACCTGGCCGCTGAGCAGGGCCGCCGTGCGGGTGCTGGCCTCCGGCATCGGCAGCAGCACCAGGCGGTCCTGCTTCGGGACACGCGTCTTGTCCCAGTAGTCCTTGTTGGGCACCAGCTCCAGCCGTTCGTGGGGCACCATGCGGTCGAACTTGTAGGGACCGGTGCCGGAGGGCTGGTTGGCCAAGGCGGCCCAGTCGTATTTCAGGGCCTCGGCCCGGCACTTGCTGGTCATGAGCACGTAGCTCATCTCATAGGGAAACAACGAGCTGGGGATCTTCGTGGTCAGCGCGACGGTCTTGTCGTCGATCTTCTCGATGCCGATGTAATTGGGCAGATAAGCGCGGCTGAGCGCGAATTGCTGCGGGTTCCACTGCGGCGCCTTCTCGTCGAAACGGCCGAAGTTCCACACCACGTCGTCGGCACCGAAGCTGCAGCCATCGTGGAATTTGACGCCCTCGCGCAGGGTGAAGATCCAGCGCTTGCTGTTGCTGGGGTCCACATGCCACTCGGTGGCGAGGCCGGGTTTGATCGTCGTGGGCTTGTCGGCGCTGGAAAGGTCCCAGTTGATCAGCGCGTCATAGAGGTTCAGGCCCACGAAGCGGAAGCCCTCGAAACCCTGGTCCGGGTTGCCGCCAGTCACCGGGATGTCGCCGGCGGTCATGGCGACGGTGAGCACGCCCTGCGCGTGGGCGCCGGCCGCAGAGGCCAGCAAGACGGCGGCAGCGAGCCGGGCGACAGCTAGGCGGGCGACAAGGCGAGGCATTCAGTTCTCCGATCGGTCTGTGTCGGGAGCGTCGCAAGACCGCGCACCTGGCCGCAATGTAAAACGGCCCTGGATGACCAGGCTTTTGGCATCGCTGGGCGGAGTTTGCCTTTGGTTGGGTCGTAATGCCTGTCGATTGAGCAACATGCCGTGAATAGCAAGCGGGCAACCCTCTTGTCCCCGGGACAACCGGGTTGCCCTGTTCGGTGTCCGGCGCGCACCCTTGCCGGGGAGGAAGGGATGTTCATGAGCTCATGGGGACAGGCAGGCGTCGCTCTCGTGCTGTGCGGTCTGATGGCGTCACCGGCCAAGGCACAGCCCGCCGTCGTGGCGGCGCAGGCCTACGTCTCCTCCCTGGGGTTCTTTCCCGGTGACATCAAACGCGCGGTCATCGGTATCGAGGGCGGGGACGGCACCGTGTCGCCAGCCGAACTGGGTGTGCTGATCCTCGAGCAGCGCGAGTCGCCCAGCGTTTGGCGGGCACGCTGGTTCATTCGGATGACCCGGCGCCAGGTCGGCGGAGAGACGCTGGACCTGACGGAAGTCGAGCGCTTCAACATGGGTCCGGCGACACGGGCGCGACAGATCGAGGCCAGCGGCACCGCCCCGCCATCCGAGATGTTCGGAGTGGGCCCGCATGTCGCCTGGCGCCTTGTGACCCGTCCCGACGGACCGTCGCGGACGGTGTTGCTGAACGTGGGACGGCGCGACTATCCGGAGTTCGAGGCCAAGAACCGGGATTGCGGCGGCGCGCTGTGCACGTCCGTGCAGTCCCCGCTGGAAAAGCGCGCGGACTGGGTGAAGGTCCGGGAAGAAACGACGGCCGCCACGGTGACGCCCTTTTCCGCTATTGTCTCGCGCACGGATGGCCGGGTCGAGTTTGATGACGAGTCCATCGCCCATGCGGTGCGGGCGCTGTCCGTCCTGTCCGGCTTGGCCTCCGGAACCGGTGCGGTCTGGACGGGCCCGGCGCCAGGTGAAACGGCGACCATCTCGGTGGACAGCAACGTGTCCGAAGAGGGCGGGTCCGATGCGGCGTCAGGGCCTATCGGGGACACCAGATGGATCCGGCGCACATCGGCGGTCGCTGTGTCGCCACAGTTGACAGTGCGAGTGTTCGAGGGCGCGATACGGCGTCGGTAGGGGCGTCGTCCTCCTGGCGCAGCCTGGAGAACCAGGGATTGTTCGCCGCCCTGCACGCGTTCGGCGTTGTACAGGATGGTAGCGCCGCCGCTGGCGGGGCGCGGCACCAGTCCCATTGCATAAAATCGGCCTCCAGCGGGCGGTCGCCGCTGTTGGTGTCTAGGTAGCCGGGGCCTGACCAGATGAGGCCCGGGCTGTCCAACGCCACCTCCACCCGGCTGGCCGGTGCGATCGGCGCGCAGCGGTGCCGACCGGCGGTATCGAGGGTGAAGCGGGCGCCGGTGAGCGCGGTGGGGTGGACGCGCACGATGCCGCGGATGCGGGTGGGGATGGGCGCACAGACCTCGTCGACGTGCACCACGCGGGTAGAGCCGTCCCATTCGGCGCGGCTGTTGCCGATGGACAGGGTCGTGGCGTCGCGGTGCGGTGCCCGGCGACGCCGTTCCGTCATGGCCCAGCGGCTGGGGGAGCCATAGAGCGCCACGTGCATGCACGCGTGGTTTTCGGGGTCGGCCAGGCGGTCGCGGCGCCGGGCCCAGGCATACCATGAAGAAAAAACGCTGCCGATGAAGGCGATGATCGTGATGCCGTGGGTGCCGTCGTCGCTCAGCGCGTCGACATACCACCGGGCGTAACCCGTGGGCGGAACAGGCGCATCGAACCGCGGCTCGGCTCCAGGTCCTGGATGATGCTGGCTGCCGCGATCCTGCCAGACAGCGTCGCCATCGGCACCCCCGCCCCCGGATGCACGCTGCCCCCCGCCAGATACAGCCCCGGCAGCTTCGTCCGTGCCCCCGACCGCCTGAAACTGCCGTTCCCCGGCAGTGTCGCCTGCCCATACAGCGCCCCGCCCGAGGCCGGGAACATCCGATGGAACTGCGCCGGCGAGGTCAGGACCGGCGGCTCCGTCGCCCTGATCTGGACGCCACACAGGTCCAGCAGGCCCGAGATACCCTGCATGCATTGCTCGATCTCCACTTGGCTGAAGGCGCGCCGGTCGCCGGACGGCGGCGCGTTGACCAGAAGCAGCAGGCGCTCCGGCCCCGCGGGCGGTGGCCCGTCCCCCGGGCTGCGGTCGCTATCGCCACGATCCTGCGCGCAGATGTAGACGGTGGGGACCGTGGGCAGCAGGCCGTTCTGGATCATCTTGAACTCGAGCGGATAGTCGTTCGAGAAGAACACGTTGTGCCGGACCAGCGGCAGGCCGGTGACCTCGGCAACCATGGACCACGTCGCTGCCGACAGCGAGCGCGTGGGGAATTTGTGCGATGGCAGTCCGGCATCCTTCGCAGGCCGTCCCAGCAGGCCGGTCGCCAACGCGGCTGGATCTCCGTTCATGACGACGGCGTCGGCATGGATGACGTCGCCGCCCGGCATGCGCACGCCGGTGGTGCGGCCGGCGGCGACCATGATCTCGGATACCGCGGTGTCGTAGCGGAACGTGACGCCCAGCCGGGTGGCCAGGGCGGCCATGGCGTCCGCCACGCGCTGCATGCCGCCGTCCACCAGCCACACACCCTCCTGCTCCACATGCGCCACCAGCATGAGCATGGCGGACGCCTGATAAGGGGAGGTGCCGCAATAGGTGGTGTAGCGGCCGAACAATTGCCGCAGGCGGCGGTCGCGGAAATGGCGGCCCAATTCGGTCATGTACAGCTCGTAGGGCTTCAACCGCAGCGCGCGCACCACGCCCACGCGCGCGACGAACCCCGCCAGGCTCGGCCGTTCCGTGGCCATGAACGAGCGTTCCAGCGTCTCGTACATACGCCGAGCCTCCTTGCAGAAGGCAAGATAGCCGTGGGCCTCGGCAGCGCCGGCGAACTGTCCGATGGCGTCGGCCGACTGCGCGCGGTCGGCAAATAGGTCGAGCCCCTGTGGGCTTTCGGGCGAACCCTCCCAGGAGTGGCGGGCCAGCACGGTGGCCTGTTTCAGGCTCAGGTGATCGGACAGCGCAGTGCCGGCGTTGGCGAACATCTCCTCGAACACCCAGCGCATGGTGAACACGGTGGGGCCGGAATCGATCGGCCGACCGCCGACCGTCAACTCGCGCATCTTGCCGCCGGGGGCCGAGGCGCGCTCCACGACGGTGACCTTGGCGCCGCTCACAGCCAGGTCGATCGCGGCGGCGAGGCCGCCCATGCCGGCGCCGATGATGGCAACACGCTTCATGGGACGCGCTTCATGCAGGGTGGTCCGGGTTGATGGTGCAGGCCTCCAGATTGTCCTTGGCGAATATGTCAAGATTTATTGACACTCAAGTCTGACAATTAAAACGGACACTCCACAAGGAAGCACGGGATGGAACCGACAGTTCGGATCGAGCGCAGCCTGCACGCGGCCGTGGCCGGTGCGGATGTCGGCGGATGCCCGCCGCGCCTGGCTGCTGCCATGCGCCATGCCGTTTTTCCTCGTGGCGCCCGCATCCGTCCCCGTCTCTGCCTTGCTGTCGCGGCGGCTTGCGGCGAGGATGACCCCGCCGTGACCGACGCTGCCGCGGCTGCTACCGAGCTACTGCATTGCGCCAGCCTCGTCCATGACGACCTCCCTTGCTTCGACGATGCGGCGCTGCGGCCGGGGGCAGCCCTCCGTGCATCGCGCATTCAGGAGCCGCTGGCGGTGC
>JAYVEG010000332.1:0-2385 GCA_043748985.1 Rhodospirillales bacterium
TCGCGACGGCATCGAGCGGGCTGCTCATGAATAGACGCGGGTGTAGCGGGCGCCGAGGCTGGTCAGGATTTCATAGGCGTTGGTGTTGGCCCGCACGGCGACCGCATCGACGGTCATGGTCGGTCCGATCAGCTCGAGCCAGGTGCCGGGGACGGCGCTAGGCTCGTCGGTGACGTCGAAGGTCGTGAGATCCATGGACACACGCCCTACCAGCGGGATGGGGCGGCCGTCAAAGCACGCCTGGGCGCGGTTGGTCAGGCTGCGGAGGAAGCCGTCCGCGTAGCCGACGGAGGCGACTGCGATGCGGCTGGGGCGGGCGGCCGTCCATTGGCCGTTATAGCCGACCGTCACGCCCACCGCGACGTCCCGGACCTGCAGGATGCGGGCACGCAGCGTGGCGACCGGGCGCATCGGGTTCGGGCGGCCCGGCGTGGGATTGATGCCGTAGAGCGCGGCGCCGGGGCGGCCCAAATCCTGCGCGAAGGCCGGGCCGCGGAACAGGCCGGCGGAGTTGGCGAGGCTGCGCCGGGCCGGCGGCAACCGATCGGCCGCGGCCGCGAAGACAAGACGCTGATGCTCGTTCGTGGGGGCATCGGGGATCTCGGCAGAGATCAGGTGCGTCATCACGTAGTCGATCGCGACGCCGGCGAGGCGACTCGGGTCCGCCTGCAGTACGCCGATGTCCGCTTCCGACAAACCGAGTCGGTTCATGCCGGTATCGATGTGGATCAGGGCGGGCAGGGGGCGCCCCTCGTTTCGGGCCGCCTCGGTCCAGGCGTCGATCTCGTCCAGGGAGCCAAGTACCGGGCGTATGTCGTGGCGGACATACTCGGGCGCGTCGCCGGGCCAAAGGCCGTTGAGGACGGCGAGCATGGTGCCGGGAAGGTGAGGGCGAATGGCGAGGGCTTCGGCCAGGTGGGCGACGAAGACGTGGCGGCAGCCAGCGGCGTGCAGGGCCTGTGCGACGGGGATGGCGCCCAGCCCATAGGCGTCGGCCTTGAGCACGGCGCCGACTGCTCCCTCTCCCCTGGGGAAAGGGCTGAGGTGAGGGTCTTCGACGCGAGGGCCGGCGTCTTGACCCTCGCCCAACCCTTTCCCCGAAAGAGAAGGCTTTTGCAGCGTGCGCCAATTGTCGGCGATTGCGCCGAGGTCTATGTGGAGCTCGGCGCCCCCTGTGCTAACGCCCATCGTCATGGACCGTATCGATGTCGGCGAAGCGGGTGAACTCGCCCTCGAATACCACGGGGATCATGCCGGTCGGGCCGTGACGCTGCTTCTCGATGAGGATCTCCGCCTTGTTGTGGACCGCCTCCATGTCGCGCTGCCACTTGTCCAGTGCGGACTGGAACTTGTCCTCGCTGTCGAACGCCATCTGCTTGGGCGCGCGCTGCTGTAGGTAGTATTCGTCCCGATAGACGAACAGGACCATGTCGGCGTCCTGCTCGATGGTGCCGGATTCGCGAAGGTCGCTGAGCTGGGGCCGCTTGTCTTCCCGGCTTTCGACAGCACGGGAGAGCTGCGACAGCGCCAGGACCGGCACCTCCATCTCCTTGGCGATAGCTTTCAGCCCCTGGGTGATCTGGCTGATCTCCAGCACCCGGCTTTCAGGCTTCGTGCCGACGCTGGGGCGCATCAGCTGCAGGTAGTCCACTACCACCAGGCTCAGCCCCTTCGTGCGCTTCAGGCGGCGGCATCGGGTGCGCAGCGACGACAAGGTGATGGCCGGCGTGTCGTCTAGATGCAGCGGCAGGCCAGCGATGTCGCGGCTGACCTGGACGAAACGATCGAAATCCTTCTGGCCGATCTCGCCGCGGCGGATGCGGTCCGCGGACACTCGCGACTCCTCCGATAGCAGACGGGTCGCAAGCTGCTCGGCGCTCATCTCCAGGGTGAAGATCGCGACCGAACCCTTCGGCTGCTCGTTGGGGTCATGCTCCTGGGCGTTTCGCATCAGCGCCTTGGCCGCGCCATAGGCGATCTTGGTCGCCAGCGCCGACTTGCCCATGCCGGGCCGTCCGGCGAGGATCATGAGATCGCTGGGATGCAGTCCACCGGTCTTCTTGTCGAGGTCGCGCAGGCCGGTGCTCAGGCCGCTGACGCCGCCCGCCTGCTTGAAGGCGCGCTCGGCGCCGCGGATGGCGTCGGTCAGCGCGCTCTCGAAGGTGACGAAGCCGCCGTCGTTGCCGCCCTTCGTCGCCAGCGCGAACAGCTGGCTTTCGGCGAATTCGATCTGCTCCTTGCCATCCAGCGGCATGTCGGCGCCAAAGGCGTTGTTGACCACGACCTCGCCGATGTCGATCAACTGCCGTCGCAGCCAGGCGTCATGGATGGCACGGCCATACTCGCCCGCGTTGATGATGCCCACCATCGACGTCAGCAGCTGCG
>JAYVEG010000333.1:0-8104 GCA_043748985.1 Rhodospirillales bacterium
GCCTGGCCGGCGGTGGCGTCAAGGCGGAGGCCGAGGCAGCGGATACGGCTGCGGCCGGTGGGGTCCATGGGCACGCCGGCGCCGCGGAGGGCGGGGCCGAACAGGGCGGCGAGGAGGTCGTTGGCGATGTCGCCGTCGGTCATGGTGATGGCCAGGCGGCCAGAGAGGGTGGAGGCCAGGGCATGTGGCGTGGCGCCGCTGGCGCGGAGGTCTGCGTCGAGGTCGATGTTGCCGGTGAGGGCGTCGGCATGCCCGAGGGCGATGGCGACGCCGGCGGCACCCAGGGCGGGGGCGCGGAGCATGAGCGCGGTAGTGGGCGGGGTGGCTGTGGTGTCGAGTTGGAGGGACGCCTGCAGGAGACCGCCGGGGGTGACGAGGGTGAGCGGATCGAGGCGGAGGCGGCCGTCCTGGAGGAGGAGGCGGGTCTCGAGGTTGCGGTAGGTGGCGCCGTGGGACTGGAGGGATGCGACTGCGAGGCGGAGGTCGGTGTCGAGGCGGCGGAGGGCGGCGAGCGGGAGGGGGCGATCGGGGATGAGCCAAGACGGCTCGGTGGCGGGTGCGGGCGTTGTGAGGGGCGGTAGGTCAGGCGATGGCGGGGCTGGCTGTGGCGCAGCAGCACCCTCACCCAACCTTGGCCCGCTTCGCGCCCCAAGCCCTGTGGGAGAGGGATTTACGGGTGCGGTCCAGGCGTCGAGGTCCAGGCGCTGGGCGATGAGGGAGCCGCGGAGGGAGGGGCGTGGGATGGTGCCGAAAGCAAGGTCCCCCGCGAGATCGCCCTGGGGGGATGCCAGGCGCAGACCGCGCAACAGGACCCCTGCCCCACCCGGCGCCGGCAACAGGCGGAGATCGAGGGTGGTGTCGGTGAGCGATGGCAGCGCGAGGGAGGCGCGCACGCCAAGGGCCTGAAGGTCCGGGATTCTCGCGGAGACGGTGAGTTCGGGAACGCGGGTGGCGAGGTCGAGCGTGCCCTGGATGGTGGCGGTGGCGGCGTCGGCGGTGAACTGGGCTTTCAGGGGCATGGCGCCGGCGGGGGGGCCGGTGTCGAGGACCAGATAGACGGGCAGGTCGTTGAGCGTGGCCTCGGCTGTGGCGTGGATGGGCTGGCCGGGGGCTCCGGTGACAGCGGCGGCGTTGTTGAGGCGTAGGCCGGGTAGGATCGTTGCCAGATCTGCGGCGCCGGTGCGGGCCTGAAGGGCGGTGAGGCCGTCGGGTCCGAGATGGGCGGTGAGGGTGACATCCCGGAGGGGGGGCAGGTCGCGGCCGACGAGGCGGGCGGCGTCGGTGAGGTTTGAGGCGGTGACGGAGAGTGTGGCGTCGAGGGGGACTGGGCTGCCGTCGAGGGTAACGGCAACGCCGGGGCTGGTGGCCGAGAGGGTGAGGGGTGCGGCTGCCGGGCCGGCGCGACCGGCCAGAGCGAGGGTGACGCCGTTATAGAGCAGCGTGCCGGAGATGGGGCCGCCGGAGGGGGCGAGTTCCAGGGTGGGGATTTGCAGCGCGGGGACGCCGTGGAATTCAAGGCGGCCCTCGCTGACCTGCACGCGGTGGATTTCGGTCGGGGTGCGGGGGCGCGGGGCGGCCGGGTCGGGCGACGGTGTCGTGGTTGGGGGCGGCCGGGTCTGCCAGTTGGCGCGGCCGGTCGCGTCGCGTTCCAGCAGGAGGTCCGGGGCGACGATGGAGAGGGTGGGAATTTCGACGCGGCCCTGCAGCAGGGGCAGGAGGGCGATGCTGGCCTCGACATGGCGAATGGTCAGGAGGTCGGGGCGGGAGAAGCCGGGGGGATTGAGGAGGGCGACGTCGTCGACGCCAACCGTTGGGGTCAGGGACCAGACGACGGCGAACCTACCGGTGATGCGGGCCTCGTGGGCGGTGGCGCGTTGGACGGCGTCCTGGATAGTGGCGCGGATCGGCGGGGTGTTGAGGGCGAAGTTGCCGCCGACGATCAGCAGGGCGATGGAGAGGAAGACGATAACGGGGATGAGGATGAGGAGGCGCTTCATGGGGCCGGTCGCCGGCCGGATGCGGCAACGCGCACGCCTGGGGCTGCCACCCTCACCCAACCCGCTGCCGCCCGCGGGAGAGGGCTATTCCGGGACCCGTGGATCATGCGCGGCGGGGTTTGGCGGGGGGTTTGGCCTCGAAGCCCAGGGTGTCGAAGCTTTCGCGCATGTGGGGCGGCAGGGCTGCCTCGACGATGAGGCGGCCGCCTGCGGGGTGGGGGAGGTCCAGCGCGCGGGCGTGGAGATGGAGCTTTTCACTAAGGCCGTCGATGATGGCGGTGCCAGCGCCGTTCTGATCGGGCTCGTGATATTTGCGGTCGCCGACGATCGGCGCGCCGAGGGCCACGCAGTGGACACGAAGCTGGTGGGTGCGGCCGGTGACGGGGCTTAGCTCCATCCAGGCGAGCTTCTGGCCGGCGTGGTCGATGGTCGCGTAGTCGGTGACGGCGCGCTGGGCGTCTTCGTCCTCGCGGGTGGCGGGGACACTGCGCTCTCCGCGGGCGCCGGAGTATTTCAGGAGGGGGAGGTCGATGCGGCCTTCGACCGGGACGGGGCGGCCGGCGACGATGGCCCAGTAGGTCTTATGGACGTCGCGGCCCCTGAAGGCGGCGGCGAGTTTTGCGGCGGTACCGGGCGTTCGGGCAAGAACCAGGCAGCCGGAGGTGTCGCGGTCGAGGCGGTGGACGAGCTTGGGGCGCGGGCCGCCTTCGTCGCGGAGGCCTTCGAGCATGCCGTCGAGGTGCTTGGTGATGCCGGGTCCGCCTTGAACGGCGAGGCCGTGGGGCTTGTCGAGGACGAAGAGATATTCGTCGCGGTAGAGCAGCATCTGCTCAAGCTCGCGGCGCAGGAGGGGGTCGGGACCGTGCTTCAGCTCGATCTTGGGCGGGGGGCCGCTGGGCATCGGGGGGATGCGGACGGTTTGACCCGGCGTGAGGCGGGTGCCGGTTTCGGCGCGCTTGCCGTCGACGCGGACCTGGCCGGTGCGGCAGGCCTTCTGGATGGTGGATTGCTGGACGCCCGGGAAGTGGCGGCGGACCCAGCGGTCGAGGCGGATGTCGGCCTCGTCTTCTGTGATGGTGCGGGTCTCAACCATTCTTGGTGTTCCTGAGGGTGGCCCAGTGGGCGAGGCGTTTTGCGAGTTCGCGTTCGAAGCCGCGGTTCTTGGGGCGATAGAAGTCCATGCGATCGAGGCCCGGGGGGAAGTAATCCTGCCCGGAGAAGGCATCTTCGGTGTCGTGGTCGTAGTCGTATCCGGCGCCGTAGCCCAGGGTCTTCATGAGTTTCGTCGGGGCATTGAGGATATGCGCTGGGGGCATGAGGCTGCCGGTGGCGCGGGCGGCCTTGGCGGAGGCCTTGGTGGCGGCGTAGAGGGCGTTCGATTTGGGGGCGGTGCCGAGGTAGACGATGGCCTGGGCGATGCAGAGTTCGCCCTCGGGGGAGCCGAGGCGTTCGTAGGCCTCCCAGGCGGCGAGGGTTTGGGTGAGGGCGGCCGGGTCGGCGAGGCCGATGTCCTCGGAGGCGAAGCGGACAAGGCGGCGAGCGATGTAGCGGGGGTCCTCACCACCGAGGATCATGCGCTGGAACCAGTAGAGAGCAGCGTCGGGGTCGCTGCCGCGCAGGGATTTATGGAGGGCGGAAATGAGGTTGTAGTGCTCCTCGCGGTCCTTGTCGTAGAGGGCGGCGCGGCGGCCGATGGCCTCTGCGAGGCCAGCGAAACTAAGCGGGTCGCCAGGCGCCATGGCCAGGAGCTGTTCGGCCATGTTGAGGAGGTAGCGGCCGTCGCCGTCGGCCATGGCGGTGAGGGCGATCCTTGCCTCAGGTTCGAGCGGGAGGGGGCGGGCGGCCTCGGCCTCGGCGCGGGCCAGGATTTTTTCGAGGGCGGGCTCGTCAAGGCGGCGGAGGACGAGGACCTGGCAGCGGGAGAGCAGTGCGCCGTTGAGGGCGAAGCTGGGGTTTTCGGTGGTGGCGCCGACGAGGACGATGGTGCCGTCTTCGACAACAGGTAGAAAGCCGTCCTGCTGGGCGCGGTTGAAGCGGTGTACTTCGTCGACGAAAAGCAGGGTGCGGCGGCCGTCTGCCCTGCGCTTGGCAGCCTCGTCGAAGATACGCTTGAGGTCGGCGACACCGGAGAAGACGGCGCTGAGTGCGACGAATTCGAGCCCGGCGGCGTCGGCGAGAAGGCGCGCGATGGTGGTCTTGCCGACGCCGGGGGGGCCCCAGAGAATGAGGGAGGCGAGCGCATTGCGTTCGAGCATGCGGGTGAGGGTGCCGGCGGGACCCAGAAGGTGGTCCTGGCCGACGATGTCCGCGAGGGCGGCGGGGCGCAGGCGTTCGGCCAGCGGGCGGGGGCCTGCGGGGGCGGTAAAAAGCTGGGGGGCTGGGGCGGGGCGGGACATCGTTCTATAGATTGTAGGGCGAAGGCGTGGTTGCGACCAATTCGGGAAGGGATTCAGGATGTGCGCAGCGGTTCGGCTGCCGGGGGTGAGCATGTTGACGCTTTTCGCCTTGGCCGGATGTGTGGCACCGGGTTCGCAAGGGGGCATTCCGCCGGTGCCGGTCGCGGGGGCACGGACAGCGCCGGCGCCGTTACCGGGAACGCTGCGGTTGCCGTCGGGGCCGGGGCCGCAGGCGGTGGTGATCCTGCTGCACGGCTGCGGCGGCCTGTCGCCGAACATGATGACCTGGGCGGATCGGCTGGCGGGCTGGGGCTACGGGTCGCTGGTGCTGGACAGCCTGACGCCGCGCAGCGTCGTGTCGGTCTGTGCGCCGAGCCGGCAGGGCCTGGTGACGCGGTTCGACCGGGCGGGTGACGTTGTTGCGGCAGCGCGGTGGCTGCAGACGCAGCCGGGAGTGGACGGAGCGCGGCTTGCTGTCATAGGGCTGTCGCATGGCGGCAGCACGGCGTCGACGATCGCGCTGCATCCATATTCGGACGCGCTGGCGGGCATGGTGAAGGGGTCTGTCGACTATTACGGGAATTGCCGGAACGCGGACCGGTATGGCGGGATGCCGCTGCTGGCGCTGGCGGGTGAGGCGGACGATTGGGGTCCACCGGCGGCGACTTGTGCCGCGTTCGGGCACGTCGTGGCGGGCGATTTCACGCTCCACACCTACCCCGGCGCCGGGCATTCGTTCGAGAATCCGGCGCTGGTGACCCGCCGGGCCACCGAGGGGCATGCACAACAGTACGACCCGGCGGCTGCGGCGGATAGTTTTGTACGGGTGCGCGCGTTCCTCGCGCGGACGATCGGCGCGACAGCGTCGTAGGGTATTCCTGGGCCCATGGTGGTGGAAACCAGACCCGCGATGGTGGCCTGACGCCCACCCTACGTACTCAGCGCCAGAGGTTCTTGGCGGCCAGCCAGTCCTGGACGAGGGCGGCGACCTGCAGGTTGTTCTTGTCCATCATCATCATGTGGCTGTTGCCATGGATGCCTTTCGTGGGGAGATCGACGACGTCGACATGGCCCCCTGCCCTGCCGATCACTTCAGCGAAGGCGATCCCGTTCTTCCGGATTGTGGGCCAGCGGGCGTCCTGGGCGATGTTGTCGCCGTAGACGACAAGCTGGGGGATGTCCTTCAGGGCGGCGGCCTGGGCCGGATCGCCGATAGTGGCGGGTTCTAGGAGAACGAGGGCGCGGACCAGGCTCGGGCGGGCTTGGGCAACGCGCCAGCCGAACAGGCCGGCCTGGCTATGGACCACGACAACGGCGGGACCGACTTTTTCGAGGAGCGCGATGTAGGCCTGAATGGCCATGTCGTCGGTTGTGGTCCAGCGGGGGACGTTCTGCTTGGTGAATTGCAGGTAGCTCGCTCGGTCGGCGGGAAACTGGACGCCGGGTAGCGTAGTACCGCGGGCGTAGCTGCCGGGACCGTCGCCGATGCGGAATCGCTCGTAGGGGTTTTCTACGGTGAGGAAGACGGGCTCGCCGGGAATGATGTCGGGATACATGGACCAGCCGGCCCGGCCGCGTTCCACGGAGTCGGAGACGTAGGTGGGCCAGCCCTGGCGGAGGAAGTAGTTCTGGAAGCCCTCACGGCCATCCGGGGTGGTTTCCCAGGTGACGCCGGTGAGGCCACCGCCGTGCCACATCAGGAGCGGAACCGCTCCTCGAGCAGGCGAGGGGACCATGTATTGGCAGTAGAGGGCACCCGCCATGTATGTGCCGTTGGGGTCGACTTTGGCGGGGACACCGCCGGGGCTGAACAGAACCTCGCGGACCGGTTTACCAGAGACCTGGACCAGATTGCCGCCGACGTGGAAGCTGCCCCAATCCGACAGGGTAACCTTTCCGGTGTCGGCTTTGGCAGCGGTGGCGCCTAGTGCCGCGGCGGCGAGGGCGGCGGCGGGCAGGTAGCGGCGTTGCACGATGGGGTTCCCCTTTTTTGGTCAGGGCATCGTGGCGCGGATCGTGGTGAGACAAAAGGGGTGAGTGCGTGCCGCACGCGCTCACCCCAGCCCTCGCCCAACGGGCGAGGGCGGTGCTACTCTATTCGTCGTCGTTGGCGGGCTTTTCGGTGATGGGGCCGCTGTCCTTGCCCTTGGCGGCGACGTCGCGGTCGACCAGCTCGATCACGGCCATGGTGGCCATGTCGCCGTAGCGCATCCCGGCCCTCAGCACGCGGGCGTAGCCGCCGGCGCGGGCCTTGTAGCGGTCCGCGAGGACGGTGAAGAGCTTGTCGACAACGGCCTCATCTTGCAGCTGCGAGATCGCCTGGCGGCGGGCGTGGAGGCCGCCGCGCTTACCGAGGGTAATCAGCTTCTCGGCGACCGGGCGGAGTTCCTTCGCTTTTGGCAAGGTGGTCGTGATCTGTTCGTGCTTGATCAGCGCCTGGGCCATGTTCTTGAACATGGCGGCGCGATGGCTCGAGGTAACACCCAATTTGCGGCCGGCTACACCGTGACGCATATTCTTTTCTCCTCAGTGTGGCCTAGAAGGGCTCGTCGAGCCGCTTGGCAAGTTCTTCGATGTTCTCGGGCGGCCAGCCGACGACGTTCATCGCCAGCGAGAGGCCCATGGCGGACAGCACTTCCTTAATCTCGTTCAAGGACTTGCGGCCGAAGTTCGGGGTGCGGAGCATTTCCTGCTCCGTCTTCTGAACGAGGTCGCCGATGTAGACGATGTTGTCGTTCTTGAGGCAGTTGGCGCTGCGGACCGACAGCTCCAGTTCGTCAACCTTGCGGAGGAGGTTGCGGTTGAAGGGCAGGTCATCCTGCGGCTCGTCGGCGCGGGCAAGCTGCGGCTCGTCGAAGTTGATGAACAGCTGCAACTGGTCTTGGAGGATGCGGGCGGCCAGAGCCACGGCGTCCTCGGGGGTGACGGCGCCGTTGGTTTCGACGAGGAGGAGGAGCTTGTCGTAGTCGGTGACCTGACCGACTCGGGTGGGCTCGACCTTGTAGCTGACGCGCTTGACCGGCGAGTAGATGGCGTCGATCGGGATGAGGCCGATGGGGGCGTCTTCCGGACGGTTGGCACTGGCGGGGACATAGCCCTTGCCGATGTTCACGGTGAACTCCATGCCGAGCTTCACGCCGTCATCGAGTGTGCAGATGACGAGGTCCGGGTTCATGACCTCGATGTCGTGGCCGGTCTGGATCTGGGCGGCAGTGACCTCGCCGGGTCCGGTGGCGGTGAGGACCATGCGCTTGGGGCCTTCGCCGTGCATGCGGAGGGCAAGCTGCTTGATGTTCAGGACGATGTCCGTGACGTCCTCGCGGACGCCGGGGATGGAGCTGAACTCATGCAGGACGCCATCGATCTGGACGGCGGTGACGGCCGCACCCTGCAGCGAGGACAAGAGCACGCGCCGAACGGCGTTGCCGAGCGTCATGCCAAAGCCGCGCTCGAGCGGCTCGGCCACCACGGTGGCAATGCGGCTGGGGTCGGAGCCGGGCTCGACGTCGAGCTTTTCCGGCTTGATCAGGCTCTGCCAATTCCTTTGCAGGGGCATGGATCGTCTCCAACAATGCGGGGCGGCGCCGCTGCCTGCGACACCGCCCGTGAATTCAGTGCCGCCCGAAAGCGGCGGAGCAGCTTAGACCCGACGGCGCTTGCGCGGACGACAGCCGTTGTGCGGGATGGGCGTCATGTCGCGGATGGCGGTGA
>JAYVEG010000334.1:0-8052 GCA_043748985.1 Rhodospirillales bacterium
CGAACTGGAAGCAACTGCCCGCCTGATGCGCGATTCCGCGGGGCGGGCCCATGACCAGGCCGGCACCGTGGCTGGCGCGTCCGAGGAGGCGAGTGCCAGCGTGCAGACCGCTGCCGCCGCCGCCGAGCAGCTGGCTGCCTCGATCGGGGAGATCAGCCGGCAGGTGGCCAAGTCGGCGGAGGTGGCGGACCGCGCGGTTGCCGACGCCCGCCGCACCGACGGCATCGTCAAGGCGCTGGCCGAAGCCGCGGACCGGATCGGCCATGTCGTAGGGCTTATCAGCAGCATTGCCGGGCAGACCAACCTTCTGGCGCTGAACGCCACGATCGAGGCGGCGCGGGCTGGGGACGCCGGGAAGGGGTTTGCGGTCGTTGCCTCCGAGGTCAAGAACCTTGCCGGCCAGACTGCGCGGGCGACCGATGAGATCGCCAGCCAGATCACGCAGGTTCAGGCCGCGACGAAGGAGGCGGTGGACGCCATTCGCGCGATCACTCTGACCATCGGCGAGGTGAGCGAGATCGCGACCTCTATTGCCTCGGCGGTCGAGGAGCAGGGTGCCGCGACGTCGGAGATCGCCCGCACGGTCCAGGACACCGCGGCGGCGGCCCAGCGCGTCACCACGAACATCGGCAGCGTGCGCGACGCGGCGAACGACACGGGTGCGGCGGCGACGCAGGTTCTGGGTGCCGCGGGCACTGTCTCGCTTCAGGCGGAGCAGCTTTCCAGCGAGGTTTCCGACTTCGTCGCCGAGGTTCGCGCGGCCTGAGGGGGCTGCTACTTCACCGTCGCGACGCGAAGGGCGTTCGTGGTTCCCGGCACGCCGAAGGGCACGCCTGCCGTGACCACGACCTCCTGCCCTGGGTTTGCGAAGCCCTCTGACCGGGCCATCCGGGTTGCCCGGGTTACTGCCTCGGTCATCGAGTGGACCTCTCCGGTCAGGGCTGCGTGCACGCCCCAGACGACGGCCAGGCGCCGGGCCGTGGCCAGGTTGTTGGTCAGACCCACCACGGGAACATCGGGCCGCTCGCGGGCGATCCGCAGCGCGGTGCTGCCGCCTTCGGTGAAGGCTACGATCGCGGCGGCGCCGATGGTATTCGCGATCTGCCGGCTTGCTGCTGCGATTGCGCTGGTGGAGATGCGTTCCGGGGCGGGGCGTCCGGCCTCCATCGTGCTGCGCCATCCGGGGTCTCGCTCCACCCGTTCCACGATGCGGTCCATCATGTTGACGGCCTCGTAGGGGTATTGCCCGGCTGCCGTCTCGGCGCTGAGCATGACTGCGTCGGCGCCGTCGAACACGGCGGTTGCCACGTCCGACGCCTCTGCGCGCGTGGGTGCCGGGGCGGAGATCATGCTTTCCAGCATCTGGGTCGCGACGACCACGGGGATGCCGCGCAGCCAGGCGGCGCGGACGATCCGTTTCTGGGCGAGCGGCACCTCCTCGGGCGGCAATTCCACGCCGAGGTCGCCGCGGGCCACCATCACGGCGTCGCTTTCGGCGAGGATCGCGTCCAGGTTCTCCAGGGCCTGGGGTTTTTCCATCTTGGTCATGATCCAGGCCCGGCCGGCGGCGATCGCCTTCGCCTCGGCGACGTCCTCGGCGCGCTGGACGAAGCTGAGGCCGATGAAGTCCACGCCGTGGGCCAGCGCGAAATCGAGGTCGATGCGGTCCTTGGGCGTGAGCGCCGGGATGGGGAGTGCGACATCCGGCACGTTCACGCCCTTGCGGTCGGATAGCGGGCCGCCGGTGACGACCTCCGTCTCCAGGTGATCCCCACGCACGCGCGTGACCCGGAGGCGCAGCTTGCCGTCGTCCAGCAGCAAGGATGTACCGATGCGGGCGGCCGCGATGATCTCGGGATGCGGGAGGGCGACGCGGCGGGTGTCGCCGGGCACCGAGGAGAGGTCGAGGCGGAATTCCTGTCCGGTCTGCAGCACGACGCGGCCGGCCTGGAAGCGGCCCACGCGCAGCTTCGGGCCCTGCACGTCCGCCAGGATGCCGATGGGCCGTCCGGTCGCCTCCTCCAGGGCGCGGATCATGGTGATGCGGGCCAGGTGGTCCTCGTGTGTGCCGTGGGAGAAGTTCAGCCGGAACACGTCGGCGCCGGCATGGAAGAGGCGCGACAGGACCTCGGCCGAGCTGCTGGCGGGGCCCAGGGTGGCGATGATCTTCGTTCGGCGACGCCGGCGTATTTTGATCCGTGGAGCCATGGTGGAAACCTCTCAGGCGATCTCGATCGCCGCTACGCGATCAGGATTGCGCGGATATCGTTGACGTTCGTCAGTGTGGGGCCGGTGACCACGAGGTCGCCCAAGGTGGAGAACAGGCGGTAGCTGTCGTGTTCGGCCAGGGCCTCGCCAGGGTCGAGCCGCAAGGCCCGGGCGCGGGCGAGGGTATCCGGCGCGATGAGCGCGCCGGCCGCATCCTGGTTGCCGTCGATGCCGTCGGTGTCGCCGGCGATCGCCCACATGGCGGGCGTTCCCTGCAGCGCCACCGCGAGGCTGAGCAGGAATTCGGTGTTCCGGCCGCCCTTGCCCCTGTGCCCGGCCGGCAGGTGGACCGTGGTCTCGCCGCCCGACAGCAGCACGCAGGGGGCGGGCAGGGGATGGCCGTGGCCGCGCACGCTGCGAGCGATGCCTGCCATGACGATCGCGACCTCGCGGCTGATACCCTCGATGGCATCGCCCAGGATCATGGGTGTCAGGCCGTGCGCGCGCGCGACCGCAGCTGCGGCGTCCAGCGCCATCGAGGGCGTCGCGATCAGGCGCACATCGGCGACGATCTCGCCGGGCTTCGGCGTTTCCGGGCCGTCGGTGCGGGGCAAGTTCAGGCCGTATTGCGACGCGATGGCGCGCACGTCGGCCCAGGTGGAGGCGTCGGGGACGGTGGGGCCGCTGCCGATGGTGGCCGGGTCGTCGCCGGGGACGTCGCTGATGGCCAGCGTCACGACGCGGGCTGGTGCCGCGGCTGCCGCAAGGCGGCCCCCCTTGATGGCGGACAGGTGTTTGCGGACGGCGTTCATTGCGCCGATCGGTGCGCCGCTTTCCAGTAGGGCCGCATTGACGGTCTGCATGTTGTCGAGCGTCAGTCCGTCTGCTGGAAGCTCCAGCAGCGCCGATGCGCCGCCGGACATGAGGACGAGCACGAGGTCCTCGGCCGCAAGCCCCGAGACCGCGGCGAGGATCGCGCGTGCCGCCGCCTCGCTGTTCGCGTCCGGCACCGGATGGCTGGACTGCATCACGCGGATGCGGGCGGTCGGGCATTCGTGGCCGTAGCGCGTGACGACGACGCCCTCGACACCGGGCCATGCCGTTTCCAGCGCTGCGGCCATCGAGGCTGCGGACTTGCCTGCCCCCACCGCCACGACGCGGCCTGCAGGGCGCTGTGGCAAATGGGCGGCAAGCACCTGGTGCGGGTCCGCACTTGCCACCGCGGCGTCGAACATTGCCCGCAACACCGCGCGTGCCGCCTTGTCCGACCAAGCCATGCCGTCTCCCGTTTGTTGCACGGCACTATGAGTGTGGTACGCCCGTTGATCCAGGCCCCCCCCCACGCCACGTGGATGACGAGGAGAATACGATGCCCGAGCTTGACAACACTGCCCGCACCGAACTGGAGGCTGCGGCCTTCCGCCGCCTGGTTTCGCACCTGCGCGAGCGCACGGATGTGCAGAACATCGACATGATGAACCTGGCCGGGTTTTGCCGGAACTGCCTGAGCCGGTGGTATCGGGAGGCCGCGGCCGAGCATGGCATCGCGATGTCGGACCCCGAGGCGCGCGAGACGGTGTATGGCATGCCGTACAAGGAGTGGCAGGCCAAGCACCAGAAGGATGCCTCGCCCGAGCAGAAGGCGGCGTTCGCGGCGGCCGATGCGGGGCATCGAACCTGAGGGGTGGCTCTGGTGATTGACCCCGTGCCGCCAGGCCGCTAAGCCCCACCCCGTTCCAGACCCGAGGCAGCCTATGGCCAGCGACGTGATAGAAACCGACGAAGACACAATCGATAACCTGGGCAAGGACGATGCGAAGGTCGGCGGCATAGCGGCCGACCGTCTGCGCAGCCTGATCGAGCGCATCGAGCGGCTGGAGGAGGAGCGCAAGGCGTTGGGGTCGGACATCAAGGACATCTATTCCGAAGCCAAGTCGGCCGGTTTCGACGTGAAGGTGCTCCGCCAGATCATCCGCATCCGCAAGCTGGAGCCGGCCGAGGTCGAGGAGCAGGAGTCGCTGCTGGACGTGTATCGCCGCGCCCTGGGGATGTGATTGCCTATTGCCGGCGTGCCCGTTGGGGATGCCGGTAGGGGTGTTGGCAGTCGTTCAACTGTCGACCAGGGCGAGGGCGGCCTGGCAGATCTGCAGCCAGACCTCATAAGAACAATAGGAAAGTACGGCTTCGTCCGGCGAGAAGCGGTCGATATAGGCGCGTATCAGGTCTGGCCCGATACGCTCCACCATGCCGACCTGGGCCGGGTCCATCGCCGGCACCACCCATAGTAGCCGGACCGGGCCGATTGCGCGCAGCGCCGCGTGCAATTCCCGTACTTGCGCCTCGTCGATGCCCTTTTCGCGCTTGTAGACGAAGATGCCGGAGCCCTCTCGCAACTCGTCCACCAGGTTTCTCGCCAGGTAGGCGATCCGCACACGCTCGTTGGCCACCAGTTTGTCGGGGTCGATCGTGCCCACCATCTTGTCGGTGTGGAACACGATGCCGTAGGTCATGTCGTGGCTGATGTATTCGTTGCCGTTGATGTGATGATCGACGTTGGCGCCGACGTTCACGAAGTGGAACCGCACCGCCGTCAGCAGCCCTGCGAACCCCCCCACGAACGAGCCCCACCGCAGGAGGCTGAAGCGCTCCACGCCGTAATGGCGCTGCATCATGCCGAATTCGCAGTTGTCTCCGAGGCTTTCGAACCTCTGTAGGATGGCGGCTGGCGGCGGCTCGGACGACCCCAATGCAGTTGTATCGGACATGCCCCGGATGAATACATCCGTGCCCAACCTCGGTCAAACGGCAGTGCGAGGGTGGAGGGCGGACTAAACCGTCTCGTAGACCTCGATCTGATCGAGATGGAAATACGCCCGGGTCAACAACGTCATGCGGACGAACCGTCCTGTCTGCGGGGTCGGCAGAACCACCTGGAACGGCGCGCCGTCGGCACCCCCGAAATCATCCTGGCTGGTCTTGCGGAACACCTCGCGCCAGACGACGCCGTCGTCCGAGAGATCGATCCGGAACAGGCGGGCGCGATCCTGCGCGACGTCCATGCGGTTATACAGGCGCATGCGCGCGATCGATCGCGGGCCGCCGAGGTCCACCTGCCACCAGGGCGCATGCTCCTCGTCGGTGTGGAACTGATAGCGGCCGGTGACGACTCCGCTGACGGCTCCTGCGGCATCGCCTTCCAGCGTCGGGCGGACAGACCATTCGCACAGCGAGCTTTGCGTGGCCTGGCATCCCACGGCGATGTTTATCCCCGCGCCGGGCCGTGCGGCGGCCGGGATGGAAGACCGTGATGTGATCCGACGCCAGTGGTCCCGCAGGGCGGTGAACTCGACCACGTTCATCGATTCGAGGATCGCGTGATGGCGGCCGAGTTGCTTCTCCGCGTTCCAGGCGCCCTGCTCGGTGAACTGCCCGGCAAGCCCGCGTTGTAAGCGTCGCTCGAAATCCACTTCCGACTTGAGCGCGAAATGGCAGATGACGGCCTCGCCCAGCATCGCGGGCATCATGCCTTCCTGGCCCACGATCGCGCGCGCGTGGTCTGGGAAGCCCTCGTAGTAGGTGGCCATGTCGTGCCCCAAGACGTTGAGCCGGCGGAGCGATGTGTCCGGCCATTGGTGCCAAAACGGCTTATCGGACGCCCGGACCGCATCGAGCGAGACTGCCCGGGTCCGCACGATCAGCTTGGTATATGGGTGCAGGACGCCTTCGTGGCGGGTGTATTGCTCGAGCACGCTGCCGGCGGGTCGCTCGGCGTGGCCGCTGTTGCCGAACATCACCCAGCTGAAATAGAGCACGTCCGCCGCGGCCGCACGCCGGGCGAGCAGTCCGTCGATCGTCGGATCCCGCGCCAGGAAGAGGAATTCGTCGATATCGAGGAACGTGACCCATTCGCTTTCGAGCAGCCTTGTCTTGAGGAAATGCTCGTACATGCGCCGCTGCTCGCCCAGCGGGGCGAAGTGCAGGAAGGTCACGAAGGGGTTGCCGCCCGACAGGAAGGGCCGGACGACGTCGTATAGCGCCGAGGGGTCGTCGTCGTTGCAGTAGAGATAGACGTGATCGAAGCCGATGCTGCCGTGATAGGTCAGCCATTCTACGATATGGTCCGTTTCCCATCGCGCGCAGGCCACGATGGAGCAGCGATGGCGTGGCTTTTCGGTCTGCACATGTTCCACTCGTCGCGTGCCTTTATTCAAGGTCGTCTGGTTCCCGCAGATCGAAGAAGGCTTGCCGGCCCAGCGCGAACACGCGGTGGTAGAAGGGATCCTTCTCCAGGAGGGAACCGTAGCGCGCCTTCATGACCTCGATCTCGTCGAAGAAGCGGTTTTCCTGCATGGGCCGTTCGTCGTCCCCGCGGCTCAGCGACTCATGGTGTTCGGCCACGAAATCCGGGGACCAGATCACCTTGTAGCCCGCCGCGCGCAGCTTCAGGCAGAGGTCGATGTCGTTGAACGCCACTTTCAGCGCCATTTCGTCGAACCCGCCCACTTCGCGGAAGGCGCTGGCCCGGACCAGAACGCCGGCCGCCGTAACGGCCGACATCTCCTGCGCGAACAGCAGCCGGCCGCCGAAGCCGTTGTCGCCGTCCTTCAGGCCGACATGGACATGGCCGGCGACGCCGCCGATGCCCGTGACCACGCCGGCGTGCTGGATGCCGCCGTCGGGGTAGAAGAATTTGCCGCCCACGGCGCCCACGCTCGGGTCCATGGCCTCGCCCAGGACGGCATCGAGCCAGCCGGCGTCGCTGACGAACAGGTCGTTGTTCATGAAGACGAAGAAGTCGGCGTTGCTGGATGCGGCGGCCAGGTTGTTGATGCGGGAGAAGTTGAACTCCTCCTCGATACGCAGGATGCGAGCGTTGGGCATCCGCGCCACCTGGGCTGCGAACGCGATCGCTTCCTCCGACGTGGACCAGTTATCGACCAGGATCACGTCGAAGGCGGGATAGGACGTGTGGGCCAGCACGGCGTCGAGGCAGCGCCGGGTGGTTTCGATCTGGTCCTTGTAGGGGATGATGATCGATACCGTGGGCTTGCCCTGCACCGGCCAGCGCTGGCGGAACAAGGTCTGTTCGTCCATCACCTCGACGACCGCCGGGCGGCCGATCCGCACCAGGTGGTCGGACACGGCCTGTCTGCCGGCCTCCACTGCATAGCCCTTGTTCGCGATCGTCTCGGCCGTGGAGCCCGGGGTGATGCGCCAGTGATACAGGACCTCCGGCACGTGGTGGATTTGCGCGGGTTGCAGGTGTTCGGACAGACGCAGGATGTATTCATGGTCCTGCGCACCGTCATAGACGCTGTCCAGCAGCCCGGCCTCGTCGGTCAGCGACTTCTGCACGAACAGAAGATGGCACACGTAGTTCACGCCCAGCATCAGCCGGTGGTTCCAGTCGGGCTTGAAGGCCGGGATGATGAGCGTGCTGCCCTGGTCCAGCTTGTCCTCGTCCGAATACAGCAGCCGCGCACCGGTTGATTGTGCGGCCATCAGCATGCATTCCAGGGCGACGTCGACCAGGAGGTCATCGTGGTCGAAGAACGCGATCCAGGCCCCGCGGGCGGCTTTCAGGGCCACGTTGGTGGCGCCGCTGATCCGCAGGTTCTTCTTGTTGCGCAGCACGCGAACCCGGGTGTCCAACGCTGCAACCTTGGCCATGTATTCCGACAAAGCAGGGTCGCGGCTGTTGTCGTCGACCAGGATGAGCTCGAAATTCTTGTAGGTCTGCGTCAACACGCTCTCGACCGCTGCGTGAAAGTCTTCCAGGGCTGGGCGGTAGACGGGGCACAGCACGGAGACTAGGGGCCCGTCCTTCCAGCCATCCGCCGGGCG